>CAUJKA010000328.1 GCA_963204965.1 Planctomycetota bacterium | reverse complement strand
GCCGGCGATGGACAATGACGATCTCCGTCGCGGTCAACCGACTTGCCATATTCAGTTCGACGAGGCAACGGCAATTCTGGCTGGGGACAGTCTGCAGATGTTGGCAATTGAGACGATTTGTAACGAGCTGCCCGAGGCGGTTGCGTTTCAATGCTGTCGGATTTTGTCGAAGTTTGCCGGTCGAGCCTACCTAGTCGGCGGGCAGGTAGACGATTTGTCAGCCGAAGGACGATTTGGTGAGATCGCTGAAATGACTCGCGATCCCCTGGAATTCCTCAAAAAAATCCACCGCCGCAAAACCAGCGCACTTATCGAGGCAAGTCTACATTTAGGGGGGGTAATCGCTGGGGCGAACTCAACTCAGATAAAGGCTTTATCCGATTATGGTCAAGCTATCGGTCTGGCGTTTCAAATTATCGACGACTGTCTGGACGTTGAGAGTACCAGCGAACATTTGGGCAAATCCACCCGAAAGGACTCCCATTTAGGTAAACTAACCTATCCTGGGCTGTTAGGGGTTGCCCAGTCGCGACAGCTTGCCAATCAGTTAATTGATCAGGCTCGCCAAGCAGTAACGGTGTTTTCCGGTGGAGGAAGTAAACTAGTGGCACTTGCCCAATACATCGTTGATCGCAAGAGTTGATCAAAACACGAGCATTCCGCGTCAGGCTACCGCGATTTTGATACCAAGATTGCGACTGCTGAGGCCGAAAAGATTCACACAAGATAAATGCCTCCCATGGATTCAAAGATGAGTGAGTTTCCGATTCTCGAGCGAATTCAAACTGCCGTCGACCTGCATTCGATGAGCTTGACGGAGTTGGAGCAGGCTGCTGACGAGATCCGTAAGGTGCTGTGTGGTTTGCTGAGTATTCGCACCGCCCACTTTGCTTCGAACTTGGGAGTGGTCGAACTCTGCTTAGCATTGCATAGCGTCTACGACTTTCGCAAGGATCGATTGATTTGGGATACTGGTCATCAGATCTATCCTCACAAGCTGATCACAGGACGCTTTCACCAGTTCAACACGATTCGAACTCGTGGCGGCTTGATGGGCTTCCCCAATCCCGCCGAGAGTGAATACGATCTGTTCATGACGGGCCACGCAGGTTGCAGTGTTTCGACCGCAGTTGGCTTGAAGAGCGGTGATGACTTAAGTGGTCGGCCTGAGCGACGCAGCGTTGCTGTGATCGGCGACGGTGCCTTTCCATCGGGTATCGTCTTTGAAGCGCTCAACAACGCTGGCGAGCTGAAGAGCAAGATGTTGATTGTCTTGAATGACAATCGCATGAGCATCTGCCCCCGCGTTGGTGCGATGGCTCGTTACATGGATCGATTGCGATCGAATCCTTTCTACACGGGCTTCAAGCAAGAGGTCGTCAAGATGTTGGCGCATGTGCCCGTCTTGGGCGATCCGGCTGAACGGATGCTTGCCCAGATCAAAGAGGGTATCAAGGCCGGTTTGCACGGAGGAATGCTGTTTGAAGAGTTAGGCATTCGCTACGTTGGCCCGATCGATGGGCACAACATTGGCTTGATGCGCAAGTATTTGAAGATGCTGGATAACGAGCCCGGTCCAGTGCTACTGCACGTGGTGACGGAAAAGGGGCACGGCTACCAACCAGCGGCTAAAGACCCTGTGTTTTTCCATGCACCACCAGCCTTCGAAGATCAAGAGGGCGAAGCCAAAGTGAAAAGCGGCGGAAGTGCGCCAGCTTTCACGAACTTTGCACGCGATGCGATCGGTGGCGCGATGCGCCGCGACAAAACGGTGACTGTTATGACCGCGGCCATGTGCCAGGGCAACAAGCTGGAGCCGGTGCGAGACGAGTTTCCCGATCGCTTTTTTGACGTTGGGATTTGCGAGTCGCACGCGGTAGCCTTTGCTGCTGGACAAGCTAAGGTGGGGCTCAAGCCGATCGTTGCCATCTACAGCACGTTCCTACAGCGCTCGTATGATCAGATCTTCCAAGAGGTTTCATTGCAGAACTTGCCTGTGGTGATGATGTTGGACCGCGCAGGTTTAGCCGGTGCCGATGGACCAACTCACCACGGCGTGTTCGATGTGGGATACATGCGAGTCTTTCCGAACATCGTGTCGATGGCTCCTGCCGATGGTCCCGAGCTAACTGCGATGCTCGACTTTGCTTTGCAGCAAGACTATCCAACAGCGATTCGTTACCCTAAAGCGAATGCTAAGGATTTCGGCTATTCCAAGCAGCCTATCGAGCTTGGCAAGGGCCAAATTATACGCTGGGGAACCGACGGCGCGATCGTCGCTCTAGGTCCTCTTGTGGAGATGGCAGTCGCGGCTGCCGAGCAATTGGCTGAGCAGGGGCTGCAAATCGCTGTGATCAATCCGCGATTCATTAAGCCGCTAGATTTCGAACTGTTCGAGCGAGTGTTCCGAGAGTGCAAGTTTGTTTTAACCGTCGAAGAGGGCGCGTTGCAAGGTGGCTTTGGAAGTGCTCTGCTTGAGGCTGCCTGCGATCATGGCTGGGAAATTGGAAGAATGAAGCGCGTCGGAATTCCTGATCGCTTCATCGAACACGGTGAACGGGACGAGTTGTTGCATGACTTGGGAATCTCGGCTCCAAAACTTGTTCAGGCTTGCCAAGAACTGTCCGGCTCGGCGGCCGTGGTTGGCTAGGTGCGCGGGCGTCCCGCCCGCATCCATACCAGATTGAAAACTCCTAAGGGCGTTGAGCCCATCCTACTTTGGAAAGCTTCGTGATGCAGTTCCGAGCGCCATGGGCAAGCTTCAATCGAAAGCCGCAGATTGCCGTCTTAGCATCGGTCAATCGCTTGCGCGTTCGGAGTGAGTTGGATCGCGTCGTTCGCATTCTTGAAAAGTCGGCGGATATTCAAACGATCGATGAGAACGAAAGCTTGGATCTAACAGAGAAGCAGTGGGATCTGGTGGTGGTGCTAGGTGGAGACGGTTCGATCTTGTCGGCCGCGCGACGAATGAGTCTGAATCAGATGCCTGTGATCGGAGTTAATCTCGGGAGGCTTGGTTTCTTGGCCGCGCTGGATGCGAATGAACTGGAGCAAATCTGGCCTCATGTTTGTGCTGGTGAGTATCCCATCGACAAGCACGTGATGTTGCAATGCGGAATCGTATCGCAATCAGGTGAACTATCGGAGACTCAATTGGCCCTGAACGAGGCTGCCATATTGGGTGGACCGCCCTATTCAATGTTGCACATCGATCTATTTGCCGACGGTCAGTTCGCAAGCACCTACAGTTGCGATGGCTTGATTGTCAGCACGCCTGTGGGCTCAACCGCTCATAATCTCTCTGCTGGTGGTCCGATCTTGCATCGCAAATTAGAGGCAGTGGTGATTAGCCCCATCAGCCCACATACGCTGACCATGCGTCCGGTCGTTGATCAAGCCGATCGCGTTTTTGAAATGTTCATTCGAGAAGGCCACGATACGGTGTCAGCAGTCTTTGACGGCCGCGTCTTGGGCCGCTTAGAAGAGGGTGATTGTTACCGGATCAACCGAGCTCCCGTGTCGTTCCAAATGATCCAAGTGCCCACAAAGAACGAGTACCATACGCTGCGCGATAAACTTGGATGGGGCGAGAACCCTCGAGTTTCCTAAGTCTTGTCGCTCACTTGGCGCGTCTGAAGCGATTTTGGCTTCGCACTTGAAATATGATCTCACTAGTCCTCCACCACTAGCCCTCCATCAGTCGACCTCCATCGCTTGACCTCCCTCCATGATAGACATTCGAAATCTCTTTGCGTTTGTTCGATCTTTCGGTTCACTCATGTTCCTACTGGCAATTGCCAGCGGGTCTCTTTCTCGTGGCATGGCGCAGGATCTTGAATCGCAACTCAAGAGCATAAATCCCTCGACGCTCGCTCAACAGGCTCGACAAACCGGCGATGCCTCGCGAGGAGCGTTGCTGTTTCACCAGCCCCACATCGGCTGCGTGCGATGCCATTCGGTCGGCGCTCTCGCTCAAGTCGTCGGACCTGATTTGACCAAGTTCGAACCCAATGCAAAACCCACCGATGAAGATCTGGTTGAATCGATCTTGCTTCCATCGAAGAAGATTCGCAAAGGCTTCGAGACCTACACCGTGCTAACAAGCGCCGGGCAATCGCTCAGCGGTTGGCTGAGTGAGCGAACTGAGAAACGCACTGTCCTTCGCGACGCCAATGGTCAATCTGTGGAGATTGCCGCAGAGGATGTCGAGGCCACCAAGGTGAGTTCGGTTTCGGCAATGCCTGCCGGTCAAGTCAATCAAATGGCCAGTGTGCAGCAGTTCCTGGACTTAGTTCGCTACCTAATCGAAATTCGCGATGGTGGACCAGCCAAGGCGCAAGAGCTTCAGCCGGCTCCCAGCATGTTGGTTCATGTATTGCCCGAGTATGAAGCCAAAGTCGATCACGCGGCGCTGGTGCGTGACTCCAGCAAGCAAGTGCTCAAGCAGGGCGAGGCGATCTATCAACGCGTGTGCGCGAACTGCCATGGTACGATCGATCAACCGGGATCGTTACCGACATCGCTGCGATTCGCAGAGGGTAAGTTCAAGAACGGCAGCGATCCGCATTCGATGTACCGAACGATGACGCATGGCTTTGGCATGATGACGCCGCAGATATGGATGGTGCCGAAGCAAAAGTACGCTGTGATCCATTACATTCGCGAGGCCTACCTCCGCGATCGTAATCCGTCGCAATGGACTGAGATTACAACCAAGTACTTGGACAGTCTTCCTAAGGGCGATACGCTTGGACCCGAGCCCAGTAAGATCGAACCTTGGAGCTCGATGGACTATGGTCCTTATCTAACGCATACCTACGAAGTGCCCGGAAAGAAGCTGAACATCGCTTACAAGGGAACCGCCATCCGTTTAGATCCGGGGGCGGGTGGAGTTGCTCGAGGCAATCGATGGATGTTGTGGGACGCCGACACTTTACGTTGGGCGGCTGGCTGGCAAGCCGGTGAAGGCTCGCGATTTATCGATTGGCGAGGTATTCAGTTTAATGGCGAACATGGAATTCATCCTCGCGTCACCGGCGAAGTAGTCTTTGCTAACGCCATCGGGCCAGGGTGGGTCGATCCTAAGACGGGCAGCTTGGACGATGATCAGCGAGTCGAAGGACGCGATGGTCGCCGCTATGGTCCTCTACCTAAGGGATGGGGCAAGTATCGTGGCCTCCATCGCAACGGCGACTCGGTGATAATCGAGTATCAAGTCGGCGAAACAGTCATCTTCGAACAGCCAGCGATCCTGCCTTCTCTAAGTCAAAATCACGGCGATATCTTTGTTCGCCGCATGTTGATCGGCCCAAGAAGTCAGGATCTGGTAGTTTGCGTGGCTGACTCATCGAGCGAATCGATGGCTTTTCGATGTGGAGCCATCGGCGCGACGTACGAGTGGATTGACCAGGGAAATCGACTACTGCTGAAGATCCGAGCTAGTGACAAGCCGTCCAGTTTGACGATCGGTATTGCCAAGGACAATCGTCCAAGATCAGCGGAGAAAGAGAGATCTTTCTTCGCGGATTTGGAGTTCTCGGATAGCCCGTTGCCGACCGATTTCGAGCAACTGAGAAACGCCAACGCAACAACTTGGAGGCCTGAGATTGAAACTACGGTGCAGACGATCAATCCAAGCGATGGAGCGTTTGCTGTCGACTATTTGACTTGGCCTGAATCGAACCCTTGGTTGGCTCAGATTCGTTTGACGGGTTTAGATTTCTTTCCCGACGGAAGGATGGTTGTTTGCAGTTGGGATGGCGACGTTTGGATTGTGACTCCAAGCTCGGGCAATGAAACTCAATCACCCGCCAAGCTGAAATGGAAACGAATCGCCTCGGGGATGTTCCAGCCTTTGGGAATCAAGATTGTCGATCAGCAGATCTATGTGACCTGTCGCGACCAGATTACCAAGCTGCGCGATGTCAATGGCGATGGCGACATCGATTTCTATGAGTGCTTCAACAATGACCATCAGGTCACCGAGCACTTTCATGAGTTCGCGATGGGGCTACAACGCGACGAGGCTGGAAATTTCTACTACGCCAAGTCTGCACGGCATGCACTCAAGGCGATTGTGCCGCATCATGGGACACTGTTGAAAGTCTCGTCCGATGGCAGCCGGACTGAGATCATTGCCAACGGCTTTCGCGCGGCCAACGGCGTGTGTTTGAATCCTGATGGCAGCTTTGTCGTAACCGATCAAGAAGGGCATTGGAATCCAAAGAATCGGATCAACTGGGTGCGTCCCGGTGAAGCCGGAAAGCCGAGATTCTACGGCAATATCTTTGGATACAGCGATGTGACCGATATTTCAGATGAAGCGATGGAGAAGCCGCTGTGTTGGATTACGAACGACTTCGATCGCTCACCGGGAGAACTGCTTTGGGTCGAGAGTAAGAAGTGGGGAGCACTTAATGGTTCGCTGCTCAACCTCTCCTATGGTACGGGTAAGGTTTTCTTAGTGCCTCACGAAACGGTCGGAGGCAACATTCAAGGCGGCTTGATTGAACTACCAATTCCCGCCTTTCCCACTGGCGTAATGCGCGGACGATTTAATCCTCTAGACGGGCAACTGTATCTCTGTGGCATGTTCGCTTGGGCCGGTAACGCTCAACAACCCGGAGGTCTGTATCGCATCCGCGCGACTGGTCGAGAGATGCACTTGCCTGTTGAGCTACATTGCTCGACGAAAGGTATCGAGCTCGAGTTTAGCTCGGCAGTCGATCCTGCCAGCATTCGCGCCGAGAACTTCAGCGTCAAGACTTGGTCGCTGCGTCGCACCGCCAATTATGGATCGAAGCACTTTGATGAAGCCGACCTTGAGATCGCCTCGGCAGTGATCGACAAAGACGGAAAGTCGGTTCGCTTAGAGATTCCTAAAATCCAACCAACATGGTGCATGGAGATTCAGTATCGATTGCAAACCGCTGACGGCAAGCCGCTGGTTGGAAAGATACACAACACCATTCATTCGCTTTGAGCTCTCAGGAAAGAGTCAAACGGCCGTAGCGGCTAGTTTGACTATGAGGGCACGAGTGTCGAACTCTCCCGCGCGCTTCGGCTGACCGTTAAGCGATTTAACCAGTTCGCGGGAGCGACCGTGTTAAAAAAAGGCAATAGCCAGTTTCCAAAATTTGGAAAACAATTCTGATGCAAAGCGAGACTCACTTAGCAGCCGACTTGGGGCCAGCCCCAAACCCCGGGATTTTCTAGGCATGGCGCCGGT
>CAUJKA010000327.1 GCA_963204965.1 Planctomycetota bacterium | reverse complement strand
CGAAGCAGCGTTCCATCTTCACGCTCTTTAGCAATGGAGATCGCAAAGCCTGCGACGCAGCCGAGTATGCCCCAAAGCATAGCTTGCGGAAAGCTGATGTCCCAACGCGATCGCATTTTGCGAACTTGGCCTTCGACGGTGTTGGGGTCCACTTGCACTGTGACGTCAACCTTCTCGATCGATGCGATTTGAAAACCTACTTGACCAGCCGACTCTTCGCTCTCTTGCTCTGCATTTTCATTTTGGACCTTGCTGAGCGAGTTGATGAACCCATCGAACTCGCCGAAAAAGTCCAGCAACATCGTCTTACGATCTGCACTTAAGTCCTGACTCTCTTTGACTTCGTCGATCAACTGCTGCGTCGAGCCCAACATCTCAGTTGGATTCGTCATACGTTTACCGACTAGGCCGCCGACAGCTTCCATGATGAAACCTTCCAACATTCCGCCCTCAGCCGAACGTGAGGGATCGACACCCAGTTGAATGGCCGGTTGTTTCTCCCAGAACATTCCCGCGGTTTCGCCGAAGCCCTTGGGGACCACCAACATGGCGACGCGTTTTCCAGATTGAACACTTGCACGAGCCGCATCAGCTTGGTCCACTTCGACAGCGATGTTCTCGTTCTTCTCAAGAGCCTGCACCAACAGCTTCGAATACTTGGATTGATCCTGATCGACGATAGCCACTTTCATCTTGGACTTCTTCCCGCCGCTGCCCGGATTCATCATCAGTCCGAAAAACAGGCCCATCAACAGCGGGAATCCCAAAACGAAAAATGCCGCCATCCGATCGCGCAGCAGTAGCCGGATGTCTTTAAGAGCGATTGCAATAATGGAGCGCATTAGTCTCGTAGTGTCCTACCGGTGAGAGAAAGAAAGACGCTTTCCAAGTTAGGCTGGTCAATCTTGATCTGCCCGAACTTTACGCCTTGATGTTGTAGTTTTGAAAGCTCTTCGATCGGCTGAACTGATGAGAATTGCAACGAGTTCGACTTCAGCTCGCCCGGTAAGGCTACTGAGGAAGGTCGATCGATGACCTCAGCAGTCACGACACTCGTACCGCCAAACTTATCCAGCATCACGCCGATATCCTCATTGGCCAGGATGCGACCGTGATCGATGATGGCGACGCGATCACACAGTCGTTCGGCTTCTTCCATATAATGCGTGGTGAAGATGATCGTCAGACCATCTTTGGCCAGTCGGCTGACGCTTTCCAAAATGTGATTTCGCGATTGGGGATCAACGCCTACGGTCGGTTCATCCAGAAGGAGAACTTCGGGCTGGTGGATCAAGCCCACGGCGATGTTCAGGCGCCGCTTCATCCCGCCGGAAAATGTTTTGACCCAGTCATCTTTGCGATCCGCCAGTCCAGCAAAGTCCAAGGCCCATTGAACTCGGTCTCGCAATTTGGAGCCGCTGAGTTGATACATTGAACCAAAGAAATGCAGGTTGTCGGCTGCGGACAGATTGTCGTAAAGCGACAACGACTGGGGCGCCACGCCGATTTTTGCTCGCACGCTGGGCAAGTTCGGACTCCCACCGGCAATGGTGATCGAGCCAGCATCGGGGCGAACTAAGCCAATCAACATGCCTATGGTGGTAGACTTCCCCGCACCGTTGGGGCCGAGGAACCCGAAGGTCTCGCCTTGGGCGATGGAGAAGTCGATGCCATCGACGGCGACTCGGCCAGCGTAGGACTTTTTAAGCTGCTTGACCTCAATCAAAGCTCACTCCAGATCGTAGTTTGCGTTTTGGGCGTCTGCGTTTTTGGGCGTCAGGGAGAGGTTGAATTATCAATGAACCAAGGCGCGGCAGGACAGTGTTTCTAACTGATGCTGTGCTTTTGGCCCGGCAGATTCTACCGTCAAGCCTCCGATTTGCCTCTCCGCAATTACCAGTGACAAGAATTTGCCAGAGCTTCACAATCGAAACACCCGCATCTTATTTGGCTGATTACCCCTATCTGACAAGAAATATTGCCGACCCTCCTCCCGAGAATGGGCAAGCTAGTGCAGAATTAGGCTTTAATTACGCTGCTCGTACCAACGGTTGGGTTGGAGACCGAATCGGCGAGCACTTGACCTGAACAGTAAAGCCTTCTAACTGCATGCGCCGCAACGACTTACGTAACATTGTTATCATCGCTCACGTCGACCATGGTAAGACCTCTTTGGTCGATTGTCTCCTCAAGCAGAGCGGCCAGTTTCGCGATTCACAGCTCCAGGGCAGCCAAATCCTGGACAGCAACGATCTGGAGCGAGAGCGCGGGATTACGATCCTGAGCAAGAACATTTCGCTTCCCTACAAGGGGGTGAAGATCAATATCATTGATACCCCTGGCCACGCCGACTTTGGTGGCGAGGTGGAACGCGTGGTCCGAATGGCGGACGGTGCTTTGGTGCTGATGGACGCCGCCGAAGGTCCCATGCCTCAGACGCGATTCGTACTTTCCAAAGCCCTTGAAGTGGGCGTTAAGCCGATCGTTCTGATCAACAAGATCGACCGGCCCGATGCGCGATCGCTAGAAGTCGTCGACGAAGCCTTGGAGCTGTTGGTCGATCTGGGTGGCGATCACTTCATGGATCACTTCGACTACATCTTTACTTCGGCTAAAGAAGGCTACGCGACCTTTGATCCGAAAGTACGTACCGATTCGATGCAACCACTCTTAGACATGGTTCTAGAAAAGATCCCTGGTCCCGAAGTTGACCCGAATGCCAATCTGCAGATGTTGGTCACGAACTTGGATTGGTCTGAGTACATTGGACGAATCGCGGTTGGACGAATTCAAGCGGGCGTGATCAAGACCAATCAACAGATCGATCAAGTCAAAGCTGATGGTCCCAAGGCAACGCAAGTCGCCTCGGTCTGGACCTTCACCAATCTTGGTCGCGTAGAAGTTCCAGAAGTAACCGCGGGTGACATCGCTGCCGTGGTCGGATTGGACGACATTGAAATCGGCGACACGATCTGTGCTCGCGGCGAAAATAATCCACTACCGCGACTAACAGTCGACGAACCGACGCTGGAAATGGTGTTCAGTGTTAACAACTCACCGTTCGCTGGCAAGGAAGGCAAGTACGTTACCACGCGTCAAATTCGCAACCGACTCGAGAAAGAACTCGAGAAGAACGTCGCTTTGCGAATGTCGCTGGTCGAAGGCGCGGAAGCCTATGCTGTTCGCGGTCGAGGTGTACTGCACTTGGCTGTTTTGATCGAAACCATGCGTCGCGAAGGCTATGAACTGTCCGTTGGTAAACCAACTGTAGTTCTCAAAGAGGTCGATGGAAAAATTCACGAGCCATTCGAGACTCTGAACGTCGAAGTTCCAGCCGAAAAGGTTGGTCCAGTTATGGAATTGGTTGGCTACCGTCGCGGGACATTGGAAGAGATGGTCCCTCGAGGTTCGTATTCGCTTTTGCGATTTGAAATTCCTGCTCGAGGTCTGATCGGACTCAGAACAAAGCTCTTGAACTCGACTCAAGGCACTGCGATCATCCACCATAGATTCAGCGGCTATCGACCACGCGAAGGCGATGTACCTTCGCGATCCAACGGTGTGTTGGTTTCGATGGTCACGGGCAAAGCAGTCGGTTTTGCTTTGTTCGGATTACAGGATCGCAGCGAACTGTTTGTGGCTCCCGGCGAGGAAATCTACGAAGGAATGATCGTTGGCGAAAACGCTCGCGACAACGACTTGACTGTCAATCCATGCCGCGAAAAGAAGTTGACCAACATCCGCGCCGCGGGCAGCGACGAGAACGTTATTCTCAAGCCACCCCGAGCACTGTTCTTGGAAGCCGCGCTCGAATACATCGAAGCTGATGAAATGGTCGAGGTCACGCCAAAGTCGATTCGCTTGCGAAAGATGTCGCTTCGCGAATCCGACCGCCGCCGACAGACTCGATCGAGATAGTTGGCGAACGAGCAAGTCTTCGTCGATTCGATCGAGAAACGGTGATACTACGCAAAGTCAAAACTCTTTCCAACTGGAAAGAGTTTTTTCGTTTCGGCAGTTGAGTTTCGTGATTGTGTTTAACCGTCAGCCGTAGGCGTACGCGAATAGAACGCGAAATCGTTTAACGGTAAGCCGAAGGCGACTGTTCGTGGTACTCAGCCGCATCAGCAATGCACTCAACCAAATCCAGCCACTCTCAAGCAAAATCGTTTAACAGTCGCCTCTCAGACCT
>CAUJKA010000326.1 GCA_963204965.1 Planctomycetota bacterium | reverse complement strand
GACTGGATGAACTGACGTCGCTGGAGTTGCATGATGAGCCTTATCGAAGGAAGGAGCTTAGGAAGTGGCGAGGTCGTCGGTGGTCCAATTCAAGTCGACCAATCGCCATGTCTTGCCGGTGGGATTCTTGTCTCGCAAAAGTGCAGGAAGTCGTTGCGAGCGAACATTATCGTAGCAGGTTAGCTTACCAAATCGCAACATACTGGCAGGAATTCCAACTGCGGTGAAGCCAGGATGCCCCGTGGCCGGATAAGGACCACCGTGATTCATCGCCGAACTAACCGCTACGCCAGTAGGCATTTTATCGTTGAGCAATCGTCCAACTCGCTGCCCAAGAATATCGGCCAGGCGTCCATAGTCTGCGTCGTCAGAACCATTGCGGGCTGAGTAAATGCATCCGGTGAGATTGCCTTCCAGCGAAGCTAGAACTTTGGCAGCTTCGCCTAGATTCTTAGCTACGACGACCAGCGACGCGTTTCCGAAGGCTTCCGTCTGGAAAGTTTCGGGATCGGCGATGAACTGAAAGCCTGTCACGCGCAGCAGTGTGTTACTTACGCTGCATCGTCCAGGCACGCTTTGTCCACCGCACAACAGTTTTGCACCGGCTTTGGTCAGAGTTTCGATCGCAGCAGTCAACGATGTTTGAACTGCTGGGGAAAGGAGAGTCCCCGAGGCGGCCTCTTGGAACTTGGACGCTACACCAGCGATGAACGACTCGGTAGCACTGCTTTCGATAGCTACGATCAATCCAGGGTTCGTACAAAACTGTCCCGAGCCCATCAAAACACTACCGACGAATTCAGTCACTAGATCCGCGCCGCGTTCTTCCAGAGCTCCAGGCATCATGACGACAGGATTGACGCTGGAGAGTTCCAAGTAAATCGGCTTGCCTGCCGCGTCAGCTGCGGTCTTAAGAGCCAATCCAGCTCTGCGACTGCCCGTATATCCGATGGCTGCGATGCGATGATCCGAAACCAGCTTGGCACCGTCTTGATGATCCAGACGATAGATCAGTTGCACTGTCGCCGCAGGCAGTCCGACCTCTTGAACTGCGTGAAGCGCGAGCTCAGCAAACTTGCGCGTAGTCCCTGGATGCGATGTGTTTGCTTTGCCAATGACTGGGTTGCCTGCAGCAATTGCCGCAGCAAAATCTCCGCCCGAAACACTACCGAAGGCAAACGGAAAATTGTTGGGGCCAAAGACAGCCACAGGACCGATGCCTTCATAGCAGGATCGAATGTTCGCCTTGCTATCGATGGTTGGCATTGCCCACGAGCCACTTCGCGCGGCCGTAGCGGCTTGTCGCAATTGACCTGAAGTCCGCGGAAGCTCGACTTCCGACAATCGCGGTTTGGCTGGTAGAGCTGTCTCGGCGTGAGCGATCTCGGTTAGTTCTGCGTTGCTGGAATCGATCTGCTGAGCGAAGGCGTCTAAGAAATCGGCGATCGTGTTGGCTGAGACATTTCGCATTTGCTGGAAAGCGTCGTAAGCAGCCGACAAAGCGCGATCACATTCGCTCCAGTCACTGATCGGATAGGCTGGCGACAAGCTTTCGAGCGTACCGGGATTGGTCGCTGTAAACTGCTTGGAGCCGGTGGATTCTTGCCACTTACCGGCAATTAAAACAGGTGCACGATTGCTCATTGGTGTAACTCCACGAATATATTGGTTTCGGTTTGGTTTCGACGATTGTTTTAGGTCCCTATTGTACGCCCAGCGGTGAGTCTTGGTAACTCGTCTTGTTCGGTAGCCGCCGAATCACTCTCATGCGATCGACCGCGCACCCTTGTCCTTAAGTTCTTGCGCTATGCGTCTTGCCCCATAGCGTCGTCGGTGATACCAAAAGATCTGCCTGCTACGAAAGCAGAGTCAAAGGATTGACGCGGGTGGTTAGGGGCATCGTGGCGGGTTTGCCTAAGCGGTGCGATTCAAAGATCGCGGCGATCATTTCGATGACGGCTGTGCATTCGCGAGGATTGCATTGCGTGTCTTGATGTTGATCTAAGGCGTTAACTAGATCTTGGATTGCCGCAATGTGACCCGCTTCATAAGAAGCATCTTGCCGCGGTTCGTCGACACTAATTCCTGCTGACGTAATCGTCTCCCACTTTGCTCCCGATCGTCCTGGTGACCAACTGGAGTCACGCAAGATCTTTCCGGGAACCATGTATCCGCTTTCAAGCTCGATGGCTCCTTTGGATCCAAAGACTTGCACGGCAAATCGCGTCGGATTGCCGCCCATATTGCGACGACTAGCAAAATAACCGGTGATGGAATTGGGCATCGAGAATGTCGCTTGAATGTGATCGCCAGCTAGCGGACCAATCCCTTCGGCTCCAGGTTTTACATGAGCCTTGGTGACGGGCTGCCCATTCTCGCGAACCGTGGCCGAGCAACTGGTGGGTGAGCCGCCCAATCGTCGCATGATTCCGAAGATGTGTGAGCCCAAAACCCACAAGTCTTCGCCTCCGCCGCGACGATCCTCTTTGCCTCGTCCACGTATCTCTAGCACGTCGCCGATGACTCCATCAGCAATGATCTTTTCGATAGTCTTTAGGACTGGACTGTAGAGGGAAATGTGTGCGATGGTTAGTTTCAAATGGCGCATGTCAAACTGATTGACGACCCAATCGCACTCTTCCAAAGTTCGGCAAAAGGGCTTTTCCATGTAAACATTGCAGCCAGCTTCGGCAGCAGCTTTTAACATGTCGAAGTGTTGATCTATCCAGCGCGGACAGATGGCGACGATGTCAAGCTTCTCCTTGGCCATCATCTCGCGATAGTCGGCGTAGGCTCGTTCCGCGCCGTTGCGGCTCTTGGCCTTTTCGCGACCGGCTTCATCGGCATCGGCTACCGCGACGACCTGAACCTGCTCGACTTTTTGGAACGCCATATCCACGGCGTGACCATAATCGCCGCGGCCTGTGGCTCCGATGATTCCAACACGATATTTTTTCAAGGTTGACATGTTCACTCGCGTATTAGGCTGGTTAGTGTAGGGGAGATAGTCGCCTTTTGCTCCGCAAAAGTAGCGTTCGGTACTTCTAGCTTCGGTCTGATCGCCTGATAGCTGCCTTGGCATAGAAATTGATCGATTCGAACAGAGTGGAGAGAAAGACAAACAGCCGCGCTACTTTCGCGGGAGCGAAAGGCGACTCTAGCAGGCGGGCGAGACGCCCGCGCACCTTTTCAACTTGTTTGCGGTACGGCCAGCAAGTCCATCAACTGGCAGATGTCGGTGTACTCAAGGCGATCGACCGAAGGCATCATATGATGCAGTTCTTGAATCACGCTGGGCTCAAGTACACGAGTGGCGTTCTCGCGGAACTTTTCAAGTAACAATGGAATTCCCTCAGCTCGTCGTCGTCGATGTCCAATGGGAAAGTGGACTTCGACTCGATCTGTCTTGGTGCCATCTTTGAAGGTGACTTGAATGGCATTGGGGATCGATCGTTGTTCAGGATCGAAATAGCCTTCGGTAAATTGCGGATTTTCTGAGACTTTCATCAATGACCGAAGACGATCGATGGCCGGGTTGCTGGCCGCCGAATCTTCATAGTCCTTCGCGGTTAGGCTGCCTTTGAGCAATCCGACAGCGATCATGTACTGCAAGCAGTGATCGCGATCGGCTGGGTTTTTGAGCGGGCCAGATTTGTCGATAATGCGTACTCCCGCCTCCTGAGTCTCGACGGTAATCGATTCGATCGAGTCGAACTTGCCGACCAGTTGTAGATGCAGTTGTATGGCTGCTTCAACGGCTGTTTGAGCGTGAAATTCGGCGGGGAACGCGATCTTGAACAACACATTCTCCATCACATAGCTGGCTAGCGGTCGAGTGAGCGTGATGGGCTGTGACTTGAACAGCACATCTTGAAAGCCCCACTTCGGTGCTGACAAGGCGGTCGCATAGCCCATCTCACCGGTCAGACTGATCAACGCTAATCGAACGGCTCGACTGGTTGCATCGCCGGCTGCCCAGCTCTTTCGTGAGCCCGTGTTTGGCGCATGGCGATACGTTCGCAACGCGCCTCCATCGATCCAGGCATGTGAGAGCGCGTTGATGCATTGTTGTCGTGTGGCGGAGAGCAAACGACAGGCAACAGCAGTACTGGCAATTCGTACCAGAAGCACGTGGTCCAATCCGACGCGATTGAACGAATTGTTGAGAGCAAGGACGCCTTGGATCTCATGAGCGCGGATCATGGCGTCGATCACGAAGGCCAGCGATGTGTGTTGTCCAAGGACGCGTTGTCGGTAATCGCAGACGGCAAGGATCGCGCCTAAGTTATCCGAGGGATGTCCCCATTCCGCGGCGAGCCACGTGTCGTTGAAGTCCAACCAACGGATCATTGTTCCAAGGTTAAAGGCACCGGCGATCGGATCTAGCCGATAGTTTGTGCCTGGAATTGGAACACCACTGGGCATTTCCATTCCAGGAACAAATGGGCCTAGCAGCTTTGTACACGCGGGATACTCGAGTGCCAACAGGCCGCAGCCGATGCTATCGAGCAAGCATAATCGCGCGGTGTCCGATGCCGTTTGACCAAAGGATTGATTCCCAAGAGCGTAATCAGCGATCTGTTCCAAAAGTTCGTCAGCCATGATGCGTTATCCTCTTTGCTCCAGCGGAAGGAATGGTCGTTGTTCGGGACCGACATAATCCGCGCTGGGGCGAATGAGTCGGTTGTTAGCGCGTTGTTCGAAGATATGAGCTGCCCAACCTGAAATTCGTGAGCAGACAAAGATAGGCGTAAACATTGGCGTGGGAATTCCCATAAAGCGATAAGCCGAAGCGCTATAGAAATCCAAATTCGGAAACAGCTTTTTGCGATCCCACATGACCTGTTCGATACGTTCGGAGACTGGGTATAGTCGCGAGTCACCAACGGAGTCGGCCAACTTCTTCGACCAAGTCTTGATGATGTCTGATCGCGGGTCGCATGTCTTGTAGACCCGATGGCCAAACCCCATAACCAGCTCGCGATTCTCGAGCGCCTTTAACATTCCAGCTTCGGCTTCGTCGGCGGTTTGGTAGCGATCAATCAGTTCCATGGCAGCTTCATTCGCGCCGCCATGCAGGGGGCCTCGAAGCGTACCGATCGCCGAAGTGACCGCCGAGTAAAAATCCGATCGCGTGGCCACCGTGACTCGCGCGGAAAATGTCGACGCGTTGAATTCGTGCTCGGCGTAAAGCGTTAGCGAAGCGTCCATCGCGCGAATCCACAAAGGATCAGGCTTCTTGCCATGCAGCATTTCTAAAAAGTGTTCGGCCAATGAGTCTGCATCGCTGGCCGTTTCAATGCGGACACCTTCTTGATGAAAGCGATGCCAATAAAGCAGCATTCCAGGGAACGTTGCCATCAGTCGCACGGCGATCGCGTCTTGCTGCGAACTGTCCGCTTCTGGTTCCAGGCAACCTAGCACCGAGCAACCGGTTCGCAGAATGTCCATGGGGTGCGTCGACGCGGGTAGCTTTTCAAGAATGTCTCGCAAGTCCTTGGGGACTTCTCGCTGGGATTCTAACGAGCTTCGAAACTGCTCGAGTTGCTGACGGGTGGGCAACGACCCTCGCAAAAGTAAGTAGGCGACCTCTTCGAAACAGGCCTTCTCGGCTAAGTCATCGATCGAATAACCGCGATAGCACAGTCCGTGGCCTTCTCCAACGGTCGAGATAGCTGTTTGGCCGGCGCTAACTCCCGCTAGTCCGCCAGTCTTGCTTTTGGCTTCGCTCATATTGGTTGTCTTTCGCGGTGCGCGGGCGTGTCGCCCGCATCTTGGGTCATTGAATTTATTTGGCTGGAGTCACTTGGCTGGATGCGGGCGGGACGCCGGCGGGACGCCCGCGCACCGAAACCCCGTGACGCCCGCGCAACGTGACGCCCGCGGACCTAGCCAAGATTGTACTATGCCCAGACGGCTTGCAATGTGGAGGGCAGGGGGTGTGAGCACGAAAC
>CAUJKA010000325.1 GCA_963204965.1 Planctomycetota bacterium | reverse complement strand
CACTGCGGTGTTAAGCTCGAGCACTTGCACCTTACCACCAAGCGAGTCACCGGGATCGTTAGTCGCGGTGGATCTTTAATCGCGAAGTGGATGGTGGCGCATCGCAAACAGAACCCGCTTTACGAAGCCTTTGATGATCTTTGCGATATCATGCGTCAATACGATGTGACTTGGTCGTTGGGTGACGGCTTGCGTCCCGGATCAATTGCTGACGCGTCGGATGAAGCTCAATTTGCCGAGCTAGACGTGTTGGGTGAATTGACCAAGCGTGGTCAAGACAATGGGACTCAAGTGATGGTGGAAGGCCCCGGTCACATTCCCATGCACCAAATTCAAATGAACATCGAACGACAAATTGCAATTTGCAATGGTGCGCCGTTCTACGTTTTGGGACCCTTGGTAACAGATATCGCTCCGGGTTACGATCACATCACCAGCGCGATCGGTGCAGCAATGGCCGGATGGCATGGCGCAGCGATGTTGTGTTACGTAACACCTAAAGAGCATTTGGGGCTTCCGAACGAAGAGGACGTCAAGCAAGGCGTGATTGCGTACAAGATTGCCGCTCACTCGGCCGACGTCGCGCGTGGCAGACCCGGAGCTCAGGATCGCGATAACGCACTTTCGAAGGCTCGATTCGAGTTCGATTGGAAGGAGCAATTCCGTCTCTCGTTGGACCCTGAAACGGCTCAGCGATACCACGACGAGACATTGCCGCAAGATACTTTCAAAAGCGCCCACTTTTGTAGCATGTGCGGTCCAAAGTACTGCTCGATGAAGATCACCGAGGACATTCGCAAGATGGCTGACCAAACAGAATTGGTCGACATCGCTGTGAAGTAGCCACTCGCTTCCCCGTAGCCACCCGCTGCCAAGCGGTGGAAGGCCAAGCGGTGGAGGCCTAACGTTTTCAAAACACTAAAATGCAGGAGTCGTCAAAAGCTCCTGCATTATTTTTTCCAACTCCCGAATCTGATCAGAAACCTTTTTCACTTTAGCTGAATCCCCCGAGCGATCGAAGTGCTGCACAAGTTTGGCAAGATCGACGTGTGCGTCGCTCAACTTGCTAAGCGAACTCGACTTTCTTGCTAGTGGAGTGTCCGCCAGAGTACTTTCAACTGAAGCAGTCTGAGCAGATTGAGAAGAAATCGATTGCGGTTCGCTGAGTCCCTCCATGATCGGAAATGCTTCGGCGGCTTTTTTGCGAAGCTCGGCCATCAGTTTGTCATCCTCGGGAACAGGTTTGGCTTCTAGGTTCGCGAGGTTGGGAGCAAGACCCGCATCTCGCAGCTTCTGGAACTCGGCGACTTCTGGATTCAGCCTACCGTCGTTTGCGAGAGAGTCTATCGTGCGAGTGTCTGTTGATGAACTAGTCTCAATCAGCAACGTGCTCGATGCACTTGGCAGATCGACAGACGCAGTTAGTTGACGATGTAAAATGCTTGTAAGCACAAGCACTGCGTTGAGGACAACGACGATGCAGCTTGTTTTGATCCAGCGATGAGTCATGGATGAAAGGTCCTTGCAACAAAAGTGACTTTAGGGATCGGCTTGAAAGCAGATCAGGCGGCCCGGCGTCGCCAGAAGTATCACTGGATCGCTCACAAACCAATTCGCCCCTTCGGCTCCAACATATCGCGTGGACATCTGTTCCAAGACTACAGGCGATTCGATCGAAGATGTACTTGCGCTGCCTCGGTTCGATTGATCCGCCGCAAACACAAATAGCTGCTGAGCAGTTGGAAAGTAGACGCGGTCGGCGATTAAGCCAGCTTTGCCCAATCCGCGAGGCTGAGGAAGTGCATTCATAGTTCCTGGAGTTGTCGCTGAGGGAAACTGACTTAAGACACTACCAGTACTGCCGTGAAGCCACAGAAGGCGATCGCCGCCAAGAATGAGACTTTTCCCTCGCACTCCTATGATGTTCGTACAGTCTGCTACATCGGTGTCATTCGACGACCATACCAATTCGCCAGTGCAAAGATCCAGCGCGAAAACTTCTGGGCAATCTTGTGGCATACAGAACACTGCGCCATGATGAACCAGACATGCGTTTCCATCGCGGTAGCGGAATCGGTTGGGGCGAGGAAAGTCGGCCTGCAATCGATGCGAACGTTGATAGCGCGAAAGCCACACTGTCTTGCCGCTGGCTGCATCCACGCAGGCGATCGATCCAAGGTCCGAGTTATAGAAAACGGATCCACCGATGACCATGGGCTGCGAAGCTGAAATTAGATTGGCTCGTTCGCTTCCTACGACTACACCGCTACCCAAAGCTTGCGTTCGCCAACGAAGCGCACCGCTGAATCGATCAAAGGCGGCTAAGCTGCGACGGACGCCAACATTGTCGCGCTCTGAGATTGCAACGATCAACTGACTTCCGTCGATCACCGGCGTGCCTTCGAATTCGGCATCTTTGAAATGCGGAGGAGTTAGCCGAAGAGGAAATCCAGCCAATAGAGCGCCTTGACGATCGATATCCAGGCCCGTGATAAAGCTGATCGAGCTGCCGTCGTTAGACTTGCTGCGATTGACCCAAGCGGTAACCGGCGATCCCATCCTCGCATAGATACAGCCGGCTTCGATCGCCAAGTCACCTCTCGGCAATCCCACGAGTGGATAGCCCAACGGCACAAGAGCTGTAGCGCTGATTTGCGAATCGAACAGCGAAGTATTCGGAGAACCTTTGGGCCATGCGCTGCCGTTATCTAACTGATAACTGCGAATACGAGTTAGCTCATGCACAAAGACTTTGCCGTCATACACGACGGGATGGTAGGGCAGGGCGGCCTGTAGCTGACCCACCGGTGGTTTGGTGGCTGGAGTCAAGTCGCTGCTGTTGACCCATCGCTCTAACTGCAATTGCCAAGCGGAACGTTGGTCGAAGTCGACTCTTACGCGCTGAGAACTAGACGATTGCGTACCAGTCGACTGAGTGCTAGGCCAGGCTTGTACTTCGCGAATAGCGATCTCTAGTCGGTTCCTTTGTTCCGCGTTTTGCAGAAATTTCGTTGCGCTTTCAATCCAAGTTAAAGTCGAATCAAAATCGAGCGTTTGAGGTTGAATGGCGGTGGCGGTAAGCAATCGCGATAGCACATCCACGGTCAACTTCTCGTTTTTGCCAGCTTGAATCTTCCATTGATCTTGGCATTGCTTTAACAAGCTTGGATTGCTTTGAGCCCACTTCCATAATTGGTGCTGCATGATCGACGTCGAAGCCGCTTGCGGATTCAGCTCACGCAAGTTGCTGCGCAGCAATCCCGAGAAATGAGTGCTCAAGCTCTGCACGGCAGTTACTGCTTGACCTTTTTCAAGTTGAAGGTCGACTAACATCAGAGCCATCAAATCGCCGTCACTGGTCGACCGATAGCGACCAACATTGGCTTGAGCGTCTTGGATGCTCTTAGATCGCTGAATCTGCTTGATCGAAGCTGATGCCATTGCGTCCCACTGTTGATGAAACTCGGCCAACAGTGAAGGCTCTGCGGCTAAGGTAGATTGAAGCTTGAATTGATACCAACTCTCCAGTGTCTGGTAGGGCTGAATGCCTTGTGTCGACGCACGTTGCATCGCAGTTCGCTCGATCAGCAACGGACTGAGATCTTTGAGCGATTGAAGTTGCGAAACGGAGTCGCTGTATTGTCCGCTTTGCAGCAGAGATTCTATTTGGTCAACAGCCAGTCTCTGCGTGGAGTTGATCAGTTCGGTCGGGGAGGGCGAGTGCAGGTCAGGTGATGGGTCCGGTGAATTTGATTCAGACGAATTCCGCTCAACAGTTTGCTCACTGTTTTGCAGGCCAGCAGTTTGCAATTCTGGAGATTGTGAAACGGGAGCACCGAGAGCACTACTGGCGAATAGGAAACACAATCCGACTGCTCTTAGAATCATCGGTCGCCAATTGCTGAAGTAACTGTTCGGAACATTACTGAATCGAAAATCTAGGATTGATAATAGGGGCTGATCATGAAGTAGACGATAACACCGCTCAGGCTCACATAGAACCAGATGGGCCAAACTTTCTTAGCCATTTTCGCGTGGGCAGGATACTTGCCTGATAGGGCTCGATAGGCTGTGAAAAGAATGAAAGGCAGCGATCCACCGGCAAGAAAGATGTGGGTAATCAAGATGACAAAATAGACTGGGCGAATCCAGCCTTGGCCGCCGAAGTTAGTGTCGCCTGCAAAGAGGTGGTGCAAAATGTACGAGACCAAGAACAGGGCCGACAAGGTCATGGCAGCTAGCATGATGCGGCGATGCATCTGCCACTTGCCTGACTTGGCCGTCAGTAATCCGCCAACTAACAGAATACTGACGACGCTGTTAATGACGGCGTTCAGTTTTGCGAAGAGGTGAATGTCCAGTCCCGCAGGAGCCGGGACTTGAATTCGGCTGAGCAGAGCTACGGCGACAAAAACGACGACCGTTGTCAATCCGATAACGATGTTAGCCGTCTTGTCACTTACTGAAATGGTTGTCGCAGGAAATGCTTCGCTCATTGGTGTTACTCATCATCTGTTTCAGCGGATTTCTTGGATGGATCGTCTGCCTTTTTCGGCAAACGTCCTCCGGCTTGAATCATGGCTTCGAGGTCTGTTTGCAGCAGCGTCAACTGTTCGTCAACGTTCCAGTTGTAGGAACCAAAGATCTGACCATCTGCATCGACTAGCAACAGTTTTTCAGCATGGAAGCGTCGGTCGACGGGCAAGAAGTACATCTCGGCACCCACGCGTCTGAGATATGGTAGGTCGCCAGTCAAGAACAACCACTGCTCACGATCTGCGTTAAAACCATCGGCATAGATCGAAAGTACTTCGGGTACATCGACTTCTGGATCGCAAGTAATGCTGACCAGCTTGACGGGTTGGCCCTTGAACTTCTTTTGAATTTGTGCGACTTTTTCGTTCTGACGTTTGCAGATGGTGGGGCATGTTGAGAAGAAGAAGCTAAGCACATAGGGTTGGCCTTTGAGGCTTTCGCTGCTGACCAACTTGCCAGATCGCTCGGTGAGTTCGAACTCCTTCAGCCAGTCGGCATCACTCCCGCTGGGCTTGCGTACTGGTGCAGAACTGCGGCCACCTGTACCATCAATTTGAGCTGGAACTTTCTTTCCATTCTCGTCTTCTACCCAGGCTCGACCGGCAATGCCCTCCTTGGAACCATTGGACGGGCATCCAACCAGAAGAGAGGATAGAATGAGTGGGCCGACGAAAGCGATTTTTCGCATGACAAAGCTCTAGCGTAGGTTTTGAAAGTGGGTTCTTCCAGCGGTTCGGTTTGGCAAGGCCGACCTTGATCCCAGGGCCTGCCGATTCTCGCCGCTGAAGCCCCGCTGAGGAACTACCGCTAATTTAGTCGAATTGAAGCAAACAGTTAAGTCTTAAACCAGGGACCGAAGTCTATGATGCAGTTAGGTTTTGTAACCGCAATAGTTGGGGAATTATCACTTTCGCAAGTAATTCACTTGGCGGCAGAGATCGGCTACGACTGCGTTGAGGTGATGTGCTGGCCACCCAGTAAGGCCGAACGACGCTACGCCGGAGTGACTCATATCGATGTCACGAATCTCAGCGATCCCGCAATTCGTGAGATTCACCAGCTTTGCGAAAGCACGGGAGTCTCCATTAGCGGCCTGGGCTACTATCCCAATTGCCTGTCCGCCAATCGCGACGAGGCGGCTACGGCAGTGGAGCATCTGCGACGCGTAATGCAAGCTGCACCGGCCCTTGGAATCAAGAACGTCAACACCTTCATCGGTCGTGACCATACTTTAAGCGTTGAAGCCAATTGGCCGCGACTTCTCGATACATGGTGCCCGCTGATGGAGTTAGCGGACAGTCTGGATCTCAAGATTGGCATCGAGAACTGTCCGATGTTGTTCACGCTGGACGAATGGCCAGGCGGAAAGAATATTGCCACCTGCCCAGAAGTTTGGTCCAGGTTGTTTCGCGACATCCCCAGCAAGAATCTTGGACTGAACTTTGATCCGTCACATATGGTTTGGCAATTGATGGACTATTTGGGAGCCATTCGAAAGTTTGGAGATCGCATTTGGCACACGCATGCGAAAGATGCCACGCTTGATCGACACAAGCTGAACGAGGTGGGGTTACTCGCATTGCCCAATCTGTTCCACACACCAAAGCTTCCCGGTTTAGGCGAGGTTCAGTGGGGAGCATTCTTCGCAACACTCATGGAGACAGGTTTTCGCGGCGCTGTGTGCGTTGAGGTTGAAGACCGCGCGTACGAAGGCACTTTTGAGGCTCGCAAAGCCTCGTTAGTTCAAAGCTATCGCTACCTCAAGAATTTCCTGCCGTAGAGTCGCTTGGGCTCGCTTGCGACCCTTCCAGGAAACAGGCAAACTTCTTTAGTAGCTCGCTTGCCTTTGAAGGTAAGTTGAATGAACTCTCCCGCGCGCAGTAGCCGACCGTTAAGCGATTTAACTAATTCGCGGGAGAGTCGCGTGGCGAGTAGTGCGAGCCAAAAGCGGTGAGGGCGAAATGTAGCGGACCGAAGCGGATCACTCATGATCGATCGAACAACATTTCAACCAAATGGATGTATTTGCAGCGAGATTGTCTGGGAGGCTACCTCGAGAACTTTGCAAGTACGAAAAAACTTTGATATTATCAATATGACATTTATTCAGTTTATGCGAGAAATGCCATGTCCCACGACAACCTTCTGAATCAACATGCGCGCGAGAATCGAAGGAACTCCACCAAGTCAGAGCAGATCATGTGGAGGCTACTTCGTGGACATCAACTTTGTTCGCGTAAGTTTCGTCGACAACATTTGATTGATCCCTTTGTGGTCGATTTCGCTTGCGTCTCTGAGATGTTGATCATTGAAATAGACGGCGGCTATCACGATCAAATAGTACCAGCCGATTTGAAACGCCAGAAGTTTCTTGAGTCGCATGGATGGCGTGTACTTCGATTTGCCAGCGACGATGTGGAGCAAAACTCGGAAGCTGTCGTCACTGCAATTTCGAGGTTCTTAGCTATCGAACTGAACTACTCTTGCAAGTCAAACATCGCGTCAGGAATGCTAAAGTCCCGCAACGTGAAAGCGCGAAAAAACCCGGACAAAAGTCGCTCAGATTAGCGAAGTTATGAGGTTAGTTCAAAATAATCGACTTCGGTCCGCCACTTTTCGCCCTCACCGCTTATGGCTCGCACCACTCGCCACGCGACTCTCCCGCGAAATAGTTGTGCGCTGACGGTGAGGTCGGCGCGCGGGAGAGTTCGATCAACGTGCTCTCCCGGACAATCTCGCTGTAAAGAGATCTATCTGGTGGAAAAGTCGAGCGGCAGAGCACGAGTGATTCTCTTCGTTCAGCCACTTTTCGCCCTCACCGCTAATGGCTCGCACTACTCGCCACGCGACTCATTCCATGTGCCGTCCGCTGCATTTCTCTCTTCTCCCGGTCAATCAGCTTTGCAGCGCGATTGCCTGGGAGAGCACGTTTGATGAACTCTGCCTGCTGCTAGCGCAGCGTCGAGATCTTGATCTCGTGGAACGTTGCATCGGTAGTGGGGTCGTGACCTTGCAATGCAATTGGACCAGCTTCTACTCGGGTTCCCTTGCGAGGATTGAGATCTGCAGGGCGATCGTCGGTGAAGTCGGTGGTCATGATTCCGTTGACCCAGGTGACCATCTGCTTGCCACTGGCAAGAAGCGAGATATGAGTCGGCTTGGTTCCGTCACCTACAACGATCCGAGCTGGTTTGCGACGAAAGATAGCTCCAGCACCTGCATCCTTGGGTGAAAGAGGATCGTTATTGTTGATCGCATGATTCACTTGGCATTCATATCCATCCAACATGCTGTCTTCGATGCAGCGGAAGAAGATGCCCGAATTGACTTCTGGCTTGGCCAGCGAGTACTTGGCCTGCAACCAAAAATCGCCAAAGCTCTCCTTGGATTGGACTTTGCCAAGACCGCCTTGTATGTGCAATCCCGAGGCCGAGGCATCGATCTTAAGACTGCCAGCTTCCTTCTCGCCTTTGACCCAGTCTTCTTCCCAGTTCTCGCCCAGCTTCAATTTGCGCGAGGCGATGGGGCGAAGCAGCACGTTGCGAAATTCGACAACACCTTGATTGTGTTGCAAGCTGATGCAACCTCGTCGCGAAGAGGTTTCATCGGCCATTTCCAAGATCGGTTTTCCATCTAAGCTTACCTTGACCGATTCGCCTTCCAGTCGCACGTGGAAGGTGTGCCAAGCGGTTGGAACGAACTCGCCAAGCGTCGATGGTTCAACCTTCTGACGTTTGACAAAGCTTCCAGTTGGGAATGGGTTTTCAGGTGGAGCGATGTTGAGTTCCAGGCAGTCTAGTCCCACATCACCAGGTTCGGGTGTTGCACGCAGGAAGACACCACTATTGGTCTGAGGGCCACAACGGAAGTCTACTTTAAGTTCGTAATCGGCGAGATCAAAGTTCGTCGCTAGAAAGCTTGGTTCACCGCGAGTGACACGAATGACTCCATCTTTGCATTGCCAATCCGCTTTACCCGTGATGATCCAACCAGCAAGCGTATGGCCGTCGAACAGTCGCACCCAGCCTTCGTCCAATTGTTCGGTAGAAAGCACCGAAGTGAGAATTTTCCTGCCGTTCATTTCGTAGTCGGGAAGGCTTAGTTCACCCGTTCCCACGGTCAAATCAAGCTTGTCGACTTTTGCTGATGCTGATTCGCCAGCCGTGGAGTCAGTGTTGCCCTGACCGGGAACTTGACCGGCAACTTGCGGCGTCGGAGCATCTGATGTCGAAGCTTTATCTTTGCAGCCACAAATCGCCAAAAGTGATACAAACAACAAGCAGTAGAGTGAACGAAGCATTGCTCAGTGAGATTCGTAAGAGTTCGTTAATGAATCAGGCCAATGGCCTGCGGGCTGAACATCGATCCACATCTTGAACGAATCAGTTTACTCGCAGGCAGATCGCTCCACAACTTGCAGCTGTTGAGTCACAACCCGATGCGTTAGCGAGGGACGTCTAAGGGGCGTGGCCCGAAACCTTGCAAAAAGCCAGTCCTTCGTTAGCGCTTTTTGATGTTGTGCATTTCGAAGACATTGTCAAAAAATCGTGCTCGTGCTCAATGAAATGGTGCTCGTAATCGTACTCGAAAGATCGATTCGAGCACGAGCACCGTCTTCGAACTGAGCACGAGTGCGAGCACGAAAATCCGAGGAACGAAGCATTTTGAATGCGAAATCGCAACTTCAAAACTAACGCTTCGGGTTGCGAAAGAGCCCTAACGTGCAACATCAAAAAGCCGCAGTCAGAAACGATTGACTTGCTGATGTATCGCCACCTTCGGGGCTCAATACTCAAAGGCCTCAAAACCGGGGCTTGTCAGCCCCGGCAAAGGGTATGTCGGCACTTCGTGCCTAAAACCCAAGAAATCTTTACTACGTTTGGGGTTGTTGGATTGGTCTGGACAAACCAGTCTGAGCAACTACTATTAATCGCTTCGAATACCTGCTGGAACTGATCCAGCCATATGCGACTCGTCGTGATGACGCTCAGCAAAAGTTGACCGCTCCGAAGATTTAGGCCATTGTTGCCTACACGAGCGGCGTTTATGCCTGAAGGCACTTTGATTGTCACCAACATCCAATTTGTTGGCGGCAACTCTAGCGCTCATTGCGATTGATTGCTTGGTATTCGAAGTTCACAATCGCTTTCTTTATCGCGCAGTTTGGGAATTAAGGCTTACCAGTCACAGTCGTTTTCTGAACTACTTCGTTTGCCTCTTGAGCAACAAAGTAGGCGGAAAATTCAAATCAATGTGACAGCCAACAACGAACGAATGCGCCACAGGGTTCCAAAATGTATCGTCGCAAATCAAAAAGATCTTCCACACGAACCAATCTTGATCCCAGTCAACAACGCATCAATAAGGTGTTGGCTGCAGCAGGTCTGGGTAGTCGACGTGATGTCGAAGATCTAATCGTTCAAGGCCGAGTCGAAGTCGATGGTCAAACCGTCACCAACTTGGCGACGCGAGTCAATCCTCAAGAGGCCAAGATTGAGGTGGATGGTCAGTTGCTTAGAAGGCCCAAGCTAGTTTACTACGCGCTGAACAAGCCCAAAGGTGTACTATCGACAAGCGATGATCCCAGCGGTCGACCGCGCGTCATCGACTTTGTGCCAGACAAGCATCGCGTATTTTCGGTTGGCCGGTTGGACCGTTATAGCGAAGGGCTCATGCTGTTGACCAACGATGGCGATCTCGCACAACGATTGGCTCACCCAAGATTTCGCGTTCAGAAGACATACTTTGTCGTCGTTGCTGGTGTGCTGACGATGGAAGAGCTTGCTAAGCTTCGCAAGGGCGTCTACTTGGCAGAAGGCGTGGCAAGAATTGATGGAGCTCGTATTCGTAAGACTCGCAAAACTTGTACTGAGTTGGAAATACTCCTGTCCGAAGGCAAGAACCGTGAGATTCGAAGAATCTTGGCTCGAGCGGGTCACAAGGTCGTGTTGTTGCGACGACTGGCGATTGGGTCGTTGCGACTGGCCGAATTGCCAGTGGGTGCGGCTCGCGAATTAACCTCGGCAGAAGTCAAAGCACTTTACGCGTCCACCGTTCCAAAGGTAGCTGCTGCCGCGAAGAGCCCTGACAAAGCCGAGAAGGCTGGCCAAGGCGAGCATGCTGGTAATGTTGACCACGTAGAACGCGCCGACAAGCCAGAGCATGAAAAAGAAGCAGCGATCGTTCCAACCAAGATTGTAACAC
The DNA here is from genome assembly GCA_963204965.1 of Planctomycetota bacterium. Lineage (GTDB taxonomy): Bacteria > Planctomycetota > Planctomycetia > Pirellulales > Pirellulaceae > Aureliella. The sequence continues at coordinate 49,122 of CAUJKA010000325.1, read as the reverse complement.
CGATTGAGGCAGATGATTTTGATGACTTCGGTACGGGCTTGGAAGGCGATTATGTCTACGACGAATCGCAGCTATCTTTGTCCGATGATGCTATCGAATTTGGTGCGGGCGACGAAGAGTTCGATGACGATTTCGTCACTGACTTCGAATCGTTGAGCGCTGGTGCGGTGCTGGACTATGACGAAGAAGCCAGCCCAGAGGGAAGCGCTGACGAAGGTGAGCAACAACCGGGTAGCTTGAGCGATCGTTCCTTTGGCAAGCGAGCCGGTAAGCCTCGCGAGCGATCCGAAGGTGGTCGACCACGATCGGGTCGACCTTCAGGTCCACGTGGAGGTAGTCGTGAGCGCGGTGGCGATCGTGGAGGAGATCGTGGTCAGCGCGGTGGTTACCAAGGTGGTGATCGCGGAGATCGCGGCGGATATCAAGGCGGCGAACGCGGTGGTCGGCCAGCGATGCATTCAAGTCGCTCAGGTGAGCGTACAGGTGGAACAGGCGAACGCTCCAGTAGACCGTTTGACCGTGATGGACGTCCCGGTGATCGCGGTGGTGATCGCGGTGGCCGACCAGGTTCGCGCGGCGGACAATTCGGCGAACGCTCGGGAAGACCAGGCGATCGATCGAGCCGACCAAGCTTTCGCGGTGGTCGCGATGACCAGCGCAGTGGTGGACGCGGAGATGATCGCATGAGCGACCGAAGCGGTGGTTCCCAGCCGTTCGAGCGCTCGGAGGGATTTGAACAACGATCTGGAGAACGTGAACGATCCGGCAGTGATCGATCTTTTGGTGATCGATCGGGCGGACGTACCGGGGGCGAACGCGGCGGGCAATATGGTCAGCGCTCTGGCCGACCCGGCGGTCGCTTCGGTAAGCCAGGTGGTGGCTCGCGCGACTCAGGTCGCTTTCCAGCTCGTCGGCCTCCGATGGGGCAAGGCATTTTTCAAGATGCCGAACGTGAGGAGGCTGAAGGCTTCCGTGATGAATCAGGTGCAGGTCCAAGTCGCGGTCCAGGTCGAGGCGGACCAGGACGCGGTGGACCAGGCCGTGGAGATGCGGGTCGAGGAGATGCAGGCCGTGGCGGCTTCAAGAGGAAGTTCCCACCGCGCGGATCGTCCGAAGGAGGCCCACGAGGTCCAGGTAGACGACCCTTCGGAAGAAGTGGCGGTTCGTCGTTCGACCAACGTGAGGGAGATCGTGACGGAGGTCGCGACGGAGACAGCATGGGCGGCGGAGATAACGGTGGCGAACGCGGAAGTCGAGACTTTGGTGGCGATCGCTCCAGTGGCAGTCGCTTCGGCGGCGGTCGTCCGAGTGGTGGACGCCCCGGTGGAAGTCGGCCTGGCGGACGACCAGGAGGAGGAGGCAGACCTGGAGGACGACCCGGTGGTGGTCGGCCTGGCGGACGTTTTGGAGGTCGCGATGGCGGTGGTCCTGGACGAAACAAGCCAGGTCGCGGCTAATTGTGCATCCGTTCGAAACTAGCCGGAACCGCGTTAGCGTCCGGTTTTCTTTGCTGTCTGGCGTGATTAGACGAGAGTTCTCAAACTATCGTCGCGTTTTCACAAGTGCAAAGAAACCGAAGCCTAACGGCATTTCGGCTAGTCTGGTCATCTGCAAGCTGACCAAGCGCAAAGTGGATCGTGGCGAGAGCAAACGAGTTCAATCGTCTGCAAAGCTCGCCACTTCCACTTTTCTATCAAACATAGACAATGGCGCAGTATTCGACGTGATCAGCCTCGCTAGGATTCCTTCATGCCACACTACGCCGACGATGCAGTTTTCGCCAAGCTGGCTGTAATCGATAACTACGCAATCGCCAAAGACACCATGTGCTTGCGAGTTGCTGCGCCCAGTTCCATGTGCGCGGCGGTGCCCGGCCAGTTCTTTATGTTGCGAGACTTGCGAAGTACCGATCCGCTGATCGGTCGCGCGTTTGCACTTTACGACTGCGACCCGCAGTCAGGCTGGCTAGAAGTGGCCTACTTGGTCAAAGGCAAACTGACTCGAAGCGTTTCGCAACTTGGCAATGGCGACAGCGTTGGTTTGTGTGGACCATTGGGCAATAGCTTCGACGATCGCCAAACCGAGCACTTAATTATGGTTGCGGGTGGCATTGGCCAAACGCCTTTTCTCTCGCTGACGAAAGAGGCTTGCGGCAAACAGAGCTTTGGGACGCGACAAACTGGCTACGCTAAACGAGTCAGCCTATGTTATGGAGCTCGAACCAAAGAGTATTTGGCTGGTATCGACAGTTTTGAAAAGTCCGGAGCCACGGTGCACATCGCGACTGAAGATGGATCGATTGGTCCGCCTCAGCGAGTTACGGCTGTTCTAGAGCAACTGCTGAAGTCGCAAACGGACTTGAGCCAAGTGCGAGTCGTCACTTGTGGTCCCGAGCCGATGATGGAGGCGGTCGCAAAGATCGCCAAGACATTCGGTGTTCGTTGCCAGGTATCTTTAGAAACTCCGATGGCTTGTGGCATCGGAATCTGCTTTACCTGCGTCGCCAAAGTTGGCTGCGAGAGTGACTGGGATTACAAACGGACTTGCGTTGAAGGCCCTGTCTTTGAGTCCAGCGAGGTGGTGTGGCACTAAGGGAGTTAGCTGTTAGCTGTTAGCAATTAGCAATTAGCAATTAGCAATTAGCTGATAGCTTGTTTCTAGATGTAGTTACCGCATTAGTGTTGTGTCACCCGACGCTGTGTTCGGTGGCAAGTAACGATTGTTTGGCTGAGCTGTTGGTTGCGCGTTGTACGATCCAGGATTGGACGTCGCTGGCGTTGTTGATGCGCCTGGGCTGAAGTTGTAGTTGCTTTGTCGCCCTGTGGTTCCAGGTGCATAAGCGGTTGCAGGCATAGCTGATTGATAAGCGCTGACTGCTGGAACCGTGCCTCCCGTCGCTACATTCGGTGCGCTGGAACCTTGTGAAGTGCCCGAAGCTGTTGCAGTGTAGCTTGGTGAACCGTATCCGCTTCCACCAGTTAACGAAGGATAATCTGTGGGGGTGGGAACTGCCGAGTAACCCAAGTTGCTTTGGGCTTGAGGCATGGCTGGTTGAGATGTTGGGTTGGTTGCGCCCGTGTAGCCTGTGTTCAGGTTGGGTGGCAATTGTCCCTGGGCTGTATTTGGAGCTGTTGTACTGCTGACTCCAGCATATGATCCACCGTAGGTGCCACCGTAAGGACTGGTGGCTGTTGGATTTGTCACTGGTAGATTGGACGTAGAGGTGCCCGACATGTTCGGGCTGGTTGGGCCGCTAACGGTCTTACCTGCGGTTGTGTTGCCAGTAGTTGTGTTGCCAGCGGTTGTGTTGTATGGGCCCGTCGTATAGCTCGGCGCGGTGTTGCCAGCGGTGTATCCGTTGGCTTGAGCGGCGAGGCCGCCCGATGGATTGTTCGAAGAATACGACGAAGCTGCCGAATTACCAAGCATACCTGTCGGTGGTGTTTTCGAAGCTATCGATGATGGCGTTGTTGCACCCGGTGTCGTGCTAGCTGGTGAATTAGGCTTCACGACATTGCTTGCGATTGCACTGGGCGCGTACTTATTTGCAGGGCTAGTTGGCGTCGTTGTATCTTTACCGCCAGCTAGCTTGTCTGCATCAGGTTGGCGAGAAAACCAACTGGGCATCTTCCAACCGCCCATGCTTTTACAGCCGGTGGAACAGCTCATCACAGCCAAGGAAAAAATTAGGCCAGAATGAAGGAGAGTTTTGCCACAAGATTTCATCTTGGTAATCCTTTACCGACACACCATACCCGCAATCGGGGTTGTGTACGCGGGCCTTCCGTGACTCGGTACACCATTGCTTATATCTAATTTTGTCGGCCTAACTCAATTGCAATGTTTAGCCAATCGGCAAATCTTTTCACCCAAGAGGAGGTGCTAGCAATTACAGCAGACTAATTACAGCAGACCATAGGTGGTGAGCGTGGTTCGCAACTTGGCCTCTTCGGCTTTGCTCAACTGAGTCATTGGCAATCGCAATTGTCCGCAGTCTCTGCCAACAAGTCGCATTGCAGTCTTGATTGGAATCGGATTGGTGCTCAATCCCAACATGTCGCGACAAAGCGGGAACAGTTTGTGGTGCCAACGTCGGGCTTCAATAAAGTCGCCAGCCGCTGCGGCACTCAACATTGCGATCACATCTTCGGGAACTAGATTACCAACCACTGAGATCACGCCTTCGGCCCCAACGCTCATCATCGGCAGCGTCAAGCTATCATCACCGCTCAGCACAGTGAGGTTGGTGCTGTTGAGGATCTGCGAGCACTGGTCCAAAGAACCAGTAGCCTCTTTGACCATCGTAATATTGGAGATCTCAGCCAGTCGGCAGATCGTCTCAGGTTCGATGTTCTTTCCGGTTCGGCCGGGAATGTTGTAAACGCAAATCGGAAGTTCCACATCTTCGGCAATTGCCTTGAAGTGCTGGTAAAAGCCCTCTTGAGTCGGCTTGTTGTAATAGGGTGCGACTTGCAGACTGGCGTCAGCGCCTTCTTTAGCGGCCCATCGAGTCAGTCGGAGGGCTTCGGCGGTTGAATTGCTGCCCGTTCCCGCCATGACCTTCACGCGGCCGGCACAGATTTGCACTGTTTCGCTGATCACTCGCTCGTGTTCTTCGTGCGAAAGTGTGGGTGATTCGCCCGTAGTTCCCACGGGAACGATGCATGTAGTGCCCGCTTTGATCTGGAACTCGACCTGCTCGCGGAGTCGTGCTACGTCAAGAACGTTGTCTTTGAGTGGTGTGATGATAGCAACGGAGAGTCCTGCGTATTCGGAGCCTTTGCGAGGTTGGTTCATCTGAGGTCTGGTCCTTTAGGAAGGAAGGTAGGGCGACAAAAGCCGACATAGTCTAATTAACTGTCCGCAAACTGGCCATCCGTACGAATGGCTGTCTGCCGAGTTCGTAGAGAGCACGGAAAGTTGGACTACGACACGGAAACAAGCATCGATGTTCGTGGAAATTGTGGCGAGTCTGGGCACTAGTTGATTTGTGGGGAATCGACATAATTTAGGCTCAAAACCCCAACACACCTTTTCACCCTGAGATATTCGTCATGGACATGCACACCCTGACCCGCGAATTGCAAGTAAAGAACAGCTCCAAGATCGTCATGCTAGTTGCGGATGGTCTTGGCGGCCTGCCCATGACTCCGGGTGGAAAGACCGAGTTGGAAACGGCTAAGACTCCCAATCTGGATGCCTTAGCAACTCGCGGTGTCCAAGGATTGTCAATTCCGGTGAAGCCTGGCATCGCTCCCGGCTCGGGACCTGGCCACTTAGGTTTGTTCGGCTTCGACCCGCTGCGTTATCAAATTGGTCGCGGCGCTTTGGAGGCGACGGGGATTGGCTTTCAGATGAAGCCCGGCGATGTTGCCATCCGTTGCAACTTTTGCACGATCGATAATTCGGGCAAGATCACCGATCGTCGCGCTGGGCGGATCTCATCGGAAGAGAGCGCACCGCTTGCGATCTCGCTGCGACAAATCAAGATTCCCGGCGTAGAGATCTTTGTTGAACCGGTGAAAGAGCATCGCTTCGTGGTCGTCTTCCGAGGCGAAGGATTGTCGGGCAACGTTAAGGACACCGATCCGCAGGCTGTTGGTGTGTTGCCTCTAGATCCAGTTGCTGCCGATGCGGCCAGTCAAAAGACCGCGCAAGTTGCGAAAGAGTTTCTCAAGCAAGCCAAAGAGATTCTCAAGAGTGAAAAGAAGGCGAACTTCCACACGATGCGTGGGTTTGCTGCTCGACCTGATTTGCCATCCTACGAAGAGGTCTACGGACTGCGCGCGGCGGCGATCGCGGTTTATCCGATGTACCGTGGTCTAGCAAGTTTGGTCGGCATGGACATCGTCGGTACAGCTACGACTCTACAAGAGCAGGTCCAAGTCCTGAAAGAGAAGTGGAACGATTACGACTTCTTCTTCCTGCACTACAAATACACTGATAGCACGGGTGAAGATGGTAACTTCGATGAAAAGGTGAAGCGAACCGAAGAGTTGGATTCATGTCTGCCTGCAATCACCGCGCTGAATCCTGAAGTGCTGATCGTTACCGGTGATCACTCGACGCCTGCGTACCTCAAGAGTCATAGTTGGCATCCAGTGCCGACGCTGTTAGTATCCGATTGCTGTCGCCCTGATCCACACACGACCTTCGGTGAAACATCCGCGATCACTGGCGGCCTTGGACAGTTTGAAGCTCAGTATTTGATGCTGCTCGCGCTATCCAATGCTGGCCGAATGGGCAAGTACGGCGCGTAGGTTTTAGGGCCGAAGGCCTGTCCGTTTACCTGGCCCAGCCTGTAGGGCTGGGTACTTAATTCGCGTGAAAAACAAAGGGCCAAAGGCCCGGCGGTTTACACGCAAACCGCCGGGCCTTTGGCCCTTAAATACTCATGCTCTACCACCCAGCCCGATGGGCTGGGCTATGTAAATTGCTGGGCCTTCGGCCCGAAATCCCAGAAAAGGTACAACTTCAAAACTAACGCAGCGGGTTGGGGGAAGAGTCCCTTTCTAACGCAGCGGGATTGGCTTACACCTTACACCTTACACCTTACACCTTACAGCTAAGCAATCGACTGATGAGATTCACCAAAATGCACGGTGCGGGCAATGACTATATCTACGTCAATTGCTTTGCCGAAACCAAACTTCCAGAAGATGTTGTAACGCTGTCGCAAAAGATCTCGCACCGACGCTTTGGCGTAGGCGGCGATGGTTTGATCTTGATCGAGCCCAGTTCGATCGCTGACGCGCGCATGCGAATGTTCAACGCAGACGGAAGTGAAAGTGAGATGTGTGGTAACGGCATTCGCTGTGTTGCCAAGTATGTCTACGATCATGGAATCGCTAAGAATCAGTCGATGAAGATCGAGACCGGACGGGGCGTGCTGAATCTGGAATTGGAGATTGAGAACGGCAAAGCCAAGTACATCACCGTCGATATGGGCGAACCTATATTGCAAGCCCCTCAGATTCCAACGACGTTGTCGAGCGATCGAGTCGTAGCGCAGGAAGTCGACTTTGTTGGTCAGAAGCTTGCGGTAACTTGCGTGTCGATGGGGAATCCACACTGCGTTGCCTTTGTTCCGCAAGCGACCGACGCGTTGGTCTTGGGCTTGGGACCAAAGATCGAATGCGACCCTAGGTTTCCACGACGAACGAACGTCGAATTTGTCGAGGTGATCTCGCCGACTGAATTGCGACAACGCACGTGGGAGCGAGGCTCGGGTGAGACATGGGCTTGTGGAACAGGTGCCAGCGCAGTTTGCGTGGCTGGTGTTTTGACCGGCGTCAGCAAACGCGAGGTCTTGATTCACTTGCTTGGAGGCGACCTGCGGTTGCGCTGGGACGAGGCTACTGGTCACGTCTTCATGACAGGCGGGGCCACGGAGGTTTTTAGCGGCGATTGGATCTGATCGGTGATACGCGTCTCGCCAAGAATTCGCTCTCGTCTGCGGAAGCTTCGTCCGTCGTTGTGGATGTGGCGCACCGGTGGGTTCTTGGCGATCAAGCTGCTTAATAGCTGGATGAACACGCTGAACTATCGCATGTGGAGATACGATCCCGCCGCTGATCCTGCCGACGAGGCCTTTGCGGGTCCAGCGATCTATATCTTCTGGCACGAGTACATTCCGCTGCCGATTTACCTCAGACCCAACTGTCGGCTGTCCATGCTGCTCAGCCAGCACCAAGACGCTGAGGTCCTTTCGCACGTCGCTCACTACGCTGGGATGGAAGCTGTGCGAGGATCGACCAGTCGTGGTGGCACTCAAGCCATTCGCGAATTGATCGAGCGTGGAAAAGGGATGAGTCTAGCGATGACACCCGATGGTCCGCGGGGGCCAAGACGCAAACTGGCTCAAGGGTGTGTCTACATCTCTAGTCGACTTCAGATTCCCATTGTTCCGATCGGTTTTGGATACGATCGTCCGTGGCGAAATCGACGTACATGGGATCGCTTTGCAATTCCCAAGCCGTTCAGCAACGCGCGAGCTGTCTTGGGCCCACGCATTCAAGTCCCACCAGACCTGGATCGCGATGATATCGAACTCCATCGTCAATGGGTTGAGAAGCAGTTGTTAGACTTAACCGTTCTAGCCGAAGCTTGGGCGGAGGAGCGATGCAATTTGCCCGGTAGCGAGATTCTCTATCGCGGAGGGCCGCGGTCGGTCTGGCGAACTGAAGAATACAGTTGATCGCGTGACGATAAGAAAGGCATTGCATGACAGAATTCGAAGCTCGCGGCCATAAAGCAGATTCGCCGCTGAGCGTTTCGCAATTGAACTGGTACCTCAAGCAGGTCGTTGAAGAGGCCGCGCCTCGCGTTTGGCTTGAAGGCGAAGTCGGCGATCTCAGTCGACCCAGCAGTGGTCACATCTACTTCAGCTTGAAAGACGATCGCAGTCAAATTCGAGCCGTCATCTGGCGCTCAGCGGCTCAATTGATGAAGCTACCGCTCAAGGATGGAATGTCGATTATCTGTCGAGGCGCCGTTGAGGTTTATCCGCCTCGGGGTACCTATCAAATCGTCGTCGACAAAGTTGAGGCCAAAGGCGTTGGCGCACTGCAACTTGCTTTTCAGGAGCTGCATAAGAAGCTTGCCAAGGCTGGTTTGTTCGACCCAGCGCGGAAAAAGCCTTTACCTAAGTTTCCGAAGCGAATTGGTTTCGTGACCAGTCCCAGCGGTGCAGCGATTCATGATTTTCTAGAATCAGCCGATCAATTGTGGAGCGATTTTCAGCTATTTGTAATTCCCGCGAGAGTGCAGGGCGACACGGCGGCCAGTGAAATTGCGCGAGGCATCAAGATGGCCGAGCGGATTCGTCCCAAGCTGGATCTGCTGATCGTGGGGCGAGGCGGGGGCAGTATGGAAGACTTGTGGTCCTTCAACGAAGAGATCGTGGTCCGCGCTTTAGCCGGATGCTCGATTCCTACCGTTTCTGCAGTTGGTCACGAAATCGATGTCACGCTCAGCGACTTAGCTGCCGATGCGCGAGCGATGACGCCTTCTCAAGCGGCTCAACTAGTACTACCTAAACGCAGCGAAGTGCAGGGGACTTTGGAGCAGTGGAAACGCCGCGTTCATAACTTAGCCAAGAACCGCTTGCAACGAATGCGATTGCAAGTCGATCACTTGGCAAGTCGGACGGTAATTGCCAAACCACACTTCCTTCATCAACGACGAAGACAGCAGGTCGATGATTGGGAAAAGCAGCTCAAGAGTGCCTTCGAGCGACTGCTGAAGAATCGTCGTCAACGATTGGGCGAGTTGGCTCGCGCGGCGGAAGCGCTTTCGCCTCTAGGAGTCTTGCAACGCGGTTACAGTCTGACTCATACCGGCGATGGACTGACAGATAGTCAATCAGATGCTCGAACGGTCCGGTCTTCGAAAGAAGTGGCCGTGGGCGATCTGATTACGACGCGATTGTCCGAAGGAATTGTCGTCAGCCGCGTGGAAGCGACTGACGACAACCCCAAATGAATCTACTTAGTGCTTGTCATCAGCGACTGCTTTGTCGCCCTTCTTGATGAACTGAGCTGACTCGCGGAAGTACGGGTTATCAATGGTGATTGGACCGCGAGGCTTTGCGTCGCTCTTCACAACGTCTGGAACCTTGGCTGGCTGAGCTGGAGCAGCGTCGGATTTGGGCTGTACTGCTTCAGGAAAGGCTGCCGGAGCATGTTGCGGAACGACTTGAATTGTCGGAGCGTAATGTGGATTTTCGATCGACATCACCGACTTGTTCATCGCCTGCTGCTGGGGCATGTAGGCTGGGTTGGCTTGCAGTTGTGGCCACGAAGCAAACGGGCTGTCACCGTAGGGTCGATAATAACGCTCGCCGTAGTACACTGGTGGGTGCATTGAGAAGTAAGGCGGAGTGAAGTTGTTCACTACCATCGGACGATTGTTCCAACCGCCGCCATATCCATAAAGTGTAGCCATTGCCCAGCCGCCACAATCGCCAGCTTGAACGATCGAGGGCAAGCATGCAACCAAGCAGGGAACGAGTAGCCGAAGTAGTTTCATGGTGTTAACCCCGATAAAGATGTCAAATCAAGTTGTCAAACAGGCGGAGTGCGCAGTTGAGCGCGATACAGACGAGCGCGATAAACTCCACGCTAGTTGGACCAGATGGCGAGTCAATAGTCGGAGCGAAACAACAATGAGTAGTGTTGTTAGAAATTGCGGGATGTAACGATTATGCCGGAGGCGGAGACACGTATGCCGGATACCGAGACGCAGGAACTAACGCAGCAGTTGAAGCAGCAAGCGCTTCAGCTTGGGTTCGCCTTAGTCGGTGTTACGCCAGCCGTTTCACCTAGCCGGCTGAGCCACTTTCACCGATGGCTTGAGAATGGTTATGCTGGCCAGATGCTGTACTTGGAGAACCGCAAGTCGGCCTACGAGCACCCCAGTTCGATCCTCGATGGCTGTAAAAGCCTTGTGATGCTGGGCGTGCCATATCTTGCGAACGAGAGTCAGCGCCAGTCTGGATCTGAACCAGAAGGCGTTGGAAAGATCGCTCGATACGCTCAATGTGGCTTGGATTACCACGATGTGATTCGTGGCAAGTTGAAGGAGTTGCGAAAGTGGTTGGTACAAAACTGCCCTGGTGCCAACGCGCGTGGCATCGTCGATACAGCGCCGCTTTTGGAACGAGAGTTTGCTGAAGCGGCCGGGCTGGGGTGGGTTGGCAAGAACACGCTGCTGCTCAACCGAACTTGGGGCAGTTACTTTTTCTTAGCTGCTTTGCTGACCAACGTGGAGTTGCACTATGACCTGCCGCAACAGACCAGTCATTGCGGAACTTGCACCGCTTGTATCGATCAGTGTCCCACGGGCGCGATTGTGGCTCCGTATGTCTTGGACGCAAATCGATGCCTTAGTTATGTCACTATCGAAAGCCCAGGACTACCCGCGGTCGATGTTGCTGCTAAGGCTAGTGGTTGGTTGTTCGGTTGCGATATTTGCCAAGAGGTTTGTCCATGGAATCGTCGTAGTCAATGCACAACCGACGCGACATGGCAGCCCGATCCGCGCTCGCAGAGTTTTGACTTGATGCAAGTATTGAGTTGGAGAGATTCACAGTTCGAATCGAACTTGAAGGGCAAGCCGATGTGGCGAGCCAAGCGACGAGGCATGTTGCGCAACGCCATACTGCTTGCAGGATCGCAGCGACTGGAATCAGCTTGCATCGTGCTCGCGGAAAAACTGCGAGACGAAGAAAGTCTGGTTCGCGCCGCTGCGGCCTGGGCTTTGGGCGAGATCAACACGGAGTATTGCCGAACGACGCTCGTCCAAGCTCAAACTGATGAGCTGGACAAGGACGTCCAAGAAGCAATCGCTCAGGCTGTTTGCAGAACGGCGACTTTGCGTCGCGGTTGAGCAAGAAGAGGTCGACGTGACTGTGCTTGCAGTTCAAGAGCATTCTCGCTGAGAATGCTTAATTGAATTCGCTCGATTTGACGCAATCGCTTGCGTGGGTCGAGCAGTCTATAGGTGCACAGAGCAACTTCCGAAAGTAGATTCTCCTGTTCCGATTCGGAATCGGAGAACTCCTTAATTTTGCGAGCCGTCTTTTGAGCGGCTGCGCGGATGTTGTCGACCCGAGCTTCCCGAGCCCGCAACCCTAGAGTTGCGTAAGCATGCCCTAAGCCGGTCGACAAGCGACTGGTCTGAGAGGGCTGCATTTGTGGAGCTGTGGATAACATGGGCTTTCAATCAATTCGGGTACTAACTTCAACACTTCCATCGGCAAAATCTACCGTAAACACGGGCGCGATTTCCAGGGAATTTTCAATTTTCACTTAAGGGCGAATGGAAGTGCATTAAACGGCTTTATGGGGTCGTAAGTGGCTGCGGTAGCACGCATTACATTCCGCATAGAGATTAAGACATTAACAGAACGCGTAGGTTCCCAGAAATAGTAGTTTTCAGGTATCACCCAATTAGTTTTTTGAGTTTTGCACGGTAATCTCGCCAGGTTCTATCATCATTTATAGGCGACCACCAAGGCAGCACATTTGGTCAATCGAGAAGCTTGTTCTTCGGATTTTCGTGCTCGTGCTCAGTCGAAGACGGTGCTCGTGCTCGAATTCGGTCTTTCGAGTACGATTACGAGCACCATTTCATTGAGCACGAGCAGGATTTCTTGATTCAGTCTTCAAATAGTGCAACATCCAATCTAGCGCCTGCGGTTCAATCCTTATGGTGTCTTGCGGCCCAGTGACGAAAAAAAGCTCTCAGCATTGTCCATGGAGTCTTCCATTGACTCCCATTTGGAACGCGGTTGTATTCCAGCTTTAGCTTTGGCCGATCCTCTCACGTAAACTAACATGACTAATTTGTTTCCGTCGACAAATGCCTCGACATCAGCAGTGATTTTTCCAGCACCGCTGTAAATGCTGGTACTGTTGGTAACCATTTTCTTGCCTCTGAAGTTGCCTCTCTGGACCTCTTGTTGCGAGACCGCCAGTTTGGTCATCTCACTCAAAACCAACTGGTTGATCATGGGATCGGGTGTGGGTGAGTTGTGAACGATCAGCCAAAACTCACTGCCTGTCAAACGATTTACAGCGGCTTGGCCGCGAAGGTTCCCCTCAGATTTGTTTTGTAGCGAACCCTGGGCTTTCGCCGTTGCGGAGTAGGAATCTACCGTCAACTGTGCCGATTGGCCCAAGACGGCAAAGCCAAAAAATCCGCAACATCCCAAAACCAACAGAATGCCTACGACACTCACAATGGTGAGGATAATTCGCACCGGCGAAGCCGAACTTGGCTGGCTGGTGGAATAATACTTACGATTTCTTTGTTGCTGTTCGGCTCGTCGTTCGGCTTGCGCGCGATGTTGGTGATATTCCGCGGCTTGGTTAAGAATCTGTTCCTGTTGTCGTACGATCAAATCGTCCAGTTCGGTCGCAACGGTGGGTTTGGGAACTGGCTTAGCGGGTGGTTGGGGTTTTGCCTGGGGTTTCGCCGATGGGATTGGCTTGGCCTCGGCGGGCTTTGGCTTGGCTGGTCCACCAGGGATCGGTACCAGTTGTTGGCAACTAGTACAGCGGCATTTCTTGCCTGCGGCTTCATCTGCAGCCCTTAGGGTTTGGCCGCATTGTGGACAGTTAAAAAGCATGGCAGACTTGGAATGAGAATTGAAATTTGTGGGCTAGTAATGTTGGTACACATCCGGCTGATATTTCAGACACGATAGTCACCGGAATCTACACGATACTAAGAAGCTGGGTACAATACGGACGTTGGCGGAAGCTGGGTGCGGTCACGCTTCCTCCCGCCAAGTTCTTTGAAAATCCTACTGGGAATACGTATCCGACATGACGGAATCCTCTCAGACTACTGAATCCAGCTTTCGCCAAACACCTCTGACTCAATGGCACATCGCCAGGGGGGCTCGTTTGGCCGAGTTTGCTGGGTATCAAATGCCGATTCAGTATAGCTCGATCGTTCCCGAACACCTAGCGACAAGAACCGGGGCGGGATTGTTCGACATTTCTCATATGGCTCGCCTGCGTCTGGAAGGCCCGCGAAGTGGATTGCTGCTGGATCATTTGTTGACGCGCCGAGTCACCGACTTGCAAGTTGGCCAAGTGCGATACTCGCTGATGTGCAATGCTGAAGGCGGTATTTTGGACGACGTTCTGGTCTCCTATTTGGAAAGTCCAAGCGGCCAGCAGTACCATCTTCTCGTCGTCAACGCGGGTAACCACGCCAAAATTTCCAAGTGGTTGCAGCCTCACTTGGCCGACTACCCCGATGTTGCCTGTCACGATGTGACCGCGTCCACAGCGATGATCGCACTGCAGGGGCCCAAGGCTGTTGAGATTATCCAGCGACTGTTCCCCGAGAATCCGGGCCGCATGCCGCGATTGAAGTATTACCGAGCCACGGTCGCACTGCAGATGGGTAAGCCCGCGATTGTCAGTCGTACTGGCTACACCGGCGAGGATGGCTTTGAGATTATCGTTCGCGCAGAGGATGCTGTTCGAGTTTGGGAGAACTTGCTCATGGCAGGTCGCGAGTTTGGAATCGAACCGGTTGGCTTAGGGGCTAGAGATACTCTGCGACTGGAAGCTGGCATGCCGCTGTATGGTCACGAGCTTTCCGAGCAAATCGATCCGATCACTGCCGGACTATCTTTCGCAGTCAACTTCAAGGATCGTTCGTTCATTGGAGACGAAGCTCTTTTGGCGAAGTCGCAACAAAAGCCGCTGGTTCAACGCGTCGGTCTCAAGCTAACTGGTCGCCGCGCGGCTCGCGAAGGTGCGACAGTTTTAGACACAGACAATCGCGAGATTGGCCAAGTCACCAGCGGAACATTTTCGCCAACTCTGCAAACGCCGATCGCCATGGCTTACATTTCGGCCGAGATGGCCAAGGTCGGTACGGCCGTCGTCGTTGATATTCGCGGCTCCAAGGCTGATGCAGAGATAGTCGCCTTGCCGTTCTACAAAGCAAACGCACAATAGCTGTTTGACCGCAGCGTAATAGTCCTCCACTTTGATCCATGGGAGTTTTGAATGAATCCGGAAAATCTCAAGTACAACGAATCCCATGAATGGGTTGGTTTGACCAGTGAAAACGGACAGCAAGTTGCCGTTGTCGGAATTACTGACTTTGCCATTCAGCAGTTGACGGACTTGGTCTACATGGAGCTTCCCAAGATTGGAGCTCAAGTTGTTCAAGGCCAGCAGTTCGGCGAAGTAGAATCGGTAAAGGCCGTAAGCCCACTGTACAGCCCTGTGACCGGTAAAGTCGTTGCAGTACACAGTGAGTTGGCTGATCAGTTGGAAGGATTGGCCAGCGATCCTTACGACAATGGTTGGTTGATCAAGGTTGAAATGGCTGCCGGAGCAACCATCGATAACTTGCTGGACTACGCCGCCTATCAAAAGCAGTGCGCTAGCTGAGCGAACGACAAATTGTGGAAGGCATCTACCAGATCGACTCGGCTCGCAGCGGCATAGACAATATGTCGATCGATCAAGCCATGCTGTTGCAAACGGCAGAAGATGGTATCGCCAGACTGCGTATCTACAGTTGGGATAAGCCAACTGTCTCGCTGGGTTACTTTCAAAAATTTGAAGAGTTTCAGAGCTTCAACCCCGCGGAAGATCTGAGTGTTGTAAGGCGTGCAACGGGTGGCGGTGCAATCGTGCATCACTACGATTGGACCTACTCCATTACTCTTCCTGCGACTGAGGCTGGTGCGATTGCCCACGGAGCTTCACCAAGACTGTACGACTGTGTTCACGGTGCAGTCATCGGTTGGTTAGGGCAACATCAGGTGGCTGCCGAGCTCTGGTCGAACCAGCCGCTGCCTGGGATTCAACAGTCGTCCGCAGTGTGTAATGCTGGGGGATGCAGCTTCTTGTGCTTCGAACGGAGGCATGCTGGCGACGTGATAGTTGATGGCTTCAAAGTCATGGGAAGCGCTCAGCGTCGACACGGTCATGCGCTACTTCAGCACGGCAGTTTATTGCTTCGAACCAGCCCTTTGGCGACTTCACTGCTGGGACTTTCAGAGTTGGGGTTCCAACCAGAGGGGCTGTTGGCGGGGTTTTCCCTACAGGTTGTCGACGGCTTAAGGGCCGATTTTGGAATCCAGTTTCAATGCTATGATTGTTCCGATCCCATTGTGCCGATACCTGAAGAGACGCAGCTGAAATTTGAAAGTAAGCTGTGGACTGCTAGAATCTAGTCATTGCGATTTCTCGGCAAACTATTCCACCACATACCCTTAATTCTTCTTTCTTGGTGGCTTGCCGAATTATACTGACTTGTGAAATTTTCGTTAAAATGGGGATTTTTTCCGAGCCTGTGAATGATATAACTGAGGGGCTCTATTGACGGAGCTCTAGTTCGATAGGCATTTGCTTTCGTGAGGGTAGCATGCAGATGCAATTGAAGGTTCTTTCCGGCAATCACGCTGGAAAGCTGATCGCGGTTAACCACGATAAGTTTCTTATTGGTCGGTCCGACGACTGCCATTTGCGTCCCAAAAGCGACTCAATTAGCCGGCGGCATTGTGCAATCCTTCATAAGGATGGCAAAATCCTGCTGGTCGACTTGAAGAGTCGCAATGGAACAAGCGTCAATGACAAGCCGCTGGATCCAGCTAAGGCTAAGATCCTTAAAGACGGCGACCGCATCAAGATTGGCAAGCTTGAGTTCATCGCAGTGATTGAGGCGGGAATCGCCAACGTCAAGAAAGATGAAATCAAGAGCGTTAAAGAAGCTGCTGAAAGAACTGCCTCGTCGGCTGGTGACAGTCGTTACGAAGAGTTCGATGTTAGTGCATGGCTTGAAGAGGCCGATCAATTCGAGCGAAGAGCCGATGAACCGGATACTCGACAGTTCCAGTTCGGTAGCTCAGATGCCACTGATACTGTGATGGAAGTGAAGGGCGAGTCGGATACGAAGGCTGAATCCAAGCCTGCTGCCGCACCTGCTCCTGCAACTCCAACTGGTAAGCAGAAGCCTGGCAAGTTGCCTCCCGTTCCACAAAAGCCTGGCAGCACATCTTCGAAAGATGCTGCTTCAGAAACGCTAAGAAAGTTCTTCAGCGGCGGGCGTTAGTAGACAATCGCAGTTGAACAACACTTTTTTGGGTGGCACGTCCCTGAGTCTTCGAAGGGCGTGGTCAGTGGTGACCGCGCCTGCTAGGGCAGGCCTGACTGCGCCGCTGGACCCACAGTAAACCACCACGCCCGTCAGTTGTTGCCTCGCTGCGCTTCGGATAACAACTTCTGAGCGTGCCACCCAACGCTAGATTGCTCGCGTAATCCGCATTAGGATTTTCATCTCTTCTCGCCTTGCGCAAAACGACATGCTGAGACTAACGTGCCGGTTCCGCCTTCCATTTGAAACGAGGGTGCTTGGGCTCGCGATGTGGAGCTATCCTGAATCAAACAGCCCGTCACTAAACTATCGCTGACATTTCGCAGCAGTAGGCCAATCCCTGAGCAATCCAAGATCGTGCAATTCGCAATGTTCATGCGGCGGCAATCGCTGACAAGCACCGCTGGCGGATGATTGACCTGAGTCAGATGCAAGCCTTGAATCGTGCAGTCCTGCGAGTTTCGAAACACGACAGCATTCACGGTGCTAGGGGCTGTCCCGTAGTCATAGCCTGGATTTCGATCCATGTTATTTCCCGTGCAGACAATGTTTGAGCAGTCTTCGACCAGTAGATTGTGCTGATAGCCCATCCAAAAGGTGTTGCCCTGTAGAGTCACACCGCGACACCCCTTAAGATGTACGTTGGTTTCAACGTCGCTGAATACATTTCCGGAGATAGTCACGTTGCCCCAGCGATGGCCTGAGTTCGGCACTGTCTGCTTCAGCTCCGTTGGCTTAGGCGCTGTCTGCTTGGCCTCTGCCTGCTTAGTCTGACCATGACCAAGAATTCGAATATTGGCCGCTCCTTCAACGTTGCTGTGCTGAATGGTGCAGCCAGTGATGGCAACTTCGGCGGTACCATACACGCTGGTCGTGCAGTCAATCAAGACGTTGGCAGTAGCAGGATGCTCAGGGCACATGTTGGCTTCGATGTCGCATCCGGTGATGTGCAGGTTTCTTACGTTGCCGCCGCGACTGACAACTCCGCCTTGGCAGTTGTAGCTGATGTGACTGTTGGCGATATTGATTTGATGCAAATCAACTTCATCAAGCAACACTCCGACGCCGGTGTTTTCGTAAAGATGACAATCTGAGACTAAGACGTTTCGGTTTCGTTCTACAAGTCGGATGGCATGTTTAGATTTTCGAACGATCAAGTTGGAGATAGTCAGTTGCATTGTTCCAGTGGCTTCGATCCCGCAAGCCTCGGCATGTTCGCCAACGATTTCAATTCCATCGATGCGCGGCGCGCGTTGTTGCTGCCACACTTCGGCTTTCACCGTCTTGGGATCGGCGGTTCCAGCATGGGTGCCGCGAATGCGAAGTGCTGGACCAGCGGCTGCCATCACGATCTGCGCAACGTTATCTCCTCTTAGCGAGAAGTACCCAGTTTTGGAGAGATCCACTTCGAGTGGCTTGGTGATGCGATATCTGCCTGCCGGCAAGACTAATGCACCTCGTCCTTCATCAATTGCCTTTTGCAGTGCCGCTGTGTCATCGGCAACTCCATCACCCACCAGGCCCTCTTGAACCTGACCTTTTTCCGCCCGAACCTCTTGCGCCCAAGCCAGGGTTTGAGCCATCAGCAGCAGGGCAACTGTCGTTGCAATTGTCGTTGTGCGAGTTGTAAGTCTATGCATTGTCAATTCTCCCGGATTGTCTTCGGCCCATCGCATCAGGCCTAAAGTGTAACATCAACGGCTACTCGTTTGCTCGTGCCCCCTCAGCCCGGAGGGCGATACATCTTTGCCGGTGGTGTCAACCACCGGAAAATTAGCCCGCTAGGAGATCAAGCCCGGAGGGCGATACACTTGTTGGGCAGGCTTGAGAGTGTGATTTGGAGTTGATGCCAGAGGATTGTCTTTGAAGCTCTTACCAAACTCTGATTACCAATTCCTGATTGTTGGCGCTGAGTCAATCAAGAGAGCCTTTCATGTGTCGCCCTCCGGGCTAGACTACCTCGCCGCTTTGCCGGTGGTTGACACCACCGGCAAGGATGTATCGCCCTCCGGGCTGAAAACCAAAATAGCACTTAGGCTATAAATCGTTAAACGCCGTTAGCGACGAACTAATCAACGGGCGAAAATTTCAGAATAATCTACGCTTTCAATCGCGAGATCTGCTCGCGAACTTGCACGGCTAGTTCCGCGGCGCTGTCGGATGCAGAAAGCACGGTAACGTGTCCCATCTTTCTTCCAGCACGCGGTTCGGATTTTCCGTAGAGGTGAAGATAGGTGTGAGGTTGATTGAGTGCGCTGGACCAATCTGGAGTGCCGCGGTCCCACGCATCGCCGAGTAAATTCACCATCGCTGCTGGACACGTCTGAACTGGTTGACGCAATGGCAAGTTGCAGATGGCTCGGACTTGCATCTCAAACTGACTGATATCGAATGCTTCGATGGTTAAGTGCCCAGAGTTGTGCGGCCGAGGTGCCATCTCGTTGACCATCAGCTTGCCATCGCGAGTCACAAAGAACTCGACGCAAAACAGGCCTTCAACACTGTAGGTTTCGGCAACGGCGCGGCAAATAGACTCGGCTTGCGCCTGTAGTTTGGCGAGCTCAGGACTTGCAGGGCAGACAGTCACATCGAGGATATGATTGGCGTGTCGGTTTTCAAACAGTGGATAACAGACAAAGTCACCGGCCGCATTGCGAGCGGCGATCATCGAGACTTCCGCTACAAAATCGATCCATTGCTCGGCGACCGCATGATTCGTGTTCAGGTCTTTCCAAGCGGCGGCCAATCCATCCAACGAGCGCACGATGCGTTGCCCCTTGCCATCGTAGCCGCTGCGAGCTGTCTTGAGTACGACGGGCCAGCCCAGTTCGTCGGCTGCTTGCTTGGCTTCAGCTTCGCAAGTTATCGCGCGAAATGGAGTCGTTGGACAACCGATACGAGCTACGGACTCTTTTTCGCGTTTGCGATCTTGGCAGATCTCGAGAAATTCGACTCCCGGACGTGTATGAGAATACTTAGCCGCGGTGCGCAGCAGATCGCCGTCGATGTTCTCGAACTCAAGAGTCACAGAATCGCAGAGCTGTGCCATTTCAGTAACCAGCTCATGTGGGCTCTTCGTTGAACTGGCAGTGCAAAAGTGTTGATCGGCCGATTGAGCCGCCGGACTTTCTAGCTCGGGTTCATACACGGCAACATGATAGCCCAAGCGATGAGCGGCCATTGCAAACATGCGACCAAGCTGACCACCACCGAGAACACCCAGCCAACTGCCTGGCAGAATTTGCGATTGAGCCAAGTGAGCTACTCCAAAGTATTGTCGTCGAGCACCGATTGAGTCTGTTGTTGCATCCAGGATCGCAGTTTTTCGCGAAGTGAGGAATCCTCAGTCGCGAGAATTCTGGCTGCTAGCAGCCCTGCGTTTTTTGCACCCGCAGCGCCGATCGCCAATGTCCCAACGGGGATGCCTCCAGGCATTTGAACAATCGACAATAGCGAGTCCAAGCCTTGCAGTGCTTTGCTTTGGACCGGAACGCCTAGCACGGGAAGTATCGTGCACGATGCGACCATTCCTGGTAGGTGAGCCGCACCGCCAGCTCCGGCAATGATGATCTTTAGCCCGCGCGATTCAGCTTCGCCAGCGTACTCAAACATCCATGCAGGCGTTCGATGCGCCGATACGACACGACATTCATGGGCGATGTCGAACTGAGTGAGGATTTCGGCCGCGGCCTTCATCGTCTCCCAGTCCGAGCGACTTCCCATGATGATACCGACCAGCGGTTTGGGCGAAGCTTCGATCATGTTTCGGATTGTCCTTGTTCACCGCTTGGTGTGCTGGATTGGTGTCGCAAGAGCGGGAACAAAACCACATCGCGAATGCTGCGAGAATTGGTCAAGAGCATTACCAGTCGATCGATACCAATCCCGAGTCCACCGGCAGGCGGCATTCCATTGCGGAGTGCCAGCACAAAGTCGTGGTCCATGTTGGCCATAGAATCTTCCGCGGCTTGACCTTCAAGTTGCTTGCTGAACAGCTCTTCTTGCAACAACGGATCGTTAAGCTCTGTGTACGCGTTGGCAAGCTCCATACCGTGAATGAACATCTCGAAGCGTTCAGCCACGGCGGGATTAGAGGTCTTGCGTTTGGTCAATGGACAGATGCTGGCTGGGTAATCGATCACGAAGATGGGACCAACCAAGCTGTCCTCAACCTTCTCTTCGAAGACTTCGCTCTTGATCACATCGGGGTGTTTGCCAGTTGTGTCCAAGCCGATCTTGCGAGCGTATTGAGCGATGTCGCTTGGGTCTGCGGGATCGACTCCAGTTGCTTCGCGGAAGAGGTCGTCATAGGTTCTTCTTGCAAATGGAGGCGTGAAGTCAATCGTCTTGCCAGCCCATTCGATGACGTAGCCTTGGCCGGTTGCCTTTAGAGCGTCGAGGATGATTTGCTGAGTCAAATCCATCATGACTTCATAATTGGCGAACGCTTCGTAGCATTCCATCATGGTGAATTCAGGATTGTGTCGTGGGCTGATACCTTCGTTGCGATACACGCGGCCCATTTCGTAAACGCGTTCCATCCCGCCGACCAACAATCGCTTGAGGTGTAGTTCCAAAGCGATGCGCAGCACCAGCGGCATATTGAGCGTGTTGTGGTGAGTGAGGAAGGGACGCGCTGCAGCACCGCCAGCGATCGTGTGAAGCGTTGGGCCTTCGATTTCGATATAGCCTCGACCGGCCAGCGTCGCTCGAATCGAGTGGATGATCTTGGTTCGATTGAGGAACGTTTGCATCGCTCCTTCGTTGTAGGTCAAATCAAGGTAGCGTTGTCGCTGCTTTTGCTCGGGGTCGGTCAAGCCAGCATATTTTTCAGGTGGCTGTTCCAAAGTCTTACACATAAAGTGCAGATCGGCGGCGAACACGGTCAGCTCGCCTGTGTTCGTTCGGCCCAATCGCCCCTCGACGCCAATCCAGTCACCCAGGTCGTAGTTGGCAGTCATGTCAAAGGCTTCGTCGCCAACTTGTCCCTTGCCGATGAGGATCTGAATGTCGCCAGTCCAATCTCGAAGCGTGATGAACTTGAGCTTGCCTGCTCCACGCAACAGGATGATTCGGCCAGCGACGCGAACTTGTGGTCCAATCTCTTCGCCTTCGCCTGCTTGTTGTTTCCAAGCTTTGTAGTCGACGATTCGCTTGCCTTCAGCGTCCAAAGTATCGACGTCAGGCAGTTCGAGCTGCGTACCATCCTGGAGCTGATATTTGATTTCGCCAGCTATTTTGCGGGCATCGCTATTCCAGATGCGGTTGGGAAAATAGTAGCCCCACGGATCGACTCCGGCGGCTTCGATTTTGCTCAGCTTGGCCAGCCGAGACTCATGATGTTCTGACATAGTTTGGTTGCACGTTTGGAATATCGACGGATGCCGCGGGCCGAACCAGGGTTGAGCCCGTCAGGAAAAGGACAAATCTTACCCCAGGCGGTTCAGGCCGACGAGGCCAGAGTTTGGGTAGGTCAAATTCGGGCGGGTCGAAGGTTTCCGCGTTCGGGTAGGTCAAATTCCTGCCGGGTTTGACCGGTATTGACCGGGTTTGGCAGTTCTGCAGCTGGCCGCCAAGTCAAACGATGTGTCGCCCTCCGGGCTAAACCTCTTGCCAACCTCTGTTCCGGTGGTTGACACCACCGGCTAAGATGTGTCGCCCTCCGGGCTGAAAACCAAATGCCCAAAACCGCCTTACACCTTACACCTTACACCTTGCTATGACTCGCATCGTTTACGTCAATGGGAGCTATGTCCCCGAGCATCAGGCGACGGTCTCGATTTTTGACCGCGGTTTCTTGATGGCCGATGGAGTCTATGAAGTCACTTCCGTGCTCGATGGGAAGCTGATCGACTATGCGGGTCACATGAAGCGGCTGGATCGGTCCTTGGATCAGCTCGCCATTTCCAATCCGTTGACAGTACCGCAGTGGCTGGAGTTACATCGGAGATTGGTTCGCGATAACAACATCAGCAATGGAATTGTTTACCTTCAAGTAACGCGAGGGAATCCAGGCGATCGCGATTTCAAGTTTCCTTCCAAGGATGTGGTACCCACTGTAGTTGCCTTTACGCAGTCCAAGCCTGACCTTGCCAATCCACCTGCGGTCGAAGTCGGTTGGAAAGTCATCAGCATTCCAGACCAACGATGGGCTCGACGCGATATCAAGACGGTGCAGTTACTTTATCCTTCGATGGGAAAGATGATGGCCGTGCATGCGGGCGTTGACGATGCTTGGTTTGTCGAGGACGGCAACGTTACCGAAGGGACATCCAACAATGCGTATATCATCGTTCGAGACAAGTTGATTACACGTCAATTGGGCAATGAGATCCTGCATGGGATAACACGCAGCGCGGTCATTCAGTTCGCCAGCGAATCAGGACTGCAAATTGAACAGCGCCCGTTTAGCATTCAGGAGTCACTGTCGGCCGACGAAGCTTTTGTGACATCAGCATCGGCCTTTGTCATGCCAGTCGTCGAAATTGACGGGCAATCGATTGGCAATGGTTCGCCGGGGCGATTAACCAAGAAGCTTCGCGAGACCTATCTCGCCCGAATGCGACAATCGGCGATCTAACGACGATGAATTAGAACTTCGCATCCAGGCATTTCGTTTAACGGCAAGCCGAAGGCGACTGTTCTTCTTCTTCTTCTTCGAGCACATAAAGAGTGCCTAAAGCAGTCGCCTACGGCTTGCCGTTAAACTATCTGCTTCCCGAGTCGCTATGTTGCAGACCGTTCGCTGTTTTCTAAGGATCGACGGCTGCTGAACCGAACCCGGCTCCCTTAGGCATGTAGTGGCACAGCAAAATGCCAAGGAAGTAAAGCACAATCAAAGGCACCGCTAATCCGATCATGCTGTAAGGATCGGCAGGTGTCAAAATCATCGCCAGGAACGAAATCACAAGTACCGCGATGCGCCACTGAGATAAGAATGTCTCGGCTGTGATCACGCCGAAGCGATGCAATCCAAGCATGACGATCGGTAGCTGGAAAGCCAGCCCGAAGCCTAGAGGCAACATCATCGCGAAGGTCATGTAGTCGTTCAATCGCGGCGCAAACTCGACGTCCAGGCTGCTGGTGTAACCGATCAAAAACTGCAGGACAAGTTTGAAGATAACGAAGAAGGCCAGCGCGACACCCGCAAAGAAAAGAGCCAAGCTCAGCGGCAAGTACCAATAAACATAGCGGCGTTCGTGAGGATAAAGTCCAGCGGCGAAGAACTGCCATATGTGGTAGAAGATTCCCGGCGAACTGAAGATGATGCCAGCAACGATTCCAGCCTTCATCCACATCATGAAGGGCTCCATCGATGTTAGGGCAATCAGCTTGTTGGGAATCGGTTGCCATAAGATGAACGGCTTGAGTTCACTCAGGCGGCGAATGTCGACATCCTTCCACGGATTCTGCTCAAGCTTACCGACTAGCTCGGATTGATCGATCTCTGCTGTTTTGTCTTTCGATTTTGCTTCAGGCTCGTCGAGTTCAGGTGACTTTGACTTTCCGTCCTGATTTGCCGGCTGACGCTCCGTTGGTTGTGTTGGATTGGCAATGTCGGTGATCGTGAATGGATCCACGTAGGCCCGTTGCGGCTGCATGTTATTATGCAGCATCCACGCTGCAAGCTCGTCGCTTGGTTTGACTCCGTTGGCCTCTTCAAAGGACAGCTTGGCCCGTTCGACGTAATATCCGGTGATTGCTCCCTTAAGCGGCGTTTCGATAAACTTCACGATCCGTTCGGCTAGAAGGAGTCCTAGAGCGGTACCGATTCCCAGCCAGATCATCGCCTTGGCCAGCGCACGACGAAGCTCCTCGAGGTGTTCCCCAAAGGTCATCGAGCTCTTCTCAAAAAGATCGTCTGCTGGCAGCTTGTTGATCATTCCAGCCTATTCCTCAGCGCATTCGGAGCGTAAAGTGGATGCCGTCTCGCGGGTGGCTTAGCCATCTAATTAGTGGCCTGCGAGGGTCAAGCAACGTAAAACTTCAACACACTATAACTCGACAAGCCCGTTTTTCGTAGGTTATCTGCACATGATGCTCCAAGCTGCCTATCCGCTGCGTTGTCAGCCCTTTTTCCGTGATTATTTGTGGGGTGGGCGAGGTTTGCAGACGCGTTTGGGTAAGTCCATTCCCGAAAATGGGATTTGGGCAGAAAGTTGGGAGCTGATCGATCATCCCGAGCATTCTAGCCGAATCCTCAACGGCTCTCTGGCCGGAAAGACCCTGGGCGACGTGATCGCTCGGGACGCGGCTTGGTTGCTGGGTGCCAATCGGACTTCGCTGCCTTTACTACTAAAGTACTTGGATTGCCAAAAAGTACTTAGCGTGCAAGTTCACCCCAACGATGCTTACGCCCTCAAGATGACGCCGCCAGATTTGGGCAAGACCGAAGCTTGGTACATCATCGACTGCCAGCCCGGTGGCGTGCTGTACGCGGGACTGAAGCCCGGAGTTGGGCCTGCCGAGCTCATGGAGGCAACCTCCAATGGCACCGTCCACAAGTGCCTGCACGAGATTCATCCTCAAGCAGGTGACTGTATCTTTATTCCCGCTGGCACCGTTCATGCTCTGGGCGCTGGATTGCTGGTAGCTGAAATTCAGCAAGCTTCGAACACTACCTTTCGCTTGTTCGATTGGAATCGTCTGGACGCGCGCGGTAAGTCGCGAGAGTTGCATATCCCGCAGTCGATTGAAGTGACCGACTACCAATCTGGTCCGCGACCCATTCAAGTGCCCCAGCCAACTTCCCAGCTAGGCAGGATGCGATTGGTGAGCTGCGATAAGTTCTGCTTCGATCGCATTTCCGACGTGGATTCAATTGGCGTCGGTGGAGACGGGCGATTCCACTTCGTCACAACTCCAACTGGTGGCGTGACGATCGAAGGCGATGGTTTTTCAGAGCAATTGAAGGTCGGCGAAAGTCTCTTGCTTCCCGCATCGCTGGCCCGTTGCCAAGCTAAGCTAACCGGCGAGGCAGAGTTGCTTGATATGTTTGTTGAGTAGGTTCTTATCGCGTAGGGTGCGGTTGAGGAACGAAACCCACCATGACTCTTCTTCTTTTTTCGCAGATCAGACGCGAGGCGGTCTGGTAGGTTCTTATCTGCCGGAAAGAACCGGAGTGGACGTTCCAGCATTTAGGACTGGCACTGGAGAAAGTCGTAATCCGAAGCGATGTTTTTAGCCCGGAGGGCGCTACATCTATGCCGGTGTGCGTCAGCCGTGCGTCACATAGGTCAGCTCATGTTAACACAGCCGTCCGATTGAAGAGTATGTTTCGCCCTCCGGGCTTGAAAGCAATTTGGTGCCAATATTCCGGTGGTTCACGCCCTCCGGGCTAAGAGGCGAAAGGTCAAACCCGGCAGGAATTTGACCTACCCGAAGCGTTACGCCGATCGCTCATGCAGCGCTGCGCTGGCGGCTTTGCGGCAAGGTCTGAAGAGTATCATCGAAAGATCGTCGGGCTTGCAGGGTTGATTAGCTTGGCTGCCTCGCATTCGCGACTCAACGGCCTCGCGAGTTTTTTCGACGGCTTTTTCAATCGAATCCTTGCGGACCAAGTCGACAATCTCGCTCATCGTAAGGTTGTCGTAAAGTCCATCTGAGCCGATGACCAGAGTATCGCGGGCTGCCAAGGATCGTGGCAAGCCGACGTCGATGTAGGTTCCTTCAGCTCCCAGTGCGTTGGAGATGATGTTGCGATCTTCGTGGGCGATAGCTTCGTCTTCAGTCAGGTAACCAGCCTCTTGAGCGAAGCTGACTGGCGAGTGCGCCATCGTAATGAACTTGACTTTGCCTCGACCACCGACCAGCATCGCTTGAGAATCGCCAACGTGATAGGTCCTCAGTTGCTTGCCTTGGATCTCGACGACAACCAGAGTCGTCGCAGCACCGCCGCCAAGACCAGCGACTTGTCGCGTGGCCTTTTCAAAGCCATCGAGAATGGCGATGCGAATGAACTCAGGGGAAGTGGATTGAAGGACGCAATCGACCACGGCTTGAATGGCCAACGCGGCAGCTTCTTTGCCTTGAACTTCGCCACCACAGCCGTCTGCTAAAGCCAAGACGCCGCACGTCTCGCTGACGGGGATGATTGCCAGGGTGTCCTCGTTGCCTGACTGTTTATCCGGGCAACGGTTGGAGAAATACACCACCTCGCCGCCAGCCAGGGGGCAAGCCTGGGCTGCCGACATGTCGGCTTCTCGCAGAACGATGGGTGTACTGAGTCGCATGGGACTTACCGAGGAAATTTCTGTTGAGCAGTAGAACTAAAGATTCTACGTCAAAATCCCTACTGTTGGGACACGGATTCTATGGAGCCGTCCTAACTAAATTCGTGTAATGGCGATTTCAGTGCCTTTAGACCTAATATCGAGCTATGCGTGTTCGGATCGTAAAGTGCCGTGCTAAAGAGCTTGAAATTCACCCCTGAACTACCAGTCGACTTTGCAATGAACATGCCGTTGCGTCCTGTCGCCATAAATCTCGATTTTTCAGGGACTTACGTCGCCCATAAATATCGCTCCACCCCTTTGTTAAAACCGGCCATTTCTGGTATATTTCCCGGCCTAGTTTAGACCCTTGTTGGCGGTGTCTTGGAAGCCGTCCTCAAGCCGATTTTTGTGACCCGAGCAGCCCTCAAGCTGATGCCGACGAAAATCGCAAAAACTCTCGAACTCAATAGAAAACAAGGCAGCCAAATTGTCTAGCTTACCCCCCGATGATACTGACAACGGTGCGGATGATGCCAACACCAAGGGGCCACCTCCAGGCGAAGAAGGCTATTTTGGGACCAACAGCAGCGGCACCAATCTTGTCGATCAGCCTATTGAGAACGAGCTACGCGACAGCTACCTGACCTATGCGATGAGCGTGATCGTCAGCCGCGCGCTGCCTGACGTCCGCGACGGGCTCAAGCCTTCGCAGCGACGCATTCTGGTGGCGATGAATGACTTGAGTTTAGGACCAGGGGCCAAACGAGTTAAGTGCGCTAAGATCTCGGGTGATACCAGCGGTAACTATCACCCACACGGTGAAGCCGTTATCTATCCAACGCTCGTTCGTATGGCCCAAGAGTGGAACATGCGAGAGGTGTTGATCGACAAGCAAGGCAACTTTGGCTCGATCGCTGGCCTGCCACCAGCGGCGATGCGATATACCGAAGCTCGTCTGAGCGCCGCTGCCGCGCTAATGCTCGATGACCTCAAGCTGGATACCGTCGATTACGTCCCGACTTATGACGAAGCTCGAACCGAGCCGGTCGTTTTGCCCAGCCGCTTTCCTAACTTGTTAGTCAATGGCGCCACGGGTATCGCAGTTGGTATGGCTACCAGCATTCCGCCGCACAATCTGCGCGAAGTCTGCACGGGCATCCTGGCTTTGATCGACAACCCAGAAGTCTCGCTGGAAGAGATCATGGAGATCATTCCTGGCCCAGACTTCCCGACCGGCGGCATCATCTGTGGCCGTTACGGAATTCGACAAGGTTACAAAACCGGTCGCAGTACGATCGTTGTTCGCGCGCGAACCAAGATCGAAACGATCAAGAACCGCACTCGAATTGTCGTTAGCGAAATCCCATTCCAGCAGTTCCGCGATCGCGTGATCGAGCGAATTGCCGAATTGGTTAGCTCGGGCAAGATCAAAGGCATTTCGGGTATTCGCGACGAAAGCGACTTGAAAGAGCCTGTGCGAATGGTGATCGACATCAAGCAAGGCCACGATGCCGATGTCGTACTGAACCAACTTTATCAGTTCTCGTCTTTGCAAGATTCTTTCTCGCTTATCTTCTTGGCGCTGGTGGATGGCAAACCTCGCGAGCTGACCATCAAGGAGATGCTGCAGGAGTTCATTCGCCATCGCGTGACGGTCATTCGTCGACGCACGCAGTTCCTGTTGGCTCGCGCTCGCAAGCGAAAGCACACGGTAGAAGGTCTGTTGCTGGCCTTGGCTGATATCGACGAGATCATTCGCATCATTCGCACCAGCCGTACTCAAGCTGAAGCCAAAGAGCGATTGATGGGCGTGGAAGTGCCCGCGTCGATGATGCAACGAGCACTGGGCGATAAGGGCTATGACCAATTCAAGGCGGATCAAGGCGGAGATCAATCGACATTCTCACTGACCAGCGTTCAGACCGATGCGATCCTGGCGATGCGATTGGGCCAATTGGTCAACCTGGAGCAAGATAAGCTGATTCAGGAACATCAAGAGCTGCTGATTGAGATTGAGGGTTACCTAACCATTCTCTCCGATGTTCGAAATATCTACGCCATCATCCGCGAAGAGACCGAAGAGATTGCTCGTCGCTTTGGTGATGCTCGACGTACTGAAATCAGTACCGAAGAGATCGGTAACTACAACCTAGAAGATTTGATCACCGAAGAAACGATGGTGGTCACGATCAGTCACCGTGGCTACATCAAGCGAATTCCTGTCAGTACCTATCGCGCGCAGCGACGCGGCGGTAAGGGAATCACGGGAGCCAAGTCGGACGAAGAGGATCCAATCGAACACCTGTTCGTGGCCAGCACTCACGCCTACCTGTTGTTCTTTACGACACAAGGCAAGGTCTATTGGCAAAAGGTCTACGACATTCCGTTGCTCAGTCGCGAAAGCAAAGGCCGCGCGGTCGTCAACTTGCTGAATCTGGCGCCTGACGAGAAGATTGCCGAGTGCTTGGCGGTTCGTGACTTTAATCTGCCGGGCCACTTCTTGATGATGGCTACCAAGCAAGGCTTAGTGAAGAAGACTCCGCTGGAAGCCTACAGTCGACCTAAGCGCGGTGGAATCATCGCTATCAAGTTGAAAGAAGTTGATGAATTGGTCGACGTTGTCGTTGTTGAACCCGACGACCAAATTCTCTTGGCGACAAAGTTTGGTAAGGCGATTCGTTTTGCTGAAACCGATGCACGCTCCATGGGGCGTAACACCTCGGGCGTGAAGGGAATTCGACTCCGCAAAGACGACAGTGTGGTTGGCATGGTGGTCGCTGATCCAAATGCAACGCTGCTCACGATCTGCGAGCATGGTTATGGCAAGCGTACTTGGTTTGGTGCTGGCGAAAAACTTGCCGGTGGTGACCCTGATGCTGAAGTCGATGGTGAAATCACCGAAGCTGCCGAGCCAGCCGAAGTTGCCGAGGCCGAATCGGAAAGCGATGAACCGAACTCGAGTCAGTCTTATCGTACGCAGCGACGTGGTGGCGGTGGCTTGATCGACATCAAGGCAAGTAAGCGTAACGGTCCGGTCATCGGAATCGTCCCTGTCACCGACGAGGATGAACTGCTGATGATGACTTCGCGTGGAAAGATCCAACGCGTCGCCGCCAAAGAACTCAGCATCATCGGTCGAAATACTCAAGGTGTTCGTATCATGAAGATGGATGACGAAGACACCTTAACTGCGATCGTGAAGGTTCCGCCTGAGGATGTCGACGAGTCACAGGCGATTATGCCGACCAACGTGCCAATGGACGAAGCGGCCACTGGTGATCTGGCTTCGGAAGATGTAGTCGATGAAGCAGCAACAGCCGAGGACACAACTCCTGAGGATCCAACCACAGATAGTCCTGCGGAAGAGTAGGCCAAATGCCATTACCCCAGATGCAGGTATCCTAAGTGCCGTTGCCTATCGCCGATCTTTCGCTCGATCTCGACAACAAATGGTCTTACTTGAAAACCCATGGCGATCCGTCATGGGTTTCTCATCCATCCTATTTGGATGTTGTCATTCCGCATTTCCTTGCCATTCTGGAAAAGCACCAACTGAAGATCACGGTCTTTGTGGTTGGACAAGATGCGGCCATCGAAAGCAACTTACCGTCCCTAAAGATGATCGCAGCGGCTGGTCACGAAATCGGTAACCATTCGTTTCACCACGAGCCCTGGCTGCAACGTTATAGCATCGAGCAGTTGAATGCCGAGTTTGATCTTGCCGAGCAAACATTGGCCAAGATCACCGATCAACAACTACGCGGCTTTCGTGGTCCAGGCTATAGCTTGTCGCCGGATGTTTTGAATCTGTTGTGCGAGCGAGATTATTGGTACGACTGCTCGACGTTGCCAACTTTTATCGGACCGCTAGCGCGAGCATACTACTTTTTCAATTCCAATCTCTCTGCGAAACAATCCGAGGATCGCAGTCAATTGTTCGGCTCGGTTCGCGACGGGCTGCGTCGACTGAAGCCCTATTTTTGGAAGACCGCCTCAGGTCCGTTGCTGGAGATTCCAGTTACCACGATGCCGATCTTTAGAGCTCCCTTTCACTTCAGCTACCTGTTGTATATCGCACAACGATCTGAACTACTTGCAGCGGCCTATTTCCGGTTTTCATTAGCACTCTGTCGGCTGACAGGCACCGCACCATCGATGCTTTTACACCCGCTCGATTTTTTGGGTGGAGACGATGTAGCCGAGCTGGATTTCTTTCCTGCGATGTCGATGCCTGGCGCGAAGAAGCGTGCCTTCATGGATCGGATGATCGGTATTCTGGCTAAGCAATATCGCGTGCTGCCAATGTCGCAGCGAGCCCAGCATTTGCGTGAGACGCAGGGTGCTAAACTGCCGCACCGAGAAATGGTATTCTAGAAGTCTTTTACAAAAAGGAGAAAAACCATTTCTAACGATCCCAATAATCCTTATGGCCAAAATCCGTACGGCCCAAATGCCTATGGCACAAACCCGTACTCCGCTCCACAGCCTTATCCTCCAACTTACTCCACTCCCAGTGGCAGCAATTGGTCAGGTGAACCACCCAAGGTTATCTTTTGGGCCAAAGTCTATAACACAGTGATGTTATTGCTATACATGGCAGTGATCTTAGTTGGCATTGTCATGGTTGTCTTCTCCGGGGATATCGCAGCAGATGATCCTTCGAGTGATGCTGGAGAAGTAGCCGTTATTGGCGTTGTTTACGCGGTGCTTGGCTTAGGTATGTCAGCTCTTTTCGCAGTCGGTTTTTTTTGGCGAAAAGGCAATGGAGCCTGGATCTATCAAATCATCTTAATCGTCTTAGGTATGACCAGTTGCTGCACTTGGCCTGCGACGATACCGCTGCTGATCTATTGGGTGAAAGATCGCGATCGCATCATTCAGAGTTGAATGTAGGGTGAATAACTTGTAGTTTACTGGGTTGATTTCTCTCGAACTCAATCCAGTAGCAACATTTGAAACTGGCGAGCGGACTGAGGTCGAACTAACATGAGTTAGTGGAATGGGTCAGCAAATACCTCCCAATTCACTGGAATTTTGTCGCAATTTCGTCTGTTTGCGACATGGAAAATACCTGCCTAACATGAATTGGGCATCTCCCTCCACAGCTCATTTTCATGGTTGCAATTCTCTTCTGGCTCGCTCTCCTTAGTGCCTCGATGGTGCGGATCGTGCCGGTCTGGTCGCGGATGTTGAGCAGCGATCACTACTCTCATCTTCCTGTTGTTTGGATCACACTGATTTTGTTAGTGGCCATCCGCTGGGATAAAGTCTTGCGGCTTCCAAGCGGAATTGTTGGTTGGCTGCTGATCATTGTGGGTGTTGCCTGTTTGGCTTGTTCGTATCCGCTCAACTCACCGTGGCTGGGAGCATGCTCGTGGTGTTTGTTTGTTTTAGCCTTCTTGGTTTGCTCGACGCAACAGACGGAAGATGATACGAAACTCACTCTTCGGCGCCCGAAAGAAAAAACGAGCGGACTACTCAACGGAAACTTGAAGGGAAAGCTGAGCGGAACTCTTGGTGCTCTGGCGCCGCTCGTCTTAATGGCTTTGCCCCTGCCGAGAAACTACGATGTACTTCTAGTCTCGGAATCCTACCAAGTCGTTTTCAAGACAACTAGCTTCTTTCTCGATTCGTTGAGTGTTCCCAATCAGTGGCAGCCCACGAATTTACGGCTGACGATAGGTGTTCTGTCTCGAGCCGAGCTATTAACCATTCTCTTTTCGCCGATGACCTGTTGCTTCGCAATGGTGCTTATTCAGTCACTTAAAAATCGGCCGGCTTGGTTGCTTCCGTTTTACATTGGTAGTGGACTGGTTGCGAGCATCGTAGCGAACACACTTTTTGTGATGACTGGGGTGTTGGCTTATGTCTTCTTTCAGTTCAACATCACCGCGGTTGAGTTTCGTTTTGCAGCGATCACGGTCGTTGCCTTGGCAACATTGTTGTTGCTGCTGTCGCTTGATCGATTTTGGTTGGTAACGTTCTATCCAACGCGCACCGACTCGCGAAACGATTGGAACAATCCATTGATCAAAGCTTGGAATCGTGCCTTCGGTTTGAACATCAAACGCACTTAACCGTCTGTGAACCAAGTAAGTCACTTTGCATTTTCAACTGAGCGAGAAGACTCAAAACCACCAATGTTAAGACGCATTTTTCGCTTCTGCTTTGCGGAGCGATCCTACAACCGACCCGCGAGAGCGAGAGTGCTACTGGAATGGATAGTGCTCTTGCCGTTGTTTCGGTTGTTTGTGCGAGTTGGGAAGCGAAGATCTGCAGTAGACTCGCCTTACCGGGCAAGTCTGCCGTCGGTGCATTCTCGCAGGCCAGGCCAATCGGGATGGCGATACTGGTTGAATCCCATCCGCTGGATAGGTTGGTTCTTTAGCTTCGTGTTCGAGTGGTTGGTTTCCCGACCGTACAGCGCATACGTTCCAGCGGTGCCAGGCATACTTGTAGTCATTGCAGTTCTTTGTCCGCTGGTGTTTCAATTGCTTAAGAAAGATCGTTGGCAAGGTCAATACTATCAGCAACTGCTTGGTTCGGAGAATGAGTCCGTTGATACAGCAAATGTAGAGATTGCCCTTGGAAGATTGCTGGAACGAAGCCCCAAACGCATCGATTTGCGGATACAGAAAGCTCTGCTGCACGAAAAGCAAGGGCAGCAGGATGATGCCAAAAGGGAGATGGAAAATGTTGTCGTACAAAGTGGAAATCCTGTAGCGGCATTTTGGCTACTCAAAAAGGATTTTCAACTTGCCAACGTTTCGACTTGGAATGACGATCAGCATCTGCGTTTTCGGCAACTCTGTTCAATCTGTGCAGCGAAAGAAAACGACAATGTCTTTGTACCTTCGCAAGTGCTTTTGGCGGAATACCTTGTGGCAATTGGCGTTAAGGGAGAGGCGATTGCACTTCTTGAATCGGTTGCAAAGGACAATTGTGAACTCCAGCTAGTGTGCGCCGCACTGCATTCACAGCTCAGGAACGATGCGTCTGCCACCAAGTGGGCAATGCAAGCTGAAGAAGGCTTACGCAATCTAGTTTCAGCAGATCCAACGAACATTGAAGTTCGATTGAATCTAGCTAAATCGCTCTTATTACTAGGTCAGCACGAAGCCGTCGTCATGACGCTAAATGATGGCTACAAGCTAACCAAGAACGAAGATCTATTGACGGCTGGTGCAGAAGCTTTTGCCGCTTGGGCTATCCGCATAGAGAAGCAAGAACAGGTATCGCCTGAAAGCTTGATCAAACGGTTGAGCATGCTCTCGCGAGCCACCGAGCTCGCACCAAGAAACGCTATCGTCGTTGAAACGCTTGTCCGGACCGTCATACAGTGTGCGGCAAACGACGATCTTGAAATCGTCCGCCTAAGAGATAAGTTGGTTAGCAAAGTGGATCTCGAACGTGCTCACTTCATCAAGGGAACCATCGCTGTTTTACGCGGCGATATGACTGAGGCTGAAGGACATTTGAAGCTGGCGATGTCCGATTCTGCGAACATTCCTGGTGTATTGAATAACTTAGCCGTCGTACTGTACCAGCAGGACAATCCAGACTTAGATCGTGCGTTATCGCTCGTCAACGCAGCGCTGAAGTCTGTGCCGAATCAGCCAGTCATTCGCGAAACTCGCGGGCAGATTCTGCTGCGCTTGAAGCAGTATAAAGAGGCAATTTTTGATCTCGAGTTTGCCTTGTCGGCCAAGGCTCCGCCGCAGCCCATTCACGAGGCTCTTTCGGAGGCTTATGAAGCGATTGGGATGGTCGATCTTGCCCGGACGCACCAAGAACTCGCCAAGAAATCAAATGAGCATCGATAAACAGGATATACAGAATTTATTAACATTAAGTCATCGTGCTTTGGATTTTCGTGCTCGTACACGTGCTCAGTCGAAGACGGTGCTCGTGCTCGAATCCATGCTTTCGAGGACGATTACGAGCACCATTTCATTGAACACGAGCAGGATTTAAGGATCCAGACTTCAAGTATCGCAACTTGAAAACTAACGCGCTTCAGGTTGCGAAAAGGAAGTCCCTCGCTTACTCGCTAACGCGTCGGGTTGTGAAAAGCCGTTATGCCAGTGCCTTACCGAACAGCACTAACATTCGAGCCCAAGCTTTTTCGGACTGTTCCTGGTTGTAGACTTTGGTGTCTGGAGGACACCAGCCATGCCCGGCTGGGTAGACTTCAATCTCCGCTGTTAGCTTCGCCTGTTCAAAGGCCTCTTTGAGGGTCTTTTTCGACTCTGGATCGCGCTTGTCATCGTTTTCAGCGATGGCAACTAAGAACTGGGCTTTCATTTTGGGAATTAGTAGGTGTGGGCTTTCCTCGTCTTTGGTGGCTAAGCCACCGCCGTGGAAAGTACCAGCAGCTCCGACTCGATCAGGAACTGCCGCTGCGGTACGCATAACAATTGGTCCACCCATGCAGTAACCAATCGTGCCGATCTTTTTGTTCTTGTCGACTTGCGGCTGTGCGTCCAACCATTGAACGAACGCCGTGGCGTCATCGGTATGAGTCTTAGCATTCAGTGTCTTGGCTAAAGGGAAGAAGTCAGCGATGGCTGCACTGCTGGCGTCGATAGCCGCAGATGCCTTCTTGGTGCGATAAAACGGATTGACGACCAGTACGCAATATCCTGATTCGGCGAGTCGTTTCGCCATGGTTCGAAACGCAGGGCGCAAACCAAAGATGTCTGGCCAGACCAGGACCGCTGCGTGTGCACCCGATTTAGGTGTAACGAAGTAAGCATCGCAGACACCTTCGGGAGTCTTAATCTCCACTTCGTTTTCAGCAATTTCAGCGGCATTGGCCGATCGAGGCAGAATCATCGCCGCGCCAATACCTGCCGAAAGCAAAAGGCCAATGTCTCTGCGGGAATACTTCTTGAGGTCTTCTTCAAAATGATCTTGGTCGCACATGTTCGTTCGCTATGGATGATTGAGTTGTAGAAGTGTGGAGACTAGTATACATAAGTCTATCGCGCTGCCGTTGGCCCTTAACCTACTCAAGCTTCATTACCCAGTCCGATGATGGGCTGGGACAAGTAAATTGCTGGATATTCGACCCGAAATCCGAGAAACATCGCAATATCAAAACGAACGCTTCGCGTGGGGATCAGTTCAGCCTGATCTCCGGGCGCTAATAGGACGGCGGATTCGAAGGAATCTTCGGCTTCCCGAAAAAATGATGTCGACGGCAACTTGAAGATTGCCTATTATCTGGTTAGCCCCCCTCATAGGAGAGGCAAGGCGGTCGGATTGACTGCCTATTGATTTGCCCCAATCAAAAGATCGACAAAATGCCCATAGCCCCACCGCGAGCGCGCAGCGCTCGAGGTCCTCGGGCCTTCGCTGCAAAGCCAAGGCAAATTGAGGACTCTTCGCACTTTTTGGAATCGAGTCACTCGACTTCCATTTCCAACAACGACTATCCGTCAAATATCCATCGGTTCGCGCAAGTCCATCATCTCTTGGATGCTTGCGACAGATGCCTGTTGCAAATGCCAAGCGGCAAGCCAGCAGGCGTAGCGTCGATTGCGTAACGCAGTTGATCGTTTGACTCAACAGATGAATAGCAGCACGACCTAGGTTCTTGAGACGTGGCTCTCAAAATTCGGTTTTGAAACTCGGTCGGCGATCGTAGTTCCATCAATCCTTGCAGGATGCAAGAGGTGATTCATGAATCGTAACGGAATACTGGAAACATTAACTTTGTCCCATTTGCGCAATCGAATCGCTCGCCTAAGAAAATTGGTCCGTTCGAATTGTGACAAGCTGACTCGACGAGTCCGTGGGTTGGTCCAATCGAAGCTAAGCAACCTTATGTCGTTAGCGTCAAAGCTACGGACGCGGTTTACATTGTTCGAGGAGTTGTCAGCAGGCCGGAAGCAGAGTCCGCGCCGAAGTCGAGCTACACGCCGAGGACATTGGCAATCCTTCGAGCGATTGGAGCTGAGAAACTTGATGGCTTATGACATCGAAGTTGTTGGCGGCACGGGAGCCGATGACAGTCTGATAACCTCGGCTGGTCCCGACGCAATTGTTGGAACGATCCGATTTACAGATGGCGGAACTGGGCTTAAGCAACTTGGCATCAGCACGCTCCAAACAAAACTGAACTCTGACAACAACATTGTCATCGAAGCCAATTCCATCGTCTTTCGAAGTAGCGTTGGATCGGCGTCCCTCTCTACGACTGCATTGAGCAATCTGACTCTTGCAACAGCAGATACGGTAAATGACTTCGGAAGTATCGCCATGGAGGCCGGAGTCGATCTGACCGGCACCAACGTCTCGATAGAGTTGGTATCTGGAGATAACCTAACAATCACTTCCATAGCTGATGTTGCAAGTTTTTCATCCAATGCTGATGGGCAGATTTCGTTAGGCTCAGTTACATCAAGCAGTGATATTCAAGTGAACTCGGACTCGAGTATCTCAGTTGGCTCGCTTACGGCAGCTAACGCGGTCGAGCTTGAGAGCTCGGGTGGCACGGTCACCATGGTCAGCCCGAGCAGCGTCGGCATCCAAGCATCCGAATTGTCGATGACGGCTATTTCGATAGGTACCCTTTCGGGCCCATTGAAAATTTCGGTGGGGAGCTTGTCTAGCGATACATCACTTTCCGATGGAGATCAGTACTTAAATGAACTGGATGATGTGATCATCGATCTACTTGATGCAGGTGAGGGCAGTGTGTCGCTGGACGCAGGCGGAAGCATCGAGTCGGACGTCAATGGAACCACACCTTCGATCGTAGCTTCGGATCTATTTCTGAACTCTGGTGGTGTGATCAATGTGACAACCGACGTTGATGCGATCCACGCAGAATCCAACGGTCTGACATGGATTACCGAGAACGACGATATCGATGTTGTTGAGATTATCGCTGGCGGAGAGGCTTCGGTTTCCTCGCTAAACAACGGAAGTGTTTTTCTGGGTTCGATTCAGGCGCAGTCTTGCACCATTCAAAGCGAAGGTGTTGTCCAAAACTTGGACATTCTGATTCCGCCACAAATCGTTGCCGAGTCCGTTAATCTGATTGCCGCAAATGGCATTGGCACATCCGGAGACCAGATCAAGATTCAGGCAAGCTCACTAGTGTTTGCCAACTCAAGCAATGGTGGAGTCTATGTTGAGAATTCTGTTACCTCGCGGTTGGCTGTCTCGGGAAACAATTCGGCTTTGGGAGGAGACATTGAGATTACGCTGACTGCAACTCACGCAACCTTGAGCGTTGAAAGCAGAGACATTCTGTCGAACGATGGGTCTATTCGAATGACAGCCGATGACTTCAATATAGAGGAGCCGGTCATTGCTGGTGCTGCTCGAGTCACCCTTCAACCATCTAGCTCCGTTCAACCGATCTGGTTGGGAGAGGATTCGCCCGAGGAAGATTTGCCGTCAACTCCGGCGGGAACCGTTTTAGGGCTGAGCGACACAGAGCTCGACCGGATTGAAACGTCCAATGTGCTGCAGATCGGTTCATCAACACAGGCAGCAGGAATCGTCATTCGCAATTCTGTAAGTCCGACGAGTATTAGTACCTTATTCTTGATGACTCAGGGAAGCATTGTCACCAGTGCCAGTAATGTGACCGCAGGTATCACTGTTGATAACTTGGCGATGCAGGCTGCGGGGCACGTCATACTTTCGGGTAACAACGAATTCCAAACGGTTGCAGCACAGTCATCGAGTTCAATGATCGGCGGAGGAGATATCCAGTTGGTCAACTCCGACGGTTTCACGGTCTCAACAATCGACGGAATCGCAGGCGTTTCGAGCCTAGACGGAAGTGTTGAACTGACGGCTCAAAGTGGCAATCTCACGTTGGGAGGCTTAGCGTCCACAGGAAGCGTTTTAGCTAACGGAAACGACAATGACGTCACCATCAAACTTCACGGGCTGAATGCAGTTCTGATCGTACAAGCGGCAAGCGAGATGAACTCAGATGCAGATATCTTGGTCACAGCCGATCGAATATCGCTCAATGGCTCACAAGCCAATTCAACGATTACAGCGGCGAGCGGGATCGTCACACTACGTCCGTTCACGGATATGCGGAACGTTGATTTAGGATCATCGACGGATTTGAGCGTCGAAGCCCTGGAGCTTTCCAGTGTCGAGCTAAGTCAGATCACTGCGCTGGCTCTGGTCATTGGCGAAGATACCGTAAACACCAACGCCACAGGGGATGTCTTTGTTTCAGATCTGATTCAGTTGGAAAGTGCGAGAGTTCCAGTTCTGACATTGATCTCGGCTGGCACAATTCAATCCGACAGCGACGCGATTCCGGGCGAAATCTCGGTGAGCCGTCTCGCGATGCAGGCTAAGAATGGAATTGGAGCAGTCTTCAGTCCGCTATTGGTGTCGGCTCCAGCAACCTCTTCGGAGCTGTTCATCGCTTCCAAGAACTTAAATTCCGGCGGCATCTATGTTCATAGCGAAGACACAATCAAAATCGACTCAGTAGGTGCGATTAGCGGTATTGTTGCAAACGATGGCGGAGCAATTCTGATTTCTACCGCAACGGACGAAGCTGACATCGTAGTTAACGACAATATTCTGACTACCGGTACCATCACTCTGAATACCGATACAAGCGGTTTAATCTCTAGTGATGACGGTGGAAGCATCTGGATAGCTTCAATGGCCAAACTTGCAGGTCCAGGCACCGGCGGTCCGACTGCCAACGCAGGATCGATCTACTTAAATGCCGAAGACAACATCACCCTGGGCTCGCTTTCTTCGAATGGACCGATTGAAGCGACTTCAGCATTCGGTTCGATCATGGACGACATGGATGAAAGTTCGATTGCCTATTCTGCGATGAGTATTAGTTTGTTTGCGAAGGTGAACATTGGCAGTCAGTCCACTTTAACTCCGGACGATATCGTCAACTATGACGCCAACAATTCGCTGTCACCTCTTGTGGGCGCTATCGATGTGGATGTTCCAGCTTCGGGTACCATCCATTTGGAACTTCTAGCCGACGGTGGCAACGTGCAGATTCGTGAGACGATGGGCACGCTCGCAATCAGTCGCATTGACATAAGTCGAGTCAACGCATTGGCAAATCAATTGGCGATCGTCAGCAGCGGCGGTCTGTTGTTGGTGGATACCTCTCTATCGTTCAGCGGTGGAGATCTGCTTCTTGGTGCTACCGATGGCAATCAGTTGCGAGTTAACCTGCCGGTGAGCAACTTCGATGGCAGCGTTTCGTTGGCGACTGAATCGGGGCAATTGCGAATACAGTCTCCGATCGATGCCTTGACGGGAATTTCGCTTGCCAGTGGTGCAGAGATCATTGTAAACGGCTGGTTGTTATCCAGCACCGGAGATATCGCCGCTTCCACCAATCAAGACCTGACGTTCAGTGGCGGAGCTGCGATGTATACCATGTTGGGAAATATCGCACTTAGCGCTGGTCGCGATGTTTCACTTCCGGCTGGTTCATCGATCCGGTCCGCACAGGCCTTAGAGATTCAAGTTGGCGGTAACGATCTTGGTGGCATGGCCTTAGTTCGCGGCTCGGTGGCTACGACTAGTGGAGCGAACGTTCGTGGCGGCCTTGGTAATGACGCATACTTCATTGTTCCAAGTCAGTACAGTATGTTCAAAATCAGTGGTGATGGGGATAGCCAAATCAACAGGAACGACTCGGATTCCGTCCTGATTGAATCGTCTGTGATCGGCGAGAATATCGATGGTGTCGCTAGTCAGTTCAACCTTTCCTCTGAAGATAGCCAAATTGTCTTCGTCGGAATTTGCCAGGACGTAACGCTCGACGATGTAGAGAAGATCTTGGGGATGCCGCCAACTGAGCCGCAAGATGCCGATCAGTCCAATAGCGACGAAGTGAGTGAAGCAGCGCTCAGTAGTGCGGGCGTGGGTATAACGGCACATGCCGAAAGTCTTCAAGGATTGACGATTTTCTATTCGCTTACAGATACCGCTGGTGGACGGTTTCAAATCGATCCGGTCACAGGCATAGTGCAAGTCAATCAAGCAAGCTTGGTTAACTTCGAGACCTCGTCGGTGCACTCGGTGACTGTTCGAGCTACTGAGAGTGTTACAGGCCTGTACTCAGAAAAGAACTTCTCGATCACAGTGACCAACGCTGCTCCTACCGCCAATGATGATCATCTTGCGGTCTTGGAGAACCAGACTATGGCGGGCGGCAGCCTATTCAGTGCCAATGGCGGCGCAGCGGATCAAGACGCCCACGGAGGCGAATTGACGGTCAATTCTGTTGGTGGTTCTACATCGAATATTGGAAAAGAGATTGTCGGGTCGAATCAGGGGCGGTTTCGCGTTTTTGACAATGGCAACTTCAGCTTTGATCCGTCGACCGACTTTGACTACTTGGTCGATGGGCAGGCTGCACAGACCACCATCACCTACGTCGTTAGCGATGGCGACCAGCTTTCGTCGACAGCTACTTTGACGATTACCGTTACAGGTCAGAATGATGCTCCAAAGTTGATGGGAACAACGCTAACAGTCAGTGTGACCGCACCGATCAATACCGTGATCGGAACCGTACAAGGCTCGGACGTGGACATCGATGGACAAGCTCCTAATGACGTGTTGACCTATAGCTTTGCCAGTGGACTTAGCACACAAGGCATCTTCGCAATTAATGCAACCAGCGGGCAGTTGACGCTTGTTGGTTCACCTAGCTTGCTACAACCTACGCATGTTCTTCCCATCAAAGTTACCGATAGCAACGGTGCGAGCGTTATAGCTGAATACTTGATCTCGATCACGCCAGTCAACCAAGCACCTGTGGCTGGAAGCGATCTGATTACAGCTCTCGAAGACCAGCAAGTTCAGTTCAACGTGCTTTCCAATGACTTTGATCTAGAAGCCAATCCCATCACCGTAACCATGCTCAATGGGACAAGTATCAATTCGATTACCTTCCCACTTGCGATTTCTGGTGGGACACTGACTAGACAAACTGCAGGAGTCTTCACGTTCATACCGACGGCGAACTTCAACGGCTCGACTAGCTTTACTTACTCAGTCAGCGATGGATCGCTGGAGTCGTTAGCAACGGTGGCGATCAACGTGTTGGCAGTCAACGATCCACCGATAGTTGCCAATCCACTTTCCGCTCAAGTTGCCGTTGAAGATTCTCTCTATCAGCTTGTCTTGCCTTCCAATCTTTTTAGTGATGCCGATGATGTGGCGCTGTCGATTGTGGCGACAAGTTTGCCGAGTTGGCTGAGCTTTGATTCAGTGACAGGCACGCTTAGTGGGACTCCCAAAGATGGCGATAATGGCGGGACCATAACGCTGACGGCAACTGATGGATCGGGCGCTTCAGTGAACACTCGCGTGACCTTCTCCGTTACAGCCGTCAATGATGCCCCTGAAGCCGTCGATGATTTGACGATCGGTATCTCGACGGGCTTTTTAGCATTCAGTCCACTCGGCAACGATCGGGATGTGGATGGACCATCGCTAAGCATCGTACAAGTCAATGGAACTAGCGTAACCGTGGGCAGCACGATAACGCTCTTCGGCGGAACGTTGCAGGTCATGGCTGGAGGCAACTTTGGCTTCTCGCCCGGCCCTGGCGGTTCGTCGGTAGGAGCCCACAGCTTTACCTACACCATTAGCGACGGCGCAACACCGATCGCCGGAACCGACACCGGTAGCGTTACTCTTGTCATCGTAAGCGGCAATGCAGTGCCGATGGCCTTTGCGGATAACTTCTCAGCAGCAGTTGAAGATACGGAGTTTTCAGGGAATGTGTTGACGAACGACTTTGATTCGGACAACGACATTCTGACAACAGTTTTGTTGTCTCTTCCGGCCAAGGGAGAAGTAACGATGCTTCCTAACGGGAACTTCATCTATCGTCCATTCAGCAATGATTATGGAATTGATAGCTTTATTTACCGACTATTGGACGGGCGGGGTGGGGTTGCGGAGGGGATTGTGTCCGTTACAATCTCCCCGGTCAATGACGCTCCTATGGGGGCCGACAAGACAATCAGCCTAACGCTAGCCCCAAACGTTGCCGCTGTAGACATGACATTTGCCCCGTCAGATTTCGGATTTAGTGACTCCTTCGACCTGCCCAATGCCAATGCATTGGCTGCGGTGAAGATCGTGTCCGTACCGACAACGGGTACTCTGAAGCTCAACGGTACCGCCATTACTGCGCCGAACACGATGGTGTCCGCAGCAGACATCTTACTTGGCCGATTAACCTACGCACCCGCCATGAATGGTTACGGTGTCAACTACGCCAGCCTTGAGTTCAAAGTTATCGACGACGGTTCGTCCTTAAACGGCGGCGTGGGCGAGTCGTTGAAATTGAATCGAATAAGCTTTGATGTTGCGTCCTCGGATTCGACTGGTCCGCGGATCACAAACGTATTCGTCAACTCGACCTCTTGGACAAACAACTTCAGGGATTTGGTTGACGGCCCGACCCCCGGTAGTTTGCCGCTAGATGGAATCTCTCGTGGTTACAAAGTATCCAAGGGCACGCTGCAAACGGAAATCCTGCCATGGATCAATGTCAATCAGATTTTAGTCCAGTTTGATGAGGATATTGATTCGTCGAAATGGGTGCCGAGCGATTTCGTGATCACAACAAGCGGCGGTATTCGCGCCGATGGTGGTTTGGGAATTGCACCGGTAGTAAATACCGTTTCATACAGTAATCGCATGCTAACACTCGGACTAAATCAAGCACTTGATCCAACGACTTTGACGATTCGATTATCTGCCAACAAAGTGAACGATTTGTCGGGCAATTTGCTTGATGGCGAGTGGACCACCAACGTAAGTACGCAGTCGGGGAATGGTGTCGCTGGCGGAGACTTCGTGTTTACGCTTTTTGTTGTGCCGGGCGATATCAACCGTAGTGGTAACGTATCAACTGCAGACTCTGATCTAATTCCGTCCACGCGATTTTATACCCAGAGTGGCTACAGTTTTTGGGGGGACTTAGATGGAAGCAATTCTGTACTTGCGACGGATAGGGACAATGTCAGTAAGAGATTGAATTCTAGACGCGTATAGCTTGTTTTTTAATGGAAGTTGTTAAATGAATTTTAAAGTGTGTTTTGCAAGACTGCTTTGCGTGACTGCCGCTCAGGTTTTACTTTCGACTGTTGCCTGCGGAGAGTTTTACGTAACAATTGGTAGTGAAGTTGGTCTCGGGCAGTCAACAGGCCTGACGGTCTCGCATGGATCTAAAGCAACGCTTGGCGTTTATTTGTATAACGCAAGTAACAGTGCAGTAACAGGAGTTACTAATATTGGCTTGGCATTCGATATATCTGCGTCGACTTCTAGCTATGATGGCAACGCAGGAT
The DNA here is from genome assembly GCA_963204965.1 of Planctomycetota bacterium. Classification (GTDB taxonomy): domain Bacteria; phylum Planctomycetota; class Planctomycetia; order Pirellulales; family Pirellulaceae; genus Aureliella. The sequence continues at coordinate 4,928 of CAUJKA010000325.1, read as the reverse complement.
TTGAGCAAGTCTTCCCGGGGGCGTTTTCGATAGATATTTTGCCGCAATTCACTGATGCAGGTAGTAATGTTGATGGCCCGAGTCTGGTAGGTTCAGGCTCTGGAATTGAAGAACATGAGTACGATGTATTTGCTAACATAAATCTCAGTTCGTCTGGGGTGACATCGTTTTCGGGGCTAGGTAGTAACCCATTGTCACTCGTCAATTCTGTTCACGTGGCGAACATTAGCTTTACAGTTCCACAGCAGCTCGAAGCTGGAAAGACATACGGATTCAAGTTTAAGCCGAATGCGGCATTTACGGGACCGGGCGATATCGTGAATATCTTAAATGGCGAGAATTTACTTGCTGGTTCCGGGATCGGAAATGTCAATCAATTTACAATCACCGCTGTTCCTGAGCCATCCTCATTAGCTTTAATCGGATTGGTGAGCGTGGGAATGTGTTTGGCGAGGCGGCGACAACGCGCGAGCGTGTAACGCTGCTCAATCGCAGCAGTGGTTTGAAATTGAGTTTAGATACCAGCCGTCGTTTCCCAGTCGCTTACAAATTGAGATGATCTTGCACTGAGTAGCTTGGGCGATGCTTCGTCCAGCTACACTTGGCTACCCCAGCCGTCGAGTTTTTTCAGCCCGGAGGGCGACACATCCTTGCCGGTGGTGTCAACCACCGGACCCGAGAAGTGAAGTGGTTTAGCCCGGAGGGCGACACATAGGGAAGGCTTTGATTGCCTCAGTGCCCAGAATCAGAGTTCGAGTCCGGGACTCCAGAGTACTCTCTTACCATTTCAGCATGGACCAGACTCTGGGCTCAAATTCTTATCTCCTGAAGTTCAGCTCCACATCACACACCAAGCTCAATGGGACACAGCCATGTATCGCCCTCCGGGCTGAAGCCATCCTCGTTAGCTTTGGTCGGATTGATAAACGCTGAGTTTCCGGTGGTTGACACCACCGGCATAGATGTATCGCCCTCCGGGCTAGAGCCATCCTCATTAGCCTTGGTCGGATTGGTGAGTGTGGGGATGTGTTCGGCGAGGCGACAACGCGCGAGCGCGTAATGCAGCTCAATCGCGGCGGTTGTTTGAAATTGAGTTCAGACCCAGCCATCTTTTCCAAGTCGCCAATTATCTGAGATGGACTTGCGCTGAGAGGCTTGGGCGATGCTTCGCCCAGCTATGCTTGGCTTCCGCAGCCGTCGAGTTTTTTCAGCCCGGAGGGCGACAAATCTCTGCCGGTGGTGTCAACCACCGGACCCAAGAAGTGAAGTGGTTTAGCCCGGAGGGCGACACATAGGGAAGACTTTGATTGCCTCAGTGCCCAGAATCAGAGTTCGAGTCCGGGACTCTCGAGTACTCTCTTACCATTTCAGCATGGACAAGACTCTGGCTCAAATTCTTATCTCCTGAAGTTCAGCTCCACATCACACACCAACCTCAGCCAGATAAATGTATCGCCCTCCGGGCTTGAAAACTTGGTTGGCTGAATTTCCGGTGGTTGACACCACCGGCAAAGATGTGCCGCCCTCCGGGCTGAAGAGAAGAATGATTCCGAGATCACTCAATACTCTTGGGAAATCAAAGATGTATGGCGAAGGGGTGACGCTCTGTTACTACTCCCAAAGATACTTGGGGTCATACTCAACTTGATGATCGGCAAGCATCTGAAGATACTCTTGTTGGAAGGTTCGATCGAGATGATGTTCCATCTGACGATCAATGTAGGCCACGACAGCATCCTCTTTCGATCGACTTACAGTAAAGGCTCCATAGCCATCTTGCCAATGGAATTTTAGAAGCGAGTCTTTTTCCTCGTTGATGTGCTTGCTTGTGTTAGCCTTAAGTTGTCTGACAAAGTCGGCCACTGCAATTTTGGCTGGAATGCGAAGTAACAAGTGCGCGTGATCAATGTAGCCACCAATCCTTAACGCATGGCCGTGCAAATTGCTCGCTACGCCTGCCATGTAAGCCCATACATGCTCGCGAAGCTGATCATTGCGCAGTAGTGGTCGGCGATCTTTGGTGCTAAAAACAATGTGATAAAGAAGTTGTTGATGAGCCGTCATATCTTGCATGAACTCCAGGCTGAGACGACGATCATGCTCCGAGCAATTTCAAATGAATACACTGGCCTCCAGGCTAGGAAAAAATCTAACATCTTGTCTGGCAAAACTGAAGCAAATTTTGGGCAGCTTTTCGGCTTTCTGCTCATGGTTTTCAGCCTTTGAATTTCTGCATTCGCTTTTCAGCCCGGAGGGCGACAAATCTATGCCGGTGGTGTCAACCACCGGACTAAAAGCACAGAGATGGATTTAGCCTGGAGGGCGATACATAGGGAAGACTTTAATTGACATAGCAGCCAGCAAGCAAAGTTTGGCCTGAGACTCTAGAGTACACTCTCTTCATTTCAGCATGGACCAACATTAACAGAGCTCCAATTCTTATCTCCTAGAGTCAACTCAGCATCGCAACCCAACCTCAATGGGACACAGCCATGTATCGCCCTCCGGGCTTGACCATCTAGCTGGCTGAGTTTCCGGTGGTTGACACCACCGGCAAAGATGTGTCGCCCTCCGGGCTAAAGAGAAGAAGACGGAGCGATGAATTGTTTAACGGCAAGCCGGAGGCGACTGTTACATTGGACTGATTTTGCGAGGAGACTGTGATCATATTGGTGCGATTGCTCCACTGGTCACCCTGACAGTTGTGCTCGTAACGCCGGCAATCAATGCAGAGTAGGAGAAGCAGTCGCCTGCGGCTTGCCGTTAAACGATTTACGGCCTAAGCGCTTTTTGGTTTTCAGCCCGGAGGGCGACGCCTAGGGAAGGCATTGATTGCCTCAGTGCCCAGAATCAGCGTTCGAGTCCGGGACGCTAGAGTACTCTCTTACCATTTCAGCATGGGCAGTACTCTAGAACTCCAATTCTTATCTTCAAGAGTCAGCTCCACATCACACACCAAACGAGCCAGATAAATGTATCGCCCTCCGGGCTAAAGAGAAGAAGACGGAGCGATGAATTGTTTAACGGCAAGCCGGAGGCGACTGTTACATTGGACTGATTTTGCGAGGAGACTGTGATCATATTGGTGCGATTGCTCCACTGGTCGCCATGACCGTTGTGCTCGCAACGTCGACAATCAATGCAGAGTAGAAGAAGCAGTCGCCTCCGGCTTGCCGTTAAACGATTTAAGGCCGGCAGCAGCTTTGAAAAATTGTCTGAGCTTTGTAACAACTTCCTAAAGATTCGCTGGGTGATCACGGCAGATTCTGAGTTAACAGCGATGAGCGACTCAAAAACACAATGAAATTGCTGAGTTCTTCGAAGATCGTGGCTTTGGAGCGGGTTTGGCACGCGGCTCGCATTTCTATCACGTCATACCCGCTGATTACCGTTTTCCAAAAGTTGAAAAGGAAAGTTCAAAGATGTTGATTCTTAGCCGCAAACTTGATGAGACCGTTTACGTGGGCAATGACATCGTTATCAAGGTTGTCAAAATCAAAGGCAATGTGGTTGGCTTGGGTATCGAGGCTCCCACGAATGTCAAAATCATGCGATCCGAATTGTTGGCTCGCGAGCCACAGACTCCCGAAGTATGTCCGAAAGCTGAACGTCGTACCTCGCCTTTGGGCGCTTTCACCATCGCAAGCTAGCTGTCCCTCGCTAACGCAGCGGTTGGGAAAGACCTGATCTACGACAAATGAAGACCGGTGTCAAGAAATCGAGCACGTCTTCGACTGAGCAGGAGTACGAGTACGAAAATCCTACCAACTATTGCGTGTGGGCTGGATTCGAGTAGGCTTCTTAGGTGACTGAACCTAACCTTCAAGAGGCTTACTCGACCATGACTCATGATTCCACTTCGATAGCTCGTCGCGGCTTTCTGGCTTCTGCATCCGTACTTGCAGGAGCAGCTTGTGCCAATCTCGTTCCATTAGCTCAGGCCGTTCAGGGCCAACAACCTGCCGCGGCCGATGCCAAGGCTGAGTCAAGCAAAGGCAGTGGAGCTCGTAAGACGCATCCGATCGTCTTGTCGACCTACTCGTTGTGGCGTTTCAAGAACGAGCCGCTGCGTGACTTCCATAAGTGCATCGCTATCGCCGACGAGTATGGCTTTGATGGAGTTGAGTTGCTGCTGTACCAGCTTGAGCAGAATGAACTGATTAGCCATTCGAAGTTGATGTCCTACAAGCGTCATGCTTTGCGATTGGGTATTCCCATCGTTGGTATGTCGACTCACCAAGGCTTCGTGACTCCCAATCTCGAAGAGCGTCAAGAGAACGTTGATCGAACGATTGGGCAAATCGAATTGGCTTACAAGCTTGGCATTCCTATCATGCGCGTTAACACAGGGCGCTGGAATACTTCGGCAAACTTTGACGCTTTGATGGCCAATCGCGGCATCGAGCCACCGATCAAGGGTTACACAGACGAAGACGCCTTTCCATGGGTGATCGAATCGTTAGAGAAATGCCTGCCAACTGCCGAGAAGTGTGGAGTCGTCTTGGGGTTGGAGAATCACTGGGGCTTAGGGTTGACTCCTGAAGGCATCCTGAAGATTGTGAATGCGATCAAATCGCCTTGGCTACAGATCGTTACTGACACGGGTAATTTCCTTGAGAACCCTTACGAGCGACTGGAGCAGATCGCTCCGCAAACCGTCTTTGTACAAGCCAAGACCTATTATGGCGGCGGCGAGTGGTACTCGTTGGACTTGGATTATGCTCGCATCGGCCAGATCCTTCGCAAGCACAACTACCGCGGCTTCATCTCGCTCGAGTTCGAAGGTAAGGAAGACTACAAGCAAGCCTTGCCCAAGAGCTTGGAACTCATGCGATCGGCATTCCCTCGCTAACGCTTTTTGATATTGATATTTTTTCTGGGATTTCGGGCCGAAGGTCCAGCAATTTACATAGCCCAGCCCATCGGGC
>CAUJKA010000324.1 GCA_963204965.1 Planctomycetota bacterium | reverse complement strand
AGGAACTCTTCAATTTTGTCGGACATAGTCGGTTTTTCGTAGGGCGTGTGCAGAGGTCATTAACACAATTCACTTCGCGTAAATTGTACTGCAAAGCGAAGCCGGAGAGCATGAACAACAGTTGTCTGACCTCGAAACACGCCATGTTGCAGAGTCAGAAGATGGTCACTCAGTTCTCCATTGGTGTGTTCTGCGTGCGGTCGTTTGATCGTTCAATGTGCACGATCATCTTGGACACCTGCTATGGCGCAAAGACAATTGGTAGAAATCGCACGCGATACACACCCTACAATGACTGCAAGAAACTCTTGAATTTTGTCTAACATATTTTGTGTCTAGCCAATCTTGGTCCCATACCTTGAGATACAAAAGAAGCGGACTCTTGCTTCTTACATTTGATCAAGCAAGGCTTTTGCTAGTTGCTTCTGGTATTCAGTGGCGTCATCGGCCATCTGTATTGCCTTGCAGAAATTTCGAAGCTGCCTCAATTGATAGGTGTTTGCGCCCTCAAGAAAGCGATTATCAAATAGCCTCACCGCATTCCATCTTTTGAACCGGGCTAAATGTTCGATGGCAAAATCGGAGAATTCGAAGCCTGGATCAAATGCAAAATGCTCAAGCCTTTTGAACGCGGCCTCAGACGATTTACTCTTGGGAGCAATTGAAATCAGATCAACCAGCGCTTTCAGATGGAAATACTGGGATGGCAAATCAACACCGAGCGCTGCGGGCTCCGGCAGATCAGATTCGCCATTGAAGTGAAGAAACTTTTCGACCAGGAGGAGTTGCTTAATTTTACCCTCGTCCAACAGTGCGCTATCGGCGTGGCGTTCAATGCTATATTTCTTTACCGAGGTTGAAAGTTCATTTCGCAATGCCAGAATCATAGCGTAGAGGTCGCGATAATTAGCGTGATCCACTTCGAGCAACAGCTTTTGAACTTCGAGAACTGGAATAGACTGTCGATGCTCGTAAATGACAGACTTTTCCATCGTTAGCAGTTTGTAACTTAATCTCTCGACTACCCCCCAATCGTCCGAAGCAAGTCGCTTTAGAATGTTATCGACCGTCAATGAAGGTAGCTCATCTCTCAGTTTCATTGACGGCTCGGAGGCCCATTCTGGAAGATACCAATCTACGATTTCTCCAGAGTCAAGTATCCTTGGAATGAGATGGTATTTCCCTTCGAAAAAATGATAACCTTCACAAGTAAAAACCAGAACTGTGCCTTTCTTTAATTGCGGCTCTAGTACGTCTCCAGTTACATTTAGAACTCGAGCCGAGTAACTTCTACCATTAGCAACTCTATTCAATTCGACTTCTAGATGGAGTTTGCGATCCACCGCAACAGAACGAGGTGCTTCAATCACCAATCCATGTCCATCGCGAACAAAATTGAGTTTCCCTTCAATTTGAACAATAAACGCCAAGATCAATAGAAGCAACATCGACATTTCTATCCCCGTAAGACGTCAATCCATTTGAACGAATTCATGGCAAAAGCGACTTTCGGAGGACTTTCGTACCACACGACGTGGAGAGATTGAAAAGCAAACATGGCGTGTTACGAGGTCAATCAACAGTTGTTCATGCTCACCAGCTTCGCTTTGCTCTACAATTTGCGTGAAGTGAATCGTGTAAATGACCTCTGCACACGCCCTACGAAAATCGACCACACGCGGCACACACCGTACATTCATGGCTTTGCGGCAAGCAATTCTTTGACTTTGCTTCGCTGAGGAAAGATGCCGACGGTGTCGACAGCGATTTGATGCAGACGCTTGCTGTCGACATCCTTGCCACTCTTCTTGAGTAGTTCAGCAATGTAGTACGTGGTCTGCGGAGACAGTGGACCGCGCGATGCAAGTTGCGACAAAATGCGATCGGCTACGTCGCTTGAACCAAGCTGAAGTTGAACCCAAGCGGCCGTGGCGGCTACTTGCTCTACCTCAGAGGCCGCGCGGAAGTTGCGTTCGGAAAGCTGAAGAGCTCGTCCGCGCTTCGCTTCGTCGGTGCTTTCAATTAGGACTAGAGCCAATTGATCTGCGACCTCTAAATCGTCTGGCTTGTCTTGATGCAGTGCGGTGAGCAGGCTTTCCGCAGTAGCTAGGTCGTTGAGGTATCGTGCGGCAACGCTGCGGATCAGAGTTACTTCGCGAATCTTCTTGATCGCATCGGGAAGCGTTTCGAATTTAGTTTTGACATCTTCGGGACGATTGTCCAAAACCAACCATTTGAAATAGGCGACGATTGCCTTGTCGTCAGTTTCTTTTTCTTGGATTGCTTGCTGGTACCAAGATTCGACTTTTGATTTTGCGTCCGAGTCCTTCGACCAGTTCGTGGTATCGACCAGTAACTGCGCCACGGCTAGCGTTGCAGTTGGGAGTTTTGCGTCAGCTTGGCAGGCTTGAACCATAGTTTGATGGCCCTGCTTGTGATTTCCCGCTAGGACTTGGCTACGACCGTATCGCCACTTGATGGACTGGTCCTCTGGCTTGAGAGCCTGGAGCTTTTGATACATTTGATCGGCTTCGTTCCATTGTCGTCGCGATTCGGCAACGATGGTTCTCGCTTCCAACATAGTCAATGCGACCAGTTTGGTGCGGCCCTTCGGAAGAAGTTCTTTGTCCATCAAACGCTGTGAGTACAACAGGTTCAACCACGCATCGGTGAAGCGGCCGGTGCGAATTGCCAAGATCCCCATCGTCATAAACGCTTCGGGATCTTCGGTGTGATCTCGAATGTACTCTTCAAGTACTTTGTGAGCGTCACCAGTTCGATTGTTGGTGATTAGCAACTTGGCCCAAAAGACCTCAACGGCTGGTAGCGTGTCAGTTGTGGCCGAGATTTTTGCGTAGGCTGTTTTGAAGCCAGCGTAATCGTTGGTCGCGTACAACTGCATTAATGGTTTCAGTTGAGTCGCAACGGCTTCGTCTAACTCAGGGAGCAAAGCGTCAGGAACGACAAGTTCTTTACTGGCTCCGCTTGCTTGTGGTCCGATAATGTCGGCTTGAGCGGTTGTGACGGCTAGGACTGCGGAAATCCAGAAAGTGGCAACTGAGTATGCTGCTGTCTTCATTTGTTCCCCAGATATGGCTGTAATAAGCCCTGCTTTTGATTAGAATTCAGACCTGCAGGTGCAATTCTAGCACGTTGAATTGCGATTGCTAACATCGATTTGAATTTCATTTGGAACTATTGCTGTGGGGCTAGTTAGCGCGGCGGTAGGGGAGATCGTTTTAATGCCAACGCTGCAGTGCCCAAAGTGCAAGCAACCCATCGAAATCAAGTCGATGCCAGCCGACAACCGTGTGAAGTGCGGAAGTTGCTCGGCGGAATTCTCCCTAAAGGCACCAGCCAAGCCAGCGGGGCAAGCTAAGTCGGACTCAGCAAAAGTATCCTCCGAGAAAGCGGAGAAGAGTAAGACACCGGCGGCTAGCAGTGCGAAACCGACTACAGCAAAACCAACCTCTTCCAAGCCAACATCCGCTAAACCAGCGTCAACCAAACCAGCAACAGCCTCGGCCGGCAAGTCTTCGACATCCTCAGCTACTGCCGAAGCCGACGATCCGTTTGCAGCAATCGACCTGAACAGTTTAGGCAAAAGCAAACGAGTCGATCTAGGCGTGGCACCGGTTCAAGCGGGAGCCATGGAAAGTCCCTCAGGTGGCATGGCTCCTTGGCTACCCGGTAACGCACCAGCCTATGTGCCAATTTCACAAGCAGATGCCGCAGCGGCGTCCAAAGGTGGCAAAGCTGGCAATGCAACCGCCAAGATCACTCCGGCTGCCAAGAAATCGAATCTCGGGGTGACAATTGCCGTTATCGCCGTACTGGTAATGATGGCCGGTGGTTCGATTGTCGCCGCTATTATCGTGGCGTCGAAATAGACAGTTGACGCCCGCCACAGCGTCGATTGTTGAGCCTCCGCGAGCAACTTTCGACGAAAATGATTAAGGAATTCCTTGCTAGCGGACGACTTTGAACTGTTCAGATGCCGTAGTCAATTGGCTCGTCCGTGGCTAGAATGACTGGGCTAAGAAAGTGGAGATGTATCCATTTTCGATCAGCTAATTTCAAGAGCTAAATGCTCCCCGACCTTCTTTTATCTCCTCCCTTCCATGACAGATCCAAACGCTGCAGATTCCGCATCGGCCAACGACGTTGTTGCCAACACTGAAAACGTCGAACAGCTCACTCCAACCGTCGATGCTGCGGACGCCTCCGCTGGCGCAGGTGGCCCCATTAACCTGGAGCGTATTCGGCAATTGCGGATGAGCCAACAGCAGGCGTTCAATCAGCGGCAGCCAAGCCGACCGCCGAAGCCGCCGAGAACTGGTGGCGAAGCCGCCGCCAACCCATCTGGCGAATCAAGCGAACAGGGTGAAGAAGCGGCCAGCGAAGGCGGTAAAGAGGGGCGCCGAGGCGGCAAGCCAAATTCCAAGTATCGCGAAGAGGTCGGCAGAATCAAAACTCCACCTGCGACCGTTGCTCCCAAAGTCGCAGTGCCATCGCGTCGCTCGCCACTCTCCAAAGACTTAGAAGATGAACTGAGCGCCGTGCTCGGAGAAGAACTGGATCTAGAAAAGGTCCTTGTTGGCGATGAATCGCTTCGAGTGGGTCACATGTTGACCGAGGGCCAGCGCTTACAAGCTACTGTAGTCAAATTGCACGAAGAGTTTGTCTTCGTATCAATGGGTGGTCCGAATGAAGGGATCATCTCCATCCTCCAATTCAAGACGCCACCCAATCCCGGCGATCAAATCGATGTGCTTGTCCGCGGATACTTGACCGACGAAGGCATCTACGACGTGACGATTCCAGGCGCTGCAATCGATGCAGGTGACTGGAGCGATATGCGCGAAGGCGAAGTCGTTGAGGGTACCATTACCGGATCCAACACGGGTGGACTAGAGTGCCAGGTTGGTACCATTCGCGGATTCATTCCAGCAAGTCAAATCGCTCCGTACCGCGTCGAAAACATGGGCGAGTTCGTTGGACAAAAAGTCCTATGCGTGATCACGGAAGCTAACGAGCGTCGTGGCAATCTAGTTCTGTCGCGTCGAGCGGTTCTAGAACGAGAACGCGTTGAACAACGCGAGCAACGTTTGGCCTCGATCGAAGTTGGCGCGGCTGTCAAAGGCACCGTCCGCAAGATAACCGACTTTGGTGCTTTCGTTGACATCGGCGGTTTAGATGGCCTGCTACACATCAGTCAACTTTCTTGGGAGCGAGTGAAGCACCCCAGCGAAGTTTTGACCGAAGGCCAAGAGATCCACGTTCGCGTTGACAAGATCGATCCTCAGACTGGCAAGATTGGACTTTCCTACCGATCGCTGCAAGAGCATCCTTGGGCGAACATTCAAGCTCGCTTCCCCGTCGGTTCGATGATTAAGGGAACCGTGACTCGGATCGCTGAGTTTGGTGCTTTCGTTCGCATCGCCACTGGCGTTGAAGGCTTAGTTCACCTTTCAGAACTCGCTCATCATCGCGTTGCCAAAGTCAGCAACGTGGTCAGCGAAGGCCAAGAGGTTGAAGTCAAGATTCTATCGATCGAAGAGGAAAAGCAGCGTATAAGCCTATCGCTCAAAGCTGCACAAGCTCCACCAGCTTCTGCCGAAAGCGATAGCAAGGAAACTGTTGAAGTCGAAGAACCACCACGCAAGGCTGTTGTATCCAAGAATCGTGGTCCGCTTAAGGGAGGCACAGGCAGTGCAACCGGCGGCGACCGCTTTGGATTGAAGTGGTAATGAGGGGTGTCCGTGAATGCTGGTCGTTGGGTCCTGATCGCTGCTAACCCGAAATCGGGAGCTGGTCCAACCGGCCAGTTGGTTAAGGATCTTGCGGACGCGATCGAACGACTGGGCTTTCATGTCGAGGTGATTCGATCGCTGGAAACGCTTAAAGCAACCGCCGAACGATTGCACGACGAAAGCAAACTTGCTTGTGTTGTCTGCGCCGGCGGAGATGGTACTGTCGGGATCGTTGCCAATCTCCTTTCTCACGAAATTCCCCTGCTGATCTTTCCTTTAGGTACGGAAAACCTGTTGGCAAAGCACTGGGGGATGACTCGCGACATCGAAGCCACTTGCACGACGTTGATGGGTAATCGCACGGTGCATATGGATGTGGGTAGCGCCAATGGCAAGCTCTTTCTAGTCATGCTCGGGTGTGGGTTTGATGCTGAAGTGGTTCGGCAGATGGACTTGCGTCGCAAAGGCCATATCACTCGCTGGTCGTACACCATGCCTATCCTCCGCGCGCTCTGGAATTATGCGTTCCCGCAACTCCAGTGGTCGGCCAGCTCCAATCTTCAAACTTGTGAAGGCCAAGCGGCATGGATCTTTGTCTTTAATGTGCCGCGCTACGGTGGCAATCTGTCCTTTTATCCAGATGCCGACCCAACCGATGGAAAATTGGATTTGTGTACATTCAAACGATCGGGATACTGGGCAGGAGTGAACTATCTGTTTCGAGTCTGGCGATCCAGCCATCGTCAGATGGAAGACTTTAAGCACACAACTGTTAAGCGATTGAAGATTGAAGCTCCGATCGGTTCCGACGGCAAAGAGATTCGTGTCCCCTACCAACTGGATGGCGACCCAGGAGGATTCCTGCCGCTGAATGTTGAACTACTTCACGGCCGATTGAAATTGATCGTTCCCGAATCCACTGCAGCCAGCGATCCCTTACCTGTCCTTTCGCTGGCACCTACTACCTAACACCGCACGAAGCTTGCCCTCAAGAAACCGTTGATGGATTTACTTATGGACTGCCCTGTTACGCCCGTCATGATCGGCGATATTGAATGTGGTGGAAAAACGACACCGCTTACGATCATCGCTGGGCCTTGCGTGATCGAATCCCGCGAGTTGACTCTGCGCATTGCCGAGGAACTCAAAACGATTTGCGATCGACTATCGTTGCCGCTTGTCTTTAAAGCTTCCTACGACAAAGCCAATCGCACTAGTTCCGCCGCCTTTCGTGGTTTAGGAATGCAAGAAGGTTTGGCAATCTTGAATGAAGTCCATCGACAGTTCAATGTGCCAGTTGTCACCGACATTCATCTACCCGAACAAGCCGCCGAGGCCGCGCAGGCTTGTCAATTGCTACAGATCCCAGCCTTTCTCGCGCGGCAAACCGACCTGCTTGTTGCCGCGGCAAAAACAGGGCGGCCTGTGAACGTGAAGAAGGGGCAGTTTATGGCTCCAACGGATATGAAGAATGTGCTCGGCAAATTGAACTCGGCCGGAGCAGCCGGTGTGCTCCTTTGCGAACGAGGCACGTTCTTTGGTTACGGGAGATTGGTGAACGACATGCAAGCGTTGCCAATCATGCGCTCCTTTGGCGTCCCAGTCGTATTTGACGCGACGCATTCGGTGCAACAACCGGGTGGCTTGGGAGATGCGACCGGGGGAAATAGGCAAATGGTCGCTCCATTGGCACGCGCCGCGGTCGCGGTTGGCGTGGACGCAGTTTTCTTGGAAACTCATCCCGATCCCGATCAATCTCCCAGCGATGGCCCGAACATGGTCCCCCTGACTGACGTACAACTTTTGTTGAAGCAACTTAAGGATATCGCACAACTTGTGCGAAGCTAACCCTTTGCACTAATCTCGCAAGACCTATGAAATTCCTCAATTCCGCTATTTGCACCTATGTCATCCTGGCATGTTTGGCCTTCACTGGTTGCCAACGCACGACTCAGAATGAATCTGACCGAATAATCCAACAGATGCGTGCCAGTTCTGAGAGCTCGGAGACTGAACCGCTGCGCCAGGGCCTTCGAAACTTGTCCCAGACGACTCAGATCAACAAGAGCGATATGGTTGACGAGACGCGAGTGTTGATCAACGCTTGGTTGAAGACTGCCGATCCAAAATCGGTCAACTACCAGCCTTCGAAACTATTGGATGGCTTGGACGCACGGGATCTCGCGCGAGTCGGATGCGAATCGCCAGAGTCCAATCAACTGGGAGTAGCAGACGTTGAAAGCATGTTTCAAGCTCAGTTAATGCGGAAGCTCTCTAACTGGATCATTGCTCTTCCAGTTCGTGATCGCGTCTTTCAACCGATGCTCACGCAGAAGATGTCCACTTTGAATCCAGAGCAAGCGGTAAAGCTTGAGCAGGCTTACAAGCTCTTTGACTGGACCATTCGCAATATCAAGCTAGCGCCGCTAGAATCCTCGCAGTCATCGGTTAAGGTTCGCGACCCACGGATGCCCATGAATGAGAATGGCGTGGGCTACGGCTATCTGCCTTGGGAAGCAACTCTGTACAGCCAAGCTGACTTTATTGTCCGCGGAAGAATTTTCGGCGCCTTGGCCGCGCAACAAGAGATTGATACATGTTGGATCTCTGTCGGTTCCGCTCCTGGTGCTGCGGGTGATTTGTTTGCGATGGGGCTATTGATCCAGAATCAACTTCTGTTGCTCGACTCCAGGCTGGGTCTGCCCATTCTTGATCCCGATACCGATGCTTGGGCTACGATTCAAGACGTTTCGAAGAATGACAAGATCCTTCGACGATTGAACCTCCCACAGTACGAGTATGCCTTTCAACAGCCAGCGATTACATCCGTCCAGCTCTTAATCGATGCCACTCCGTTTGCGCTAAGTCGCCGGGCGAGACTCATCGAGAATTCGCTCATCGGCGACGAGCGAATGGTATTGGCAATGGATGCAGATGCCTTTTCTGAACGACTCGGCAAAGCGGCGCCTAATTCAACGATTTCAATTTGGTACACACCATTGCTTGCTCAAATCTTCAGCATGGAAATTCAAGAGCGTCTGAAAGAGCTATCGCAGTTCACAATGCGTTACATGTCCGAGCACTTGATTTGGATGACCGAGGGACCAGTTGCCCAAGGTCGACAAATGCACCTAGCTGGCAGATTTGAACCAACGATGATGGAAGGCTTGGGAGCACTGGGAACCTATAATAGTACTCGCGTTGACGATGCTTCGCTCAAACGCATGGCATTCAATCCGGATGTTCAGCGAGGCTTAGGACTCGAGCGTGATCCCAATGAAACAGAAAAGATGTATGAAGCTCGAGTTGCTCAAGCGATTGCCATTTTCAGTCGAGCGAAATTTGATGTGGCTTTTCTAATGGGCCAGCTCCACTATGATCGCGGCGATTATAAGTCATCTAATTACTGGCTACGCGAGCGATTGCTCAAGGATAACCGCGGTGCTCGTTGGTTCTCGCCCGGCTGGTACACATTAGCCAGAGCCCACATTGAATTAGGAGAATTTGCTGAAGCCGAAGAGGCTCTCACCAAACCTACCCTCGATCAAAACAGCAATCAGCCCGCTTACGTCATCAACCCTCAAGACGCCGGCAACCGTATCCGCCTCCGCTATCTTCGCCGACTAAGCACTCCCAAAGAAGAAAAGCCCAAGGACGAATCAGCACCCAAAGAAAATGCTGTAGAGCCAACCAAAGCAGAAACCGAAAAACCCGAAGCGACCCCAGAGCCTGCCAAAACTGACGCCGCTCCTGAGCCAGTTAAATAGCATCTACATAGGCTCCCGCTGCTGGGGTTCCCAGAAATCCACGTAGCCACTGTCGCCAGACGGTGGATTGACTTAACCGGAAACCCAAGCCCAACGAATTCCAATTCTCACCGTTCGATTGCGCTGTATCTGGGATTTTTAAATAGCCCAGCCCATCTTTATGTGTCGGGGCTCAATGCAGTGTTAAACACTGCAAGAATTTCCCAGCCAAAAGAACCGATCGGTTACTTTCTTTCGGCCTGCCTAGCCTACTGGAACATCTCGCTGACTTCGCACATCGGTAGAACGTTGTCGCCTTTGCCGGCGATCATGTCGGCGAGTGTGGCGTTGCCAAACGTTTCTTCGACATCGGCGAGTGCACTGTCAATCTTGGCGTGCAAGGGACAGAGATTCGTGCCGTGCGACTTCAGTCCCAAAGGACATGTGTGAATTCGCAGAAGCGGTTCTACAGCGTTAACGACGTCGAGGATTGTGATCTCTTCGGGTGAGCGACTGAGATAAACGCCTCCGCCGATGCCGCGTTGTGAACGAAGCAAACCGGCACCTCGCAAGCCTTGTACGACCTTTGAAAGGTACGCTCGAGGTACACGAGTTAGTTGAGCTAGTTCATCGGTGGAACTACCACCTTCTCCGGCGTATGCCAGTTGAACCATTGCACGAAGCGCGTACTCGACAGTCTGAGAAAACATGGGGCTGCGTTACTATTGCTGAGTGCTTCGCGGTTCGAGCGACCCTCGGGCCAACGTTGCAAAGGTCTTTAAATTATGCTCGAACAGGTGAAGTATCATCCACTTTGGCAAACAACATTCTACCAGCTTGGGTCTGCAAAGTGCTAGTAACAACCACATTTAGCGTGGCATTTATGCGATGCCGACCGCCTTCGATGACGACCATCGTGCCGTCATCCAGGTAGCCAATTCCTTGCTCGGGACCTTCGCCAGCCTTCACTACGCGAACTTCGAAAGTCTCGCCAGGAAGGAATTGAGGTCGAAGCGCTGCAGCGATCTCATTCAAGTTGATTACGGGAACGTTATGAACCTTGGCTACTTTGTTGAGGTTGTAATCGCCAGTGACTAGCTTGCCCTCGAGATGCTTGGCCAAGAAAACCAGCTTCATGTCGACTGGCTGGCCTTCGAATTCGGGCAAGTCGCGATCGTAGAGTTGAAATTCGACTCGCGATTCTGTTCTCAGCCGGTTAACGATATCCAAACCCCGACGCCCGCGAGCTCGTCGCAAGCGGTCGTTGCTATCGGCAATGGCCTGCAATTCAGCAAGGACAAAGCCAGGCATGACGAGTTGGTTTTCGATGACATTGGTTTCGGCTAAGTCAGCCAGACGTCCGTCGATGATCGCACTGGTATCCAAAACGAGAGGTCGAGCCCCCTTCAAATCCCGAGCAAATTCAACGTAAGGGATGACGAAACGGAAATCGTCCTTGGTCTGGAGCAGAAGACTCGTACAGGCATAGCAGAGAATCGCACCCAAGATCAGCCGTATCGGCCCGGACTGGATTTGATCGGCCGGTAGGAGAGGCGTCAAAGCGATGCTGAGGATATAGGCCAGCAAAACGCCCACCAATAGACCGAAGTAAATCGCCGAAACGACTTCGATCTGCTTGCGAGGCGTGAATACGTCTACGGCGATCACACCCAACGACATCAAGACAGTGCCAAAAATGATAAGGTAGGGCAAATAGGAAGGGCCGCTCAGGTCCATTCGCAGGACCAAAGTCGCGATTCCAGCCGTTACGCTAATAAAACACACTCGAAGAATCAATAAAGCCATAAAGCACCTATCGTGAAGCCACTCTTTCGGGCTGTCTAGGGGTTTCCGTTGTCCACAGTAAGTTTACACCCCCAACTAGGAAAAACGCCACGTCTCGAATTGGAAACCTTTGTTTTTTTACGCATTTCACGACTCGCTGCGGTTCCTTCGACACCATTGCGAATCATGAAGCCGATTGGTATTCGAGAAGCTACTACTTACGACTACTCTAAAGGGGTAAAAGGTGTCCAAGGCCTTCCAGCCGTTGTGCAAATATAGCGATTAGAGCCTTGGAAATTACCCAAAAATCGAAAACAAGATCAGTCAGTAAGGCACGGAACAGGTCGGTGCTTGAAGCACAACAGTCGAGAAATCGCCCTACTTTGCTTCGATTGGGTGGGGGAATCTAACGATTTTAACTTCTACCTGTGCGCTAACTCGACATTTGGTTAATGCTGGCTCAATTCGCTTTACTTGACGCAATTCGGGCGCACGCGGATACTTCTGACCTTTTGAATGCATCGGTAATGGTCTTGGCCCAACGGGCTGAGCCAATTTTGGGGAGTTAGAAGTGCCAGCAGCATCCGTGATAGGCCTCCAGTGGGGAGACGAAGCCAAGGGAAAGTTAGTCGACCTTTTGGCTCCTCGACACGATTGTGTGGTTCGATACCAAGGCGGTGCCAACGCTGGACATACGGTCGTCAGCGGTAGCGAAGTCTACAAACTGCACCATGTTCCCAGCGGGATACTCCATTCCCAAGTTCGCAATTTTATTACCCCGGGCGTCGTGATTGAACCCACGACCCTGTTGAAAGAGCTCAACGGGCTCAAGGCTCGAGGCATCGATCCGACCAAGAACTTGATGATCAGCGAGCGAGCTCACTTGGTCATGCCTTGGCACTTAGCCGAGGACAAGTTGATGAACGCTGTCGTGGCACAAGGCGGCGAGAGCATCGGAACGACACTTCGCGGGATCGGCCCATGTTACCGAGATAAGGTTGGCCGCAACTTCGCGGTCCGAGCGATCGATTTGCTGCAACCCGATTTGGGCGATCGCCTTGAGACCATTGCTGAAGCTAAGCGACAATTGCTTCGCGGCATGGGCGCTGATGACTTGGCCAATGAATTGTCCAGCGACCAGATCATAGCTCAAGCGAAGAGCTGGGCTACGGAATTGGGCAGCTTGATCGGCGACACCACGGGCGAACTGCTGGATGCACTTGATGCAGAACAGCGACTGCTCATGGAAGGCGCGCAAGGATCGCTGCTAGATATCGATCACGGAACCTATCCCTTCGTAACGAGCAGCAATTCCAGCGGCGTGGGAATCTCTGGCGGCTCGGGCGTTGCCAGTTGCTGGATTCGTCGCGTCATAGGAGTCGCCAAGGCTTACTCGACGCGCGTTGGAGGCGGACCATTCCCAACTGAATTGCTTTGCGAAACGGGAGAGAAGATCCGCAAGATTGGCAATGAATATGGAACGACAACCGGACGTCCGCGACGTTGCGGTTGGTTTGATGCTGTGGCGGTGCGCTACACTGTCCGACTTGGCGGAGTCGATTCGCTGGCGCTGATGATGATGGATGTCTTGGGTCACTTCGACGAGCTCAAGATCTGTACCGCTTACGAGATCGATGGTAAACGCGTCGATCGATTCCCAAGTGATGCGGCCACGCTGCGTCGCGCTAAACCAATCCTGGAAACGCTTCCAGGATGGAATGAGGATGTTACCGGTGCGCGCAAGCTGTCGGACTTGCCGGACAACGCGATCGCCTATTTGAATCGCGTGAGTGAGTTGGTGGGAATTCCAGTTAAAATTGTCTCGGTTGGTCCCGATCGCGAGCAAACCATCTTCGTGAATATGGAAGAATTGATGAGCTTCTAGTCTCGGACCATTCGCGCGATCGAAGAGCCAAGAATTCGTCGTCAGCTTTTTCATAAGTCATCCACAGTGTCCCAAACTCCACAGTCTCAATTGCCTCAATCGCAAACGACAGAGACCGAATGCCAGGTTCCGCTCGAGCGACGGCCGAAGCATATCGCTGTCATCATGGACGGAAACGGTCGATGGGCTAAGAAGCATAACTTGCCACGTGGCGAAGGACATGTGCGCGGCGTTGAATCGGTGCGAAGGACGATGGAGGCCTGTCGCGACTTAGGCGTTCAAGTTTTGACGCTTTACTGTTTGAGCAGTGAGAATTGGAAGCGTCCAGCCAGCGAGCTTGAGTTTCTGATGGCTCTGCTGAAACAGTACTTGATCGCCGAACGTGAGCAATTGGTGTCGAACAATCTTCGCCTGCGTATCATTGGCGAGCGAGACCGAATTCCAGCTGAAGTTCAGGCCGAAATGGACTTGTCTGTTGAGGCTTGCTCGAAGAACGATGGCATGACGCTTTGCCTCGCGATCAACTACGGTAGTCGTCGCGAGATCGTCCGCGCGATTCAACGAATCGCGGACAAGGTTAGCAGCGGTGAGTTAACATCGAACGCGATCAACGAACAGCTTGTGAGCGATAACTTGGACACTGCTGGTCTGCCCGACCCCGATCTTCTCGTTCGTACCAGTGGTGAGATGCGAATCAGCAATTACCTGTTGTGGCAGATCAGCTATTCGGAGCTGTGGGTCACTCCAACGCTGTGGCCCGATTTTGGTAAAGAGCATCTTATTGCTGCGGTGAATGAGTTCGCTAGCCGTGATCGTCGATTCGGCGGACTGAATCAGGAAAGGAATGTCATTGCTTAAGAAACGACTGATCTCAGCGGCAATTATCATCAGCCTCACGCTGACCTTTGTTGCCATGGATGCGTGGATGAACTTTGGATGTCCCGGGTTATGGATGTTGCCCGTAGGAATCTATTTGATCTGGGGAAGTGCACTCGAATGCTCGACGATGTTGGGCCGCAGCTTCGGCAAGATGACGTGGCCAACGATGCTCGGAACCACAGGGGTCATGATCGCGGGGAGCATTCCCATGTTGTGGCCGCTCTCGGGAAGCGAATATCCAACTGATTGTCCATTGGGATCGCTGGGCTTGCCACTGGTTGCTGCGGTGATATCGCAACTCGCATGCTTTGCTTGGTATTTTTCTGGCTTTGTGGCAAATTCTGGCGCATTTCACCGAGCCAGTTTGGCAGGTTGGGTGTCATCCTACTTTGGAATCTGTTTCGCATTTGCTTTAGCTTTACGTATGATCGGAAACAGCGGTTGGGGATTATTCCTGATCGTTGGAGTGATCTTAGTAACGAAAAGCTCCGACGCAGGCGCATATTTTACGGGTAAGCTTTTCGGTCGAACGAAGCTGTGTCCGGCAGTCAGTCCGAATAAGACGTACGAGGGCCTAGCAGGTGGCATGTTAATTGCATGTTTAGCTGCGGCTGCCTATTTTGTGCTAGTCGGTCGAGCTATATTTTCAGAGGCAGTGCAAGTTCACTGGCTGGGAATTTTGACGCTGGGAGTCGGCTTGACTCTCGCTGGCTTGGTTGGCGATCTGCTCGAGTCAGTCTTCAAACGCGAAACAGGAAACAAAGACAGCGGGAATCTCCTGCCGGGACTAGGTGGACTTTGGGATGTCACCGATTCCCTGCTGCCCGCATTTGTCGTTGGCTACCT
Source organism: Planctomycetota bacterium (assembly GCA_963204965.1). GTDB lineage: Bacteria > Planctomycetota > Planctomycetia > Pirellulales > Pirellulaceae > Aureliella. The sequence continues at coordinate 2,649 of CAUJKA010000324.1, read as the reverse complement.
GCTGTTGCAAACTCAATGGATACGAGGACCGTTACAGTAGCTTTTCACAGAACTGGAAGTGATGATGTCAGAAGCGAATATCCACCTCAACGATCAAGCCGCAGTGCTCAGCCTCTTCGGGCCTCAAGATCAGTATCTAAAGTTGATTCGCAATCACTTCGGCGTCGTCATCACGCATCGCGATGGCAAGTTGAAAATTGTCGGCGAAGAAGAGGCCGTTCGTCGAGTAACGAATCTGCTAGAAGGCTTGTTGATCCAAGCTAAACAGCGCGGCGAACTCACTCGACAAGATGTCGAAAGCGCTTTGGGCAACATCGCGCAGGCTCCGGAGAAATCTCCGGGAGTTGCGGCGACACTGCAGCCACCGCTTGAAGTCAACGTTCCGCAGATGCAGCGGAAGATCAAAGCAAGGACTCAGGGACAAGCCGACTATATCCAAGCTATCCGAGCTCATGATTTGGTCTTTTGCCGCGGTCCGGCCGGGTGCGGAAAAACCTACCTGGCAGTCGCACTTGCCGTTGAAGCACTCAAAAGTCGCGCAGTCGGAAAAATCGTTTTAGTCCGTCCAGCCGTTGAAGCTGGGGAGAGTTTAGGGTTCCTGCCTGGTGATTTACAGGCCAAACTGAATCCGTACCTCCGACCTCTCCTTGATGGCCTCAACGAGATGCTAGACTATGACCAAGTTAAGTATTTGATGGAGCACGATGTGATCGAAGTCATCCCGCTGGCCTACATGCGGGGAAGAACTCTTAATGGTGCGTTTGTCATCCTTGACGAAGCTCAAAATACGACTTCGGCTCAAATGAAGATGTTTTTGACAAGAATGGGCGAAGGCTCCAAAATGGTCGTCTCGGGCGACATAACGCAGGTGGACCTACCCAGCGGCGTTACCAGCGGGCTACGCGACGCTTGGCAACGTCTCCGAGGCTTGCGTCGCGTTAGTTTTGTTACACTTAATGCCACCGATATTGTTCGGCACCCTCTCGTACAATTGATAGTCGGGCGATACGAAGCCGCCAGCGAGAGCTTGAATCCTTTGGAGGATAGCGGAGTCGATCCGCTCGATTAATCGCCACATATGGCATCAACCAGCCCAGTTCGAACTCGAAGCGAGCGCGTTGCATCACTGCAACTTGAGCCCAGTGCGTTGCGCCGTCAAGTTGCTCAATTGCTCACCGCTCGCTCGTTGATCCAACTGCTAATCGCTTTAACGTCGGCTGCTGCGATTGTTGTCATCTTTCGTGGTTGGAATCCGCCGTTCTCTTATCGTGAAGGTCAGATCCCTGATCGCGATATCGTGGCTCGCGTTGCCTTCGAAATGGAAGACGCTCAGCAAACCAAAATGCTTCGCGATCAGCGTCGTCGCGAAACACTGTGTTACTACGAGAATCGGCCTCAAGCGATCTCCCAGATACGCAGCGCACTTCAGAATCAAGTCTACGGACTCTTGGGTGATAAAGCCTTCGAGGATTTGAACGATGACCAGATTGCCACGCTCAAAAAACTGACCGAAGACTCTACCAACACAACGTCGATTACGTCCGAAGCTGCGCTGGGACTGATTCGCGGCTTGCTGTCTGACCCAGAACAGTTGAATAAGTTTGGGCCGTCGTTACAAAAGATACTCAACCCAATTGCCGATCAAGGTGTTCTTAAAGCTCTCGCGCACGATAGCGAGCAAGGCAATCAACGATCGATCATGGTGATCCCCGTGGGCTCGCCAAACGATGAAGTGTTTGTCGATGTCAGTTCCGTTCGTCATGCCGATATCGTCGCAGCTCTGCCCGCCAAAGTCGCCGAGGTGCTGCAACAGACCTACACCGGTCCAGATACGCCGATGATTGCCAAGATGGTTGCAAACTACTTGGTGAAAGAGCTTCCTGAAACGCTGAGCTACCATTTTGATCTGAGCCAAAAGGCCCGAAACAACGCCGAGTCGTCCGTGCAAAAGGCGATGGTCTCCTATTTTCCAACGGTCAGCAAGTTAGCCACAGCCGGTCAGCCAATCTCACGCGTGAACAATCTACCGTTGCTGCGAAATGAGTATGATGCGTGGATCGATCAACTAACTAGCGGTAAACGCGTATCGCATTTGTTGGCCTATATCGGCATTCTGTTTGGCCTCTATCTCTTCTGCGGTCTGTACATCTACTACCAATACGACTCCAGATTGCTTCACCAACCTGTTCCACTGCTTCGCATGTTGGGATTAGTTGTCGTGACCAGCGTCTTTTGCAAGATCACGGCTCCTGATCCGATGCGAGCCGAATTGGTGCCGCTGTTGGTCAGCGTGATCACCATGACCATCACTTTTGGTCGGCAAGTGGCCATTTTGATTTCAACGTGCCTCGCCGTTCTGATCACTTTGTCGCTCGGTTTTGACATCGTCGAACTGATGACACTCTGTAGCGGCAGTTGTGCCATGGCACTGTTCGTCGGTCGCATTCGAACGCGGACAAAGTTGATCTACGTCGGCCTGGCTACTGGCGCAGTGGTTTTCTTGATTCACTTGAGTTTGGATACGGTTGTTGGCCGGTTCAACACGATCCCATCATCTGATCAACTAGGTCTTGCCGATCGATTGTGGACCTTTACTCAATGGGTCACATTCGAGTCTGGTCGACTAGCCGGATTCTCGGTACTTGCGGC
>CAUJKA010000323.1 GCA_963204965.1 Planctomycetota bacterium | reverse complement strand
TTGCTGTGCGAATGTCGCTGAAGAGCCGCACGTCATGGAAAGTACCTTTAAAGGCTTGTGGGCTCTGGAATCCTCCACCAATCACATCTTGGTCGTGTCCAAGAACTAGTACGCCGCTCGAAGTCAACGTCGCACCAGTCTGCAAGCCCGAGCCGCTCGCGAAGGAAGTTCCGTTCAAGAAGAACTCGTATGTACCCGCTGTGTTGTTCCAAGTGACGGACAATGTTTGCGGGCCGGCACCCACCAGCGAATTGAAGTTAACAGCGCTCGACGTTACCGAAGTTCCTTTGATTGAAAGACTGAGTGAACCATCGCTGCCCGTGCGTAAGTAGACTTCGTTATCCACGCCTGAAACCGCATAGTTCATAAACGTATGCTGGACGTTAGCGGTTGAAAGTGAAAACTGAAACTCGGCCGTCAATTGCGTCCGCCCACCCAGCAGAGTCCCACCGTTATCAGCGATGAGAAACGTACTATTGCCAGTGTCACCGTTAATCAACAGACCGCCACCATTGCTGGCCGTCAGTTGCGACCCAGCGGGTGTGCTGTTTCCTACCGATGAAGTTGCCACGCTACCAAGCGAAAACTCGGAAGTATTTCCGTTAGCACCTGGGGTAGTTGCTGTGGCGGCAATAACGTCACCGGCGGCAACAGTGCCAGAAAAACCGGTCAAGTTGACGTTTGTAAATGTCGCATTGCCACTGGTATCAGTATTAACAGTCGTCGATCCGAGATAGCGACGCCCTTGACGGGTGTTAACATTACCCGTGCTCGGAGTCGCATAGAAATGCAACAACATGCCTGTGACACTAGCCGTCGAATTGATGGAACCGCTAACGGTGACTGTTGTGCCAGCCGCGTTAACTGTTGTTGCGGTGATCACCGGAAAGTTCTGAAGATTATTAGCTCCAGTATCACTGTCCCCAGTATCGTTAAATGTGACGCCGCTGGTTCCAAGATCGATCCCGATGCCTCGATTGTCATAGATCGAGTTACCAGTAATGGTAATACCAGTCGTACTTCCCAAAACCTGAATGCCAGCGTTATTGGTCGTTCCCAGTGTTCCGCTGTCCGTTATGACATTGGCCTGTCCACTGGTGGTACCTCCGACTGACGTACTGGACGCACCATTTTCAATCAGAATGCCGCTCAGACCGCTCCCATGGACGACGGTCCCGGCCAGATTGATCCCAATGTAGTTTCCTTGGATGACTGTACCTGATGAAGTTCCATCAATCTCGATCGCATTGCCTCGATTGCCGACGATGACATTACCCATTCCAATGCCACCGATAATGGTAAAGTCCCCGCCACCGTTGATGTTGATACCATCGCCAGCATTGCCCAGTACCGTTGTCCCATCAGCTCCCAATCCGATGTAGTTGTTCTGAATTACATTATCGTGGCTTGTCGCACCCGAGATTAGGATTCCATCTATGCCGCTGGAGACGATAATGTTGCGAGACGCGGACGTTGATCCTCCGATGGTGTTGTTAGTAGCGCCACCATCGATTTGAATTCCGTTGAGACTATTCCCTAGCGCTGTACTTCCGCCGACAGTCGTCCCGATGTAGTTCCCTTCGATAATATTGTCCGCGCCGTTTGCTCCACTGATTCGAATGCCGTGCGATGAGTTGCCGCTAAAGACATTACGGCTGAGCGCGGTGGTTCCACCGATCTGATTGGCATTCCCTAGTATCTGAATTCCATTGCCTAAGTTTCCTTCCCCCACTCCAAAACTGGCACCGCTGCTATCCAGGTTCCCTATGAAATTGCCAATTATCGTATTGCCGCTAGACCCAGAATCGATCCGAATTCCATCAATATTGAAATCTCGAACGACGAGCCCCTGAATAGTGCTGCCGTCTGCGCTTGATGTCAGCGTGATGCCATCGTAAGCACCGCTGTTACCATCCAAGACAATTGGAATGAAGCTGTTTTGTACCCAGCCGCTCTGCGTTGTACCATCGATCGACACGCCATCGGTTACTGACAAGTTGGATGCGACGGATATTACCTGAGCACCGGAGCCGCTGATCGCAAATTGTATTTCATCTTCCACTCCGTTAACATTGCGTGTTGAGTTAGCGGCAAGGATTGCTTCGCGAAGAGAAATTGCGCTATCGCCGCCTTGGTTGGCGCGCAAGGCTAGCGTGGATGTGGTCGTCCCGCCAGTTGTATCAGCCGTCGTAGTCACAATTAGCGGAACATCGTTTTGCTTCCAAGCGAGGTACATAAACGAAATGCCGCTTTGGTTTACGGCTGCATCGCTACCGACTTGGAATCCATCGGATTGTAGTGCCTGCGTCTGATTCGTTCCGCCAGCCACGTTGGCATTCACGTTGTAGCCCGTCGACTCGGTCTTGCCGATGGCATAGTTATTGGTCGAGGTGGCTTTGATGATGATGAACTCAGATTCAAATCCGACACCGGTAATATTGCGATCGTCTAGCCCAGTGCCTGTATAGGCTCCTGTCTTGAAATAGTTGGCATTGTCGTTGAATGCAAAATAGTGATAGTTGATCGCGCTTTGATTGGTTGCGACGGAACTGCCAACCGCGAAACTGTCGGTACCGAATGAAGTGATGCTACTGGCATAGGAACCGTTATTCGAAAGGTCGAATGTGTTTGAATTCTGGTTAGTACGGAAGACCGCTTGACTGCCGGATTCACCTAATACGAAGGCTGTTTCAGCTTGGAATCCAACATTACTGATGGTTTGCGATGTCCCGTTACCCGTGTATAGTCCAACATCCAAGTTGTCTCCAGCACCGTAGGCTACCCAGTGATAGGTTACACCATTTGTATTCGCGTAAGAACTTGTACCGACTGTGAAACCATCGTTCGTGAATGATTGGATCGCGTCAGCGATAACTGCGGTATATGCCCCACCGATTTTTGACATATCACCCGCCATCGTCGATGTGCGAATGATTGTGCCGTTGCTGCTCATCACAATGATCACTTCCGCACGGAATCCCAGGCCAGAAATTGTGCGATTGTCACTGCCGTTGCCAACGTAACTACCAGATATCAGTAAGTTCGCTTCGTTGGCAACGATGTTCCCACCGAACTCAGACGTCGATCCGTAGGTGCCAGATGAGCCAACCGTCGCAGTCGCCGTGACAGTACTGCCAGCGGCAAGCGTAATTCCTGTTAGATTGGCTGAAAAGGCCGCAGTCCCATTCGCGTCGGTTGTAACATTGGTGAAGCCTAAATAAGTTCTTGCTTCGCCGTATCCACTCACGTCTGCTGTACCGTAGGCGTTGCTGAAGAACTCGATGCGATAAGTCGTACTTGCGACTGTGTTAATTTTTCCGGTGATCGTAGTGTTACCACCAGAAGACGTTGCCGTTTTAAGAATTGGGAAATTTTGTAGATTGTTCGAGCCGGAGTCCGTATCGCCGACGTCATTAAATTGAACGGCATCGTCTGCTCCAATGTCGATACCTTGACTGATATTGCTGTATATCGAGTTACCGAGTACGGCGACTCCTTGTGCGCTCGACGACACACCAACACCGCGAGAATTGAACGCAATAGTATTCGCTTCGCCCGCTGTTTCACCGCCTATACGAGTTCCACTCGTGGAGTTCTTGACGTTGACTCCGCAGCCTGTATTGCCAATGGCGGATGTTCCGTTCGATCCCACGCCGATGTAGTTGCTAATGACGATATTATTTAGCGTGGTCGAATTGGCGATATCAATTCCATCGGAGTTGTTGCCGGAAATGACGTTGCGCGAAGCAGTAGTCAAGCCACCAATTGTGTTATTGGACGCACCAGACGCAATACTGATTCCATTGGTCGAGTTGCCAAGGTCAATAAGTCCCGTGACATCAGTGCCGATATAGTTGTTAGCGATTGTATTGTTGGTTGCACTGGCCCCTGTCAGTAAAACACCATTGCTAGAGTTACCCGAAATGATGTTGCGATCGAAGCTTCCTGTCCCGCCGATGGTGTTATTTGAGGACAGAAGCGATATCCCAGCGCCCTGATTGGCGATCACCGCCGTTCCAGTTGCGTTAAGTCCAATCGTGTTCCCGCGAATTACTGTGTTTCCAGAAGCCGCATCTGCATAAATCCCAAAGGATGACGTTCCTGAAGTTCCAGTGCCAGAGATTACATTCCCAGCACCACTCGTCGATCCGCCTATTGTGTTTCCAGAAGCGGACCATAACCCGATGCCGTACCATTGGTTTCCAAGGTCCGCCGAGCCTGTGTTACTGACACCGATGTAGTTGCCTTGAATCGTATTTGACGAACCATTCCATATGGCGATACCGATATTGCTATTCCCAGAAATGACATTCCGGTTGGCCGTCGTTGTACCACCAATCGTATTGTTGGTACCGCCAGAGATGTTGATGCCATTAGCATTTCCGGCCGCAGCCGTACCAGCTTGAGTCGTTCCGATATAGTTGCCAGCGATCAGATTGTTCGAACTTTGGATCTCTATGCCGTCATCAGTAAAGTTGCGAATCACGAGACCGCGAATCGTGCTACCGCTGCTGCCAGCGACCAATCGCAAACCATCGGCGTAAGCACTGTTGCCATTCAATACGATCAGAGGTTGGCCTGAGTATCCTGATTGGGTTGTCGCGTCGATTGTGACCACGTGATCAATATCGGCAAGCTGCCCAGTGGTCAGAGTAATCGTTTGTACTCCCGTTCCGATACTAAATGAAATCGTATCAGCACCAGCTAGAGCTTTGGCATCAATAAGTGCTTGACGCAGTGATCCAGCACCGCTGTCATTGATGTTTGTAACCGTAAATGTTGCAAGTAGCCCTTGCCACTCTTCTTGCAGGGCGGCACTAACAACGACTTGTGTTTGAATGTCGCCAAACCGATACTCTAGCAACCAATCGGCGCCGAAAGCTGAAGAACCGACTACGTCGTCGCTCGCCGCGATATCTGCACTGGTCCATTCTGCAATCGACTCAAGAATTGATTGCCCATCAGCGCTCGACGCCAAATCGCAACCGTAGAACAAGATATCCGCATCTGCGTTCAGGACGGTCGCCCATTCCCTGAAGTCAAGTTCATGTTGCTGAACGGCATCCTTGTCATACCACGTGGCCCCTAGTTTGATTGCTCGATCGGCACCGTGGGAAATTACGTGAATAGCATCAGCCTTGCCCTCGAAGTGGCTGAGAAACTGATTGATCTGCTCCAAGCCATCCTTTGTGGAATCGATCAGCGAGACCTCCAACTTCGTATCAGCGAAGGTCTGCTGTTGTAGATCGTCCAGTATCTGCTGGTAGTCCGCCACTCCGGTGTCTACAAAAACGATCTCAGTTCGCACGAACTCGGGAGGCGCAAGGGAATCCGGAAGCGTTATAGCCGTGTCCGACTGCAAGGCTGCAAGTACAGAGTCGATAGCAACGATTGGATCCGTAATTTCATTGGCCAACGCGTTTGAATCATTGAACGAATCCGCCGCGCCATCTAGACCCTGCGTAAGCAGGCTATTGATTTGCTCCAACTGCGAGTCAAGTTCGCTCGGAAGTTCAAGCTGCACGTCCGGCTGGGCATCGGGTTGAAGATCGGCCCATTCAACAGGCATCACAGTTGCGCTATAGAGCACTCGATCCTCAAGTGCGCAGGCATCCAGAGGAACGACATCCCCACTGGAGTTGTCGAACCATTGTCGCCAAATCTGGCTAAACCTCTCTAGCGCTCGCCCGAGACTGTTAGTCAACTGTTGTACCCTGACCGATGTGAAACTGAGATGAGAGTCTTCGGTCTGTGGGCTCAGACACAAAAAGACTATCATCTAGGTAATCGGTACGGGTTACCCAAGATGATCTAGTTTGTTTCAAATTGACAATTCATGGGGGCTTTGAGGATCGCGCGGTCTATGCAGGTTGCGCGAGATAGTCCAGCCGCGAACACCTTTTCGGCCTTAAGCCCCCCGATAGCAGCTATGCGTTGTCTTGCAACACAATCAAGCGGATTGTCTTGAGAGAAATCTTTACGTCGAGGAGCAGAGAACGATTGTTGACGTACTCGACATCCTTTTCGATCATCTGACTGAAAGTCAATCGGTTCTTTCCACTGACTTGCCACAAGCCAGTGACGCCTGGACGAACTTCGAATCGTCTTAGCTGACTAGGCTCGTAATCATCCCACTGCAAGACATCCGGTCGAGGACCAATCAGGCTCATCTCGCCCAGCAGAATGTTGATGAGTTGTGGCAGTTCGTCAAGCGAACTCTTTCGCAAAAGTGCGCCGCCGAAGATCAGCCGCTTAGAAAGATCCGGCTTAGCTACCACGCTTCCCGTTTCAAAAATGCTATTCAGAAACTCGCGATGATTGCTGGTCGCGTTCGGACAAACATGCAACGTCCGAAACTTGTAGATGACGAACTCACGCCCCATTTCACCCAAGCGCACCTGCTTGAAAAGAGCCGGTCCACCCGAAGTGATACGTATGAATAGAGCAATGAGAACGAGAACTGGGGCCAACGTGATCAGCAAAGCAGACGCCACAACTACGTCAAAAATTCGCTTCCAGAGAGGCGTTGGTCGGTGAGTGCAGATGTCAGAAAAAAGCTGACGCTTCCGTTCATTTTCTGAGAGAAACTCGTGTGGAGCTGCTTTACGAGATTCGAGCTTGGGAGGAGCTACCGTCACAGCGTCAATGCTGACAGCAGCCCCGCCTTTTTGTGCGGGAGCTAGCATGATTTTCTGGGCATGTACACGCGGATCAATGTTGAGTTTAGGCAGCTCGGCTTACCATGGTAGTCATCATATTAGTTCTGTGATACCCAGGGAAAAGAGATTAATTACAACAACTTTTACAATTCTAACGATTGCGCGGAACTCAACTTTAAGTGCGTTTAAGGGGCCGTTATACGGCATCGACTTGTGGAAAATCGCCCACGGACCGCAGTATTTTCCACACCTCCGAGGCGTTGATTTGCTTCTCTCCGCAAGAAAGTTCGCCCAAAGGGACTGCATGTCACCACAATTCGACCTAGGTTTGTCATGGTTGGTACAAGTGACTTTACTCATTGGTGCTATTTTTTTGACCGTGAACCATTCATGAAATCTCGACGAACGCGATGGCACACCCGGCGAGCAGCCGCCGTGACGGAACTGGCCGTGACCATTCCCGTCATCACTTTGATCGTTTTGGGAACAATCGAGACCTGCTCGATGTTGTTTCTCAAGCAAGGCTTGCGAGTTGCCGCCTACGAAGGCGCTAGAGTTGCGTTGGTACCCGGTTCGCAGCTTGAAAACGTCGAAGCTGGCTGTAACAAGATACTGGACACCCGAAAGGTCAAGAGTTCAACGATCACTGTAACTCCCTCCAGCTTTAACACTCAACCCTATGGAACGATTGTTAACGTAAAGATTCAAGCCGACTGTGCGGCCAACAGCTTGCTTCTACCTTGGATATTCACCGGAAGAAGCTTGGAGAGCGAAGTCAACATGATGATCGAACACTAGAAAGTCCCCTGGATAAAGTCGAATGCGAAAGTCCCCTATCGAAAATCGACAAGGCGCTGTTTTGGTGCTGGTAGCAATTTTGTTGCCAGTGATGCTGATTCTATCCGCAATTGCAATCAACTTTGCTTACATGGATCTCTGCCAAACGGAACTGTATACCGCAACCGATGCAGCAACTCGCGCCGCTGGCCGCGAATTTTCAGTTTCGCGAAATCAAGCGCAGGCGATCAGCAAAGGCAAACAACTTGCAAGCTTAAATAAAGTGGCGGGCGTTTCGCTGAAGCTCAGCGATACAGATTTCGTCTTCGGGAACTCGTCGCGGCCAAATTCGAATTCTCGCTACAGTTTTGACGCAACTTCAAGCGTTAAGAACTCCGTTCAACTTACGGGCAAGCGCAGCCAAGGTACGACAGACGGACCAGTTCCACTATTCATGCCCAACTTGCTGGGTCGCAATTCCGTAAACATGACCGAGACGGCTATATCGACTTCGATCGAGGTTGATATCGCTCTTGTGCTCGATCGCTCGGGCTCAATGGCTTATGCAGTTGACGAAGTTGCCAATCCCATGGTCCCGCCCTACTCTGCTCCGCTAGGTTGGTTGTTCGGCGCACCGGCACCGCCGATCTGCCGCTGGAGAAATCTGGTAACTTCAGTGGATGTGTTTCTGAACGATGTTGCCAATTCACCAATCGATGAACGAGTGTCGCTGTCCACGTACAATCATCTCGCGGCAACCGACGTCAGCATGACCAGTAATTACTCGCAAATCTCACTTGGGTTGACTCCTTACACGGCAAGCCTAAGTATGGGAGCAACGAATATCGGTGGCGGAATCATGGAAGGCATTGGAGCCCTCATGTACAGTCCATCGTCGAGGCCCCATGCAGCAAAAGTCATCTTGGTCCTGACCGATGGTATTCATAACTATGGCGAAGACCCCGTATGGCCATCCTATTACGCAGCCGACAGCGGAATTACGATTTTTACGATCACATTTGCCAATGAAGCCGACATCGCTCGGATGCAACAGGTTGCATCTATCGGCGGAGGCAAGCACTACCATGCAAGTTCTCCCGCGGCTTTAACCCAAGCGTTTCAAGATATAGCGCGAAGCTTGCCCACGCTTCTAACGAAATAGTCCCGACTTCGAATAACGCTCGTGAGTGTTGAACATCCATCGAGCTCCGCCAAGGTTTCAAAGCGATGCCGATAGCCTCACTACCCAGAAAAATCGAGAGCAATACGCAGACCAGAATCGACAATCGCCGTGGAGCGGCTGCGGTTGAGTTCTCACTAGTAGCCACGGTACTGTTCCTCTTTGTATTTGCATCCATCGAGTTTGCGAGAGTGTCAATTCTGCGACACGTTGTCGATCATGCTTCTTACGAGGCTTGTCGCATCGTCATCGTCCCTGGAGCAACGACGGCTGAAGCTCAAGCTCGGGTCAATACCCTGCTTAGCAAGTATGGAGTTAGCGGCGCGACTATTTCGGTATCACCCGATCCGATATTAGAAACAACTGGTGCCGTTACGGTTCAAGTCTCGGTCCCTGCTGCGAGCAATAGATGGGGCACCGCTATATTCTCTGGTGGTGTCAATCTGGCCTCTTCGACAACATTGCTAACTGAACGCGGCCCATTGTAGGTTCAAAAACGCATACAAAAACACCACCAACAACCGCCCCCCCCCCCACAACCCCCCGAACATAAACACCAACCCCCACC
>CAUJKA010000322.1 GCA_963204965.1 Planctomycetota bacterium | reverse complement strand
GATGCCTTCTTCGCGGGCTTTAACTTGGAAGCCAATGGAAACGCTGGATCTCCCAAGAACAATCTGGAGCTTTCGTATGGCCGCATCGAGCTGATCGTAAGTCAGTTCAACAGCAGCGGAGTGCTCTCCAATACGGAAACGACGACATGGAACGAAGCGGGCAATGTTGTTACCTCTACGAACGATTTTGGAACGCCGAACCCACTCTTGTTAGACAATCCCAGCAATCCAGCACTCAACCCGGTCATCTCGTCACTGAACTTCGGTGTCCCAGCCGGATCATCTGCGGCAATGGGGCGACTAGCCTATGAGCAAATCGACTGGTCTGTCGGCAAGGCAAAGGACTTGAAGAGTAGCGTCAACGCTCCTACGACGTTCGGCTCCATGACAGTCTCGCTGCCTTTGTCGGGACATGTGGCTGCTCCAGCACTGTTGGGACAACTAGCTAAACGTTCATCCATTTCGTCCATTAATGCATTTGAGAAGAACAATTTTGTTCCGACTTCGGCACTGGATAACTTTACGCTTAGCAATGTCTATGTCACTGGATTCAGTGTTGAAAACGAAGGACTGGCAGAAACCCAAATCAACTTCGATTTGGACTTCCGATCATTCACAGAGAGCTTTAGTGATCGCACGACACCGGCCACACCGCTGATCACCACCGCGAATTTTAATGTGCAGACTCAAGCCTCAACGGGACCACTCAGCTTCGGCGGCAAGACGATCGACACGAACTTTGAACTAGTGATCACGGAAGCTGGCGTGACCGCCAGCGAGATTCCTATACAAAGTGCTAAGTGGGGCGTTAGCCGCAGTGTTACTAGTAACAACAGCGGGGCGCTTACTTCGTCTAAGCCGGAACAAACCACCTTTGACATCGAAGTGCCGCGGGGAGTGCATTCGCCTGGACTACTGGCTGCAGCCGTACGCGGGACAGAGATCGACAGTGTGTCCGTTCGCCGATTTGAAGTCGTCGACGTGGATGGTACGCCAACCAAGCGAGAACTCTATCGCTGGGATTTGACTAAGGCCTTCATTACTGGGGTAGGCATGCACATGCGGCCCGGCAATTCAATCGAAGAAGTGGATTCCATCTCGTTCTTGCCTAGTGGAGTGGTGTTGACGACACCAATTCCCGACGTCGGTGATGTTACGGCAGGCTGGAATTTCATTACAGTCACTGGCGTCGGCAACAACGACGGCTTGAATGAGCTTACGCCCGAAAATCCATCGCTGAGGTTTAAGCAGAACGGTGTTGCCGAAGGCATCGCTATTGATTCATATCAATGGGGAGCGACTTTGCCCGTTGGCAACGCGACCAGTGCCGGCACCCGACCGCTAGGTAACCCCAACCCCAGTAGTCTGCTGCTCAAAGCGACTCGCCAGCCTTCACCCAAACTCCTGGCTTCGGCTTTAGGTGGGGAAGCAGCGCCTCAGGCCATCGCCTTGCCAGACCCGCCAGAGAACCTAACCCTACGCCACTCCTACGAGCTGAAATTGTCGGGGCTTCTGAACGGCTATTCCTACAGCGATGAGATCACAGCCACAAATCCAGAAATCGGTTTCACTATCTTCGTGGGCGGCAATACAAACACCGCGGAACTCAATGTCACGCCCATCGACAGCAATGGAATCGCAGGTACGCCTCGGCAAGTCGCCTGGAATCTCCAGAACGATACTACCACGAACTTCAGCGGCTTTGGTAACTTCCAATTCGCCACTAATCAATTGCCAGCGACCACACTGGAGATTGCGGGAAGTAGCCAGTTGGCTGCGGACAGTTATAGCTTTGGTATCGACAACGCTCTGAATCAATTGGTTGGCACTTCCACCGCTGCTGTACCATTGGCCGCTCGTGGCACCCCTTCTGCAACAACGTTTAACGTCACCACTTCGATGGACCGAGCAACTCCTGGTTTGCTCAATGCCATCGCCACCAAGTCATTAATCCCCGAAATCAAAATCACCGAACGCCGCACGGCTCCCAACGGTCAATTCCTGCCTTGGCGTGAGTGGGTACTGACCAATGTCCATGTGCAAGCACTGGCCAACTCGGCCACCGACAGCGATCCTCAGGGCGAGATTACGCTGGAACTAAACGCAGCCTCAGCTACAGCCAGGTACATTACCTACAACGCAGCCGGTACACCAACTACGACCAGCAGAAGACTGAACTTCGCTGACGTCCCAGCTATGACTCCCATCGCTGTCTCAGCGGTCAGTACCGCCCCCGACCTTGTCATCCCAATTGTCTCCCGATTCACCGATACACAGCTCAGCTATACCACGACAGTGCTCAGCGGAGCCAACCTATTCGACAGCGTATCGCTCAATGCTTCGAATCAACTTGTGTTGAACTACAAGAATGGCCAGCAGGGTGTCGGGCAGGTTCGCGTCAACGGAACCAACGCCTTTGGACTGACGAGTTCACTTCTGGTGAATGTCACACTTGACAATGGCTTGGCTGACGCTCCGGCTGGAACAGACAGGACCGTAGGCTTCAACGAAGACACGACCTACATTATCCGAACCGCCGACTTCGGATTCACGGACCCCAATGATTCTCCCGCTAACACTTTGACCGCAGTCAGAATCACCACTTTGCCAACCTTAGGAACCCTGCGACTTAACGGAGTTGCTGTAACAGCTGGACAAACAATACCCGTTGCCAGTCTCAACTCAACGCAATTGAGATATAACCCAGCTCTTAATGGCCATGGTACGAACTACGCCTCGTTCACGTTCCAAGTGCAAGACAGCGCAGCTACTGCAAATCTCGATCTTTCGCCAAACCTATTCACCTTCAATGTGTTCAACACGAACGATGCTCCTACATTTACGAGCACTAACATCGTGATGCCACCGGTGGCTGAGGATTCTGTAAGCCACACAGGGCGGCTGGTTTCTGAGATCGCTTCGGTGATTACGGACATCGATCCAGGGGCCATCAAGGGCATTGCCATTGTTGACGCTCCTACAACCCTGGGAACTTGGCAATACACTTTGAATGGCTCGACGTGGCAAAGTCTTTCGGGCGCGTCGACCAACGCAGCCCGTTTGCTGGCTGCCGACGCAACGACGCGAGTTCGCTTCTTGCCCAATGCCAATGTCAGTGGCAACTCGACTCTCAGGTTCCATGCCTGGGATCGAGTCATCGGTCAGGCTGGCGGCATTGGTAACTTCACTGAGTTCGCACAGTTTAGAACGTTCAGCACAGCTTCGGCGAATATGACAGTCACCGTGACTCCAGTCAACGACGCCCCGGTGATGAGCAACACGGTTCCATCGCTACCGCTGATCGACGAAGATCAGGTTTACATACCGGGGCCGACGAGCGGTTTTCCCATCTCTATTCTGACTGGCGGTGTAACCGACGTTGATGCAAACGCGCTTAAGGGCATCGCGGTCATGGAAGTCACCACAACCAATGGTCGTTGGCAGTACTCGGTGACCAACGGCGAGACCTGGAACAACTTCAATACCGTTTCGATCGCCTCTGCTCGCTTGCTTCGGGATGATGGTTCTACGCGAATCCGATTCCTGCCGAACCTCAATGCATTTGGCGAAGCTAGATTGGCTTACAGTGCCTGGGATCGGACACAAGGCGTTCATGGCGGAACATTTGACATATCGGGCTTGAATGGGTCCGGTGGCTCGACCGCCTTTAGCGAACAGTTCTTGACGGTATCGCAGACTATACGTGCCATTAACGATGCTCCTACAATAGTCGCTCCGGCGACTCAGAACACAACGATGGATACGCCTGTGGTCTTCTCTGCGGCTAATGGCAATCGACTTGCGATCGCTGATGTTGACGGAGGGGTACTTCCGTTCGAAATGACGTTCACTGCGATCGGCGGGACCTTTACGTTTCCAACAACTTCGGGATTAACGTTTGTTGCTGGTGCAAACGGCCAGTCCACATTCGCGGTCAGAGGTAATGTTACCGCTATCAATGTAGCCCTGGGCGGAGCAATATTCACACCGACCAGCAGGTCCTTTGGCAACAGCATTTTGACAATCGCTGTCAATGACCTTGGCAACACAGGCTCCGGTGGTGCGAGAACGACGACTTCGGTGATTAGCATACCGGTTGCCTTGCCAAGCAGCGTAGTGGCTCTCGGAGGTTTGTCGGCTACGGCTCCAACGATTCGCCGATCAGGCAATCGTGACGGCTTCACCAGTACCCCTGATTTCTACACATTCACCCTTGCCGCAGCCTCGGATGTGCGAGTGAACCTGTCGGGCCTGACGGGTGACTTAGATCTGCGAGTATTCGATGCTAGCGGACTGCAGCTTGGGCAAAGCCTGTTCTTTGGTACGACGATTGAGAACATTCTGATGACTGCGTTGCCGGCAGGAACCTACTTGATCGATGTGCGTCGCTCTGTCGCATCAGCTTACGATTTGACGATCAGCACAGGAACGAATTCCGATGACTTGATTACTCAGGCATCGCTGTTGCCAACGCTGAACGCGACGACACTTCCCACCATCCGACAGTCGGCCATCGGCACCTCGGCGGACCTACAGGACTACCACAGGTTTGACTTGACGACAGCCAGTGCTCTTCGCATCAACTTGAGCAACCTATCGCAAGATGCGGATATCCAACTGTTGGATGCAGCAGGTCGAGTAATTCAATCTGCCAATGTCAGTGATAACACCATCGAAAACATGTTGACTTCAACATTGGCTGCGGGAACATATTTCCTTCGAGTATTCGCTGGCAGCGGCCCCCTAACGTCCAACTACGATCTGACGATTAGCATGAATACGGCCAGTGACGATCTGCTGACCAATGCTACGTCCTTCGGAATCTTGGGGCTCAAGGGCAGCGAGCGTCGCACGGGTAATGTGGCTGTAGGCACTGATCTTCAGGATTACTATGTATTCGCCGGCGGCGGCGACATTGCCATCAGCTTGAGCGGCCTTACCAGTGATGTCGACGTGCAGGTCTTGGATCGCTTCGGACGAGTGGTGGCTTCCAGTACCAATAGTGGCAACACCCCCGAGTCCATCAATGTAAATGTTCCACCAGGCTCTGGAGACATCTACATCAGAGTTTTTGCCTTTGCTGGGGCCTCGAACTACGTTCTCGAAGCACGCAACAACTCGAACGCCGCAAACGCCGACGACCTACTTTCAACCGCGACTGTACTGCCTACACCCCTGACGTCGTTGACTCGCACAGGCTCTGTTGGCGGCACCGGCAGTACCGGCGATCCGCAAGACTACTATCGCTTCCAATTGACTTCAGTTCGCAACATTGCATTGACGCTAACAGGTTTGACCGCTGACTTGGACGTTGAGCTGCTAGACCAATTTGGCAACCTGCTATTCTTCAGTCGCAACGGCGGTACTAACAGCGAGTCGATCAACGTTGCAAACCTAGCGATAGGAACTTACTTCATCCGAATCCATCCCTTCGGTGCTGCAATATCCAACTACACCCTTGGACTGGCGGTGAGTTAACGCGACGCTGGGTGGCACTGGTGGCACGTCCATGAGTCTTCGAAGAGCGTAGCCACCATCGCCAGATGGTGGAACGTCTAAGGTTGCCGCAATCATGCCGAGCAAAAGATTATGAGTCGCGAAGCGACGTCATTTTCAGATGGGCGTGTGAACTATGGTGTGCAGCCGTTGTTTCATTCCGGATCAAACGAAGCCACGCCCTTCGAGGCTCGCAGCCCTCGCCTCTCAGAGCGTGCCACCCGCCACCCAGAATTGTCTTTTAATTCTGCAGTAAGCCGCCCATGGTCTGTTGCGCATGCAAGCTATGGCGCCGGCGGTGCAACTGGTTTCAGCGAAATGTTGTTGTCCTCACCGAAGGTCACGGAGAACTTCACATTTGCCTCGTAGGACTGGTTGTAGCTTGAGCGGTCTGTGCTTAGAAATCCAACTGTAGTGGACTCCTTAACGCCAGCTTTGTAGATGACTTGTGAATGAACGTGCCGCAGCTCGCCAACCGTTCCTGAAGAATCTCGCACGCTCCATGTCTTCCCACGTAGCCGAGCTTCATCCTCGATCGAAATTTCCAATCGAATAGGGCTCCGGTAAGCCCGCATGTCCCCCGTGTTCATTATCCGCGATACTCTTGCACCCAAGCTCGGCGATAGAACTAAGAGAATTACTCCGCAGATCAACAGCAGTATCGCAATGACCCACGTTTTGGCCAGGAACTTGCAAGTCCAACTGCCGCTAGGATCGAGTTGCGTACCTTTTTGCGGTGAACTGAGCGCGATGCCCAGTACAACCAGTGGTATGATAAACAACGCTGCAATGCCGAAGGCTGGGAAGCTAACGATGCTCGCAACAATTGCCAACGCACTGGTAAGAGCAGCGAAAGTCTGAATGCTCAGTGTCATGATGAACTCGGGCGATACGTGCTGAATTACATCTGAATATTAGCAACTTCTGTCGATAGATCGAGCCACCCACATTCTCTTTTCAGGGTAACTAAGTCACTGACGCGATAGTTCGTGTTGAAAAATTGGATTATGTTACTAAGAGTAGCAGAGGGTTCAAGCTGGACGTTGTGCGATGGGTACGTGTTTAGGTCACCAGCCGATGGTGTGTTGCGCATGCGGTGAGGTTTAAAGTTTGTGCGGATAGTTGTGCAGCGTTTCTTTTGCGGCGATGTTGGTTGGTAGAACGCATGCTGCACACACCCCTACGGCGAGCTTGCAAAAGCAAAGACGCCCGCCCACCCACTTGGCAAGCAAGCTTGGTCGTAATCAGCCATAAATGACGAATAGCTTATAAAAACGTTTGTAGTTGATCGCGACTTGCTGTAGCATTCCGTGTCGCAAATTGCATTAGCTTAATGTCCGGTCCGTGATCAACTGTTGTTGATGCTTACGTGTCCAGGCATTCTTTCTTTGAAGAGCCGGTGAAATTCGGCATGCAATGATTCGGCAACGATTGAGTGCAACGATGCATTGAGACATCAAGCCTACCGTCATCGGAGAGAGACTTATGGTCAGTCCCAGACTGAGTTCCGACCGCCGAAAGAACCGCCTTAAGAATCGAATCCAAACTGGCGGAAAAGTACGATACACTCAACTGAACGTAAACTACACGCTTCACTTTGAGTCACTTGAAGCACGAAATTTGCTTGCGGCTACGATTGAGAATTTTCCAGGTATGTCTTCAGCGTCTAATCCACCTGATACCGTAGGTGATGTTGGACCTAAACACTACGTCCAAATGGTCAATTCAACGCAGTACCAAATCTGGGACAAGACTGGAACTTCGCTCGCAGGACCGCTAACGCTTGGAAACTTGTGGCCGGTTGGCGATATTTGCCGAAGTAATTTGGGCGATCCAATTGTCGTCTATGACCACCTCGCTGACCGTTGGCTACTATCGCAGTTCGCTAATCCATCGCATATGTGCATGGCGGTTTCCCAAACAGCGGATCCTGTTGCGGGTACTTGGTTCACTTACACCTTCGACACTGGGACTGTGCTGCCCGACTATCCGAAGCTTGCTGTTTGGCCTGACGGGTATTACATGACTAGTTTTGAAAACGCTGACCTTGGCATTTATACCTTCAACCGCGCTGCAATGCTCACTGGTGGCAGCGCTACCTTCGTAAAAACCACGATACCGGCTCTTGGTACGCCCACTGTTCGTAGTACGCGAATACTACCGTCTGATCTTGATGGCGCGGCACCGCCTGTTGGCACACCAAATTATTTTGTCCGCACTGTAGATTCGCAGCAAGACCTTGCGAACCCCGTTGATCGCATTGAGGTCTACGCGGCTACACCTAATTTTGCGGCTGGTACGTTGGCGTTCCCGTTGGTTGCGACGCTTGCCCCAAGCCCATTTGAAATGATGACTTGCAATCGAAATGGACAAGGTGTGCGAGACTGTATTCCGCAGCCTGGAATTGTGGACACCGTTGATTCGCTTTCGAATCGTCCCATGATGCAGGTCCGCTATCGCAACTTCGGTACGTATCAGTCGATGGTCTTCAATCAAACCGTCGATGTCGAGCCGCTGGTTCGTGGTTTTGATGCGGTAAAGGAAGTTGCTGGAATTCGCTGGTACGAGCTTCGCAAAACGTCCTCGACAGCCAACTGGACGATCTTCCAACAAGGCGATTATCTGCCTCAAAATAAAATTATCACGGCGGAAAACCAATTGCTGCATCGGTGGATGGGAAGTGCAGCGATGGACGGTGCCGGCAATATCGCTATGGCATACAGCGTTACCAATAGTAATGCTTTAGCGCCTGTGTTCGCCGGTGCACGCTACACTCGCCGATTGGCTACTGAGGCCTTGGGGACGTTGGGCGCTGAAGTAGTCATTCGCGATGGTGTCAACGCTCAAGGCGACGCTGACGCCTTTGTGGAACCTCAGCGATGGGGCGACTATTCGACACTAAGCGTCGATCCACTCGATGATAGTACCTTCTGGTTCACGACTCACTATGCTGGAGCGGGTGGTGTTGGTGCTAGACCAACATCGATCGCTTCATTTTTGATCAATCCATCGCCAACGATCAAACTTGGCAGCGGCAATGACAATCTCGTGCTCCGCGCAGTAGCGGGCGAATCGACCAAGATTGAGTTGCTTGTGGATGGCGCAGTAACCAACGTCTATGTACTTGCAGATCTCAACAAGTTGACTATTAACTCCGGCGCGGGAAGCGATTTCTTGACAGTCGATTTTGTGAATGGAAATCCTCTTCCCGCTGGTGGACTGGCGTTTAACGGTCAAACGGGAGTTAATGACAAGCTGCGCGTAGTTGGCGGGGCATTCAACACAATCACCAAGACGTTCACGAGCACAAACAATGGGCAAGTAGTCTTAACCGCAGGAGCAGTTAACAGCACGATCACCTACACGGGGCTTGAGCCAGTCTTGCTGAACGTGGGTAGTGTGGCGAACATGATCTTCAATCTACCAGCTGGTCCAAACCTCGGGGTTGTTGTCGGAGACGACCTGGCCGCTTTGGCGAACCGATCGGAGATTCGAGGAAGTACTTTCGAGGATACTACGTTCACCAATCCAACCGCCAGCCTCACAGTAAACCTCGGACACCTTGGCAATTCAATCACCATGTTA
Organism: Planctomycetota bacterium; assembly: GCA_963204965.1. Taxonomy (GTDB): domain Bacteria; phylum Planctomycetota; class Planctomycetia; order Pirellulales; family Pirellulaceae; genus Aureliella. Next base: position 6,663 of record CAUJKA010000322.1, on the reverse strand, counting down.
GCTATGGACCCAGCATTTCCTTTGACCGCAACCACCACGATCAATGGCGGTGATGGAAACGACATTATCATCGGTAACAGCCTTCCTAATACTCTCCGCGGCGGTGCGGGAAGCGATCAGCTAACTGGCGGTGGTGGGAATGATTCAATCGCAGGTGGCAGCGGCAACGATTCGTACTTCTTCGATACCGACTTTGCACTGGGAACTGATACACTCAGCGAAGTAGCAGCTGGCGGTGTCGATACTTTCAACTTTAGTGCGACTTCGACTCGATCCGTCGCCATCAACCTAGGCAACGGATTGCTTCAAACCGTAAACGCAGGCCTAAGTCTGATTCTTGGTTCGGCGTCAACATTTGAGAATGTCATTGGTGGCAATCTCGGCGACAACATCAAAGGCAATACGCTCGACAACACCATCGTCGGCGGTGGCGGGGATGATACTATCAACGGTAGCACGGGGAATGATGTTTACAAGTTCGATACCGACCTCGCACTTGGTTCAGACACTGTCGGCGATTCAGGTGGTATCGATACGCTTGACTTCAGTCAAACTGTTGGTCGCGCCATAACGCTAAATCTTGGATTACCAGGGCCCCAAATCGTTAACGCGGGGCTCACCCTAACGATTGCAAATATGGTTGCTGAAATCGTGATCGGTGGAGCACTGGGAGATGTTCTCACGGCTTCCTTAGCCAACAGCGTTCTCGTTGGCGGTCAGGGCGACGATCGGCTCATTGGGGGCTCGGGACGAAATGTCTTAATCGGTGGAACCGGTGTGGATAACATTTCCGGCAATGGCGGAGATGACTTGCTAATCGCTGGATCTACTTCGTATGATTTCAATGTCAGCGCGCTGAAAGCAATTCTCGCCGAATGGGGCAATGTCGTGAATTCCTATGCAACTCGCGTTGCCAATTTGCGCGCAGGAGTAGCTGGTGTTCGGCTCAAGGCATCTGGTGCTGGTGCAACTGTTTTCAACGATGCGCCCTCAGTCGATAGACTCACGGGTGGCTTGAACAACGATTGGTTCTTCGCAAATCCACTGGACCTTACTACGGATCTCGCACTCAGCGAATTGACTGATGTTATCTAAGCGAGTTTGAATTCTGCTGTGGGCTGCATAAGCAAACAGCCGATGGTGTGTTGCGCATGCGAGTGGATTGGGAAGTTTGTGCGGATAGTTGTACAGCGTTTCTTTTGTGGCGATGCTCGTTGGTAGAACGCTTGCTGCACACACCCTACGAAGAGATCGCAAACGGTGTCGGACAGCTTCACTTGCCGCTGAGCTCCTGGCTGTACACGACTACGGTTTGGCTATCCGCTGAGAATGCCATTTCGTGAACTCTGCCCAAGTCGTGAGTATGTGTTGTGGCGTTTGCGATCCGCTTCCCTGTGGCGATCTCCCAAACGTAGATCTTGCCTTCGGTATCCTCCCCGCCTACGTTCGAACCACTTTGAGAAATCGCGACGTAGCGACCATTGGGACTGAATGCCCACTGCTCGGACACGTTGCGGTTTCGATTCACTCGCGGAATCTCCAAGGGTTCGCCGAATGGTTGCATCCCATCAACTTCAACCAATTGGGCCTTCGAGTGGTCCGAGACTACGACGGTCAATTTACCATCAGGACTTTGTTGGAGCCGAGTGGGCATGCCGTCTGGCGGACGTTTGGTGCTGACTGAAAAAACAACTCCAGTCTTGATGTCTCGTTTTTCCGGTACTTCTGCTTTCGGAGATGCTGGGACTTTCGAATATGCAGAGACTTTCGGAGAGGCAGCGGCCGGATTGGCTTGCTCGCCGGTGTGAAGCACATTCGATTTATGCTGCCAGAGAATGTTGCGAGCGTATTTGCTTCCCAACCCGTAGGTATATGGATGCCGAGGTATTCGGACGGGAACTTGAATACCGCTGAAAAACTCTGGTAAAGCTCGTTCTCGCTGCTTGATGTACTCATCTCTGGCGTAAGGAGACTGTAGGTAACGGTTGGGTTGGTCGTTTTGCGATTGGATGGACCAGATAACTTTTTCATCCTCGCGCAATTCAAGTCGTGAGATCATCGGTACGATTTCCAACTCGGCGCTATCACCTCTTGGCGATCCGCCTACCCACTGTTGATAAAAGTCTTTGAATTTCTTGCCAGGAGCGATGCTCATAACCAGTGAAAGCGATGCTGAATCGTCCGCAACCCAGCCAGAACTCTTTGCCAGACTTTCCAATCGCTCTCGAAGTTGACTGGCGTTGACATTCTCTGGCAGCGGGTCTGGAAGATCCAGTTGCAACCTGACATGAGTGCCTGTGTCGGTTGCCAGCCACTGTTCGATCGGAGGCTTGCTGTTTAATGCCATGCGCAGGTCGGCATCGGGAAACTCCAGGGTTTGCAATTTCAGCCCAGCACCGTCGTCCACAATCGTTATTGAATTCTCCCAGATTCTTGAGTATTCCCACTTGGCTTGGTATCGCCAAACCGGAATACCCAGTTGGTCATCCAGTACTACACCATCTCCCGCGAGGATCAGATTGGGAGCGAGCCAACCGAAAAGTTTACTTGACAACGCTAGGGTAGTCGTTTGCGGCGATCGTCGCTCCAAAGTTGAATAGTCGTACATTCCCCAGCAGTCCCGGTCGCAGTAGGCAATACGGTTTGCGCGAGGGTCAAAGACAAAACGCATAGCGTACGTGTTACCGAGAGCGAGGTATCCATGATCTTCGCCTGCCTCTGTTCCAACAAAGTGAATTCCATCAGCGGACGGAACAATCATTAGGCGACGATCGTCGCTAAAAGTAATCTCTCCAAGGCCACGATGATGTCGATTGGGATTGGATTGAAAATGCTGATCACCGGTGCCCACGTCCCAGCTATGGGCAACGCCATCAACGACTACGATAGCTCGATTCCGCCCAATCAGTCTTGCAGAGTTCACGCGTGAATTCTTCTCTTCATTTACTGGCAAGAGAAATCGTGAGACCTCCTTCAGTTCTCCCGCATTCAGCCCTTCGAACAAGATTAACTCGCGATCCGCAGAATCACCTAGTTTTGATCCGGTTGCTAGAGTCTGGCCAGTTTCTACGCAATGATCCAACAAACAAAGTGGATCGGCGGAATCCACAACCCTTTGAAATGGACCGTTCGGTAAATTGCCAACATAGACTCGACTTGGCTGTCTGCTGTTACTGTAGTAAATCGACGGACTTGCGCTGATGGCAACTTTCTTTTGCTCACGATCCAACAACAAGATGGGCGAGAGTCGAGATCCATTTTGGACGCTGTCGACATAGGCTTCACCAGGAGGAACTATCGCCAGAGGTTTGTGAGTCGACTCCAGTTTTTCCAACGGTTGGACTTGCGAAAAGAGCTTTACATTTTTGAGCGTCGGCAGAATCGATAGCGGCTTCTGCAATGGAACCGAATTAGATGGAAGCGACTTTGCCTCGGTAGTGAGTCCATTCGTCGCCGGTCCAACAATGCGGAATGGGTTATTTGTTTTCTCAAAGTCAACTAAGAACCCTTGATCTTGCTGACAGAGTCTATCGCGACGGACCTCGAAAATCTTGCCATCGCTTGAGCGAAGTTTGACAATCTCGGACTGCAATTCGTGCAACTCAGCTTGTACTGCAAAGATCCCTGACGTGTCTCGCCAAGTTCGTGTCCGATTCTCCTGTCCGAAAGCAGCGGAGCCAAATGTAGCCAAGCCAAATATGGTCGCGACACAGTGCAACAAAATTGCGATCGCTGGAATTCCAAGACGTGTCAGGTTGGGATGCATGACGTATGCTTCTCTCGATACATGGGGCGTAAAGCGGTGTGTACCGCTGCAATAGATTGATCGTATCTACTTTAAGCCGCTATAGCAAGAAAATTGACTTTTCCCGTGGGTTCGAGCGTCGCTGGCGAAACAGCATTGCCGAAACAACGCTGACCTTATGGCCTACGCGCGTGAAAACGTAATCGCACGTAATCGGCAGTCCAATTGCCCGAGCCATCACACAGGGCGAACCGCAAGTTTTCGACGATCTCATTCATAGCAGTGTCGGCCTGAGCTCCAAGCTTTTCACGAAGATAGGTTCCGCGAAATGTCTGCAGCCAACCGATCATGCCAGTCGGTAATGGTGTTGGACGTGGAATCAGCTCAATTGACTCGACGATAAAGCCCGCATGCTCCAACACGGTTCTATACTCAGCGACCGTTGGATAGTACCAGCCAAGACGTTCTTCGACTTGAACATCCAAGCGGCGAAGAGTTGCTACCAGGGATGTCATGATCGCTGCGATATTTCCATGGCCACCAAATTCACCGACAAACTTTCCGCCAGGTTTTAGAGCTCGAAACACACCTTCAGCGACCTTATCAGCTTCCGGAATCCAATGTAGCACGGCATTGGAGAAAACCGCGTCGAATTCTTCATCAAACTCAAGCTGCCTCGCATCGACAATGTGCGCGTCAATGCCACGCGCTACCGCAGCTCGTACAAAGTCTTCGCTAGGATCAATGCCAGTTACAACGCAACCAATCGCCTGTAACTTGGCGGTCAAAGCACCGTCGCCACAACCAAGGTCCAGGACGCGCTGACCTGGCTGAGGCGCCAGAAGTTCGACTACGGGCATTCCCAGATCCGATACGAACCGCGCATTGCGTTCGTAAGTTTGTGCATTCCATTGATTGGTCATTGTCGAAGTATCTTTTCTTCCTGGAGTGTTCACGACGCAAAAGTGATTTAAGAATCGAAGTTGTCAGGGGAGTCGACGATAACAGTACATCTGGACTGAACTGGAAAATTGAGTGATCGGGCAATGAAACATAAGTTATTGGCCTGATCGTGCAAAGACTCTGCCAAAGCAGAGTCTCCGCGACCTATCGTAACTACAGGAGCGAGAATCACTTCGACAAACTGCCCACTGCCATCGGGGTTTTCTTCCATCGTACCTCGAGCATTGTCTGTGTACTCAAGCACCGAAATTTGATTGTCTGCGCATAAGTGCAGATACCAAAGCATATGGCAGGTAGCAATGGATGCTAAGAAGAGTTCCTCAGGGTTGTAGCGATTGGCGTCGCCACGAAACTTGGGGTCCGAAGATGCGAGGATTTTGGGTTTGCCTTCGACATGGATCTCGTGAGACCTCTCGTAGGCTTGGTAGCCACTAGTACCTTGGCCCTTATTGCCAGTCCATACGGTTCGAACTTGATAGTTGTGTGTACGGTGCATCGTCTTTCCAGTTTTCCTATGGAGCCGAACAGAATCTTAGCCTCGCAACGAGTGAACATACCCGAGCTTGCGGAGGACGGCTTCGGGAATATTCTCCGGCAACAAGGGTGGTAGTCCCATATCGGAATTGATCTCTGTGACCAAGACGGCGACTTACAAGGTCTTGATTACAATCTAGGTCATATCATCGGTGGAAACATCGATCGTCATCTCACGCGGCAACGATGATTGCGTGACAGTTTGAGCCACAGCCAGAATGTCGAGGTAGAGATTGACGCTTTCGGCAAAATCTTCCCAGGGATGCATCGATGCGTACTCGCTCACGTACGAGGCTCGCCAATTATGTAATCGCTGGCCAGCATAGTATCGTTCCATCGCGTCGGAGTAGGGGATAGCCTGCGGATCTCCAAACAGATCTATATAGCTCGATCGTTTCGATTGCGGAATGCACCAGTCAAGGTAATGCCCGTACTCGTGTCTCAAATGGCCAATCAGCGTTCTTTGCGGCTCTCGCAACTTAATGCGTTGCTTCTCACGATAGACGCTATCGGCTTCGTTGATGTTAATGGTGATGATACCGTCAGCATGTCCGGTAACCGTTCTGACAACATTACCATTCTCGTCTACCGAATCCGCCAAGAAACGAAATCGTAAAGGCTTCTCATCACCGTCAAAGTTGGGATGCGGAGGTAAGCGAAACGTCCAAAGTTGCGAAAGCAATTGACGCTTCGACTTCTCAAGCTCCTTCCACTTCTGGACGTTGGAATGATCGTCCAACGAAGGCACAACCTCCGTGAACTCGCACCAATCACACAATGACTTACCGTGGTCAATTGGAACTTGACTATTGCAAACCCCGAAGCGACGATTCCTGCAAGACTTTGTCGTGGTTCCACAGGACGAGCAGGCGAACTGCTGAGCGATTGCGGTAGGGATGAAGGCCGCGATCTCGTCACACCTGTCGCAATGTCCCAGCAGTTTACCGCAGGCGATGCACTGTGAGTTGTCGAAGAAGACCTTTGCCCCGCAGGAGCACTTGCCAGTTTTCATTGAATTTCCAGGGGAATGCGACTCTACAATCGCTTCGAATTCCCCGCATCATACCGGATGCCGACAATTCGTCCCAGGGTTACTGGCTCAGATATTCTGCTTGGGTTAGTCCTCAATACTATCAACAATCTGCTCAATTTCCGCCTCGCTCAGCGATTGTCGGACCTTTTGAAGCATTCTTCGAAAATGCCGTTTCCCCTCGTAGCCTGAAATAGATCCTATGTTCCCAGTTGGACCGCGACTATCGATCAGTTTGTTCTGGTCAGCGTCGTAGAATGCGTAGAACGGAACACCGAAAGGCTTTCCGCCTGTGATCTCCTTAGCAATTTCCACCCCGTGCTTGTCGCGGACATCGTCGATCTTGAGCAAAACGAATTCCTTCTCAAGCAATGCTCTATGATCGTCCAAC
>CAUJKA010000321.1 GCA_963204965.1 Planctomycetota bacterium | reverse complement strand
GGGCCGACGGCCCAGCGATTTACCTAGCCAACGGGCTGGGTCTTTGAGCTTGACCAAATTTAAGGGCCAACGGCCTGCCGGTTTGCACGCAAACCGGCAGGCCGTTGGCCCTTTGTTTTCATAACCCGAAGCGTTAGCGAGGGACGCCCGAAATCCCAGAAAAAGCCATTCCCTCGCTGACGCAGCGGGTTGGGATTAAATCAAGAAGCCGTGACGCTTCGGGTTGCGAAAGAGTAACAGGCTATCGCTCTTCAAAGCTCTGCTTGTAGACCTTGCCAAAGCGATTGGCGAGAAAATCCTCTAAGCGAATCTGCTCCTGACGCACGAAGCCACGATCGGGCAGCTTTCGCTGGACGTGAAGATCTACGGCTGTGCAGATTCCTGCTGCGGTCGTCAATTGAATAGCTCCCCAATGCAGACCATCGAAGTATTGATGGTAGATCTTGCGAGCGTCGTTGATCTGTACCAACTGCCCCTTGATCGTTCCAGCGACGGAGACAAATGTGATGACAACGTCCTGGTAGGTTACAGGCATTGACGATTCGAGGATCTGCTTCAGTCGGCCGCGATCTTCGGCCAAGCGCAGATCCTGCAACAGGAACCGCATCAATTCACAGTGGCCCGGATAACGCACCGTGCGATAGTTCAGCTCACGAACTTTGCCAGAATAGGTTTCCGCCAAGCTACCTAGGCCGCCGGAAGTATTGAAGGCTTCGTACTTGTCACCGTCCAGCGAAAAACTTTCGTAACCTTCCAGCGGCAAGACCTCTTGGAAACGACCATCGTGAATCGCTTCACAGGGATTGCAATACTCGTTGATCAGTCCATCGGTAGACCACGTCAAGTTGTACTTAAGTCTGTTCGTCGGAAACAGGGGCAGCGCGCCGACTCGCATGTGAACGGTGTCCAACGAATCGAACTGGCTAGCCAAGTGATTAGCGGCTATCGAGATGAATCCGGGAGCGAGTCCACATTGCGGCATGAGGATTGAACCCGACTGACATCGGTCGGAGAGAGCCCGAACAGCTCGCGTTGTTTCGACGTCCTCGGTTAGATCAAAGTAGCTGCAGCCTAGTTCGACAGCTACCATTGCGACGTTGGGATTGTATGCGAAAGAGAGCGCCGAGATCACCGAATCGTTCTCGCGCATCAGCGATCGCAGTGTGTCGATCGACTGGATATCGGCTTGAATCGCACGGATCGGCGTCTGTTGCGTCAGTAGGTCGAGCGTCGGCTGGCTGATATCGGCCACCGTGACTTGATAGTCCCCAGAGCGATGCAGGAACGAAGCGATTGCTCGTCCGATCTTTCCAGCGCCAAGCAGTAAGACTCGATGCATTTTCCATCTCCCGAGGGTTTGAGAATGGCTGCGGACAGAGAAAAGAGACGCCGACCTATCTGGCCAATTCTATGCGTGACAGCCAAAGAATGGCAAAGAAATGGCAAAGAGAATTGCTTCTCAACCTTCTTTTCCGATTTGAACAACGGACAAGTCAAGCTTAGTGGCGCTTAACCATGACCAAGCACATATCGTCGGCTTGCCGCGTGTTCTTGGTGAATTCATCTACTTCAGCGATGATGATTTCGCCGAGTTTATCGATTTCGCCGTTGCTATCTTGCGAGTGCTTTCGCAGCCGCTCGATGCCGTACATCTCACCATCAACGTCCGGTGCTTCGCTGATTCCATCGGTGTAGAGCATCAACTCGTCACCCGCCTCGAGCGTTATGGTGAGGCATTCGTATTGATAGTCGTCCATTACACCCAGGGGTACACCCGCTTCATCGTCGCCAGGCTCAAATACCGTATTGTTTGCCGTTTGCTTCCAAATCGGCATCATGTGACCTGCGTTGACGATGTCCACCTTGCCCGTCTTTAGCTCGACTCGCAAGCACAGGAAAGTCACAAAGCGGCGGAGCTTTAGCGATGAAATGCGGTAGTTCAACAGGGAGATTGCTTCAGCTAAGTTCTCATGACTTGCCAAACAGTAGCGAGTCTCCGCTGAAACCTTCGCCATCAACATGGCAGCAGCAACTCCATGGCCAACCACGTCGGCAACTATGATGGCTAACCGGTCACCGGGCAACGGTATGTAGTCGAAGTAATCGCCACCGACTTGATCGGCAGGGCGGTAGTGATTGTAAAACTTGTAGCCAGTAGCTTCGTGAGGCTTGGAAGGCAAGAACGCTTGTTGGACTTGCCTGGCTAACTGCAAATCTTGCTCAACGCGGTTTTGTTCGAGCACCACCTCGTGCAACTGAGCATTTTCGATGGCGATACCAGCTTGAATTGCGATGCTGGCAAGAATTTCTAAGTCGCCTTTTTCGAACTGTCGCTTGGAGTCCACTGTGTCCATTTGAATCGCACCGATTGCTTCGCCTTGGCTGTCCAGTAGCGGGGCAACAATCATCGATCGAATTCGAAAGCTAGAGATACTGTGGGCCATCTCAAAGCGTTCATCGGTAGACGCATCCAGAGAGATGATCGCTTCTTTGGTAGCCATCACTTCGCGCATGACGGTACGACTGATCCGAAAGCTCTCTTGCTGATCTTCATGGCGAGTCTTGATCCACTTGGGAATCAACTGCCCATTTTCGATCAAGACGATGAACGCTCGATCGGCTTGTAGGAAGATGCGAAACAAAGTGTCCAACACTTTAGGAAGAACTTCTTCCAAGCGGACGCTACGACCCAGGCTTTGAGAAATGTCCAAAACAGCCTGCAGGCGAGCTTCGGCGGAAGTCGTCAACTGAGTCCCGTAGGTGCTACCTCGAATGTCTAACTTGTTCTTAACAGCACGCTGCTTGGATTCATCCTGGGCATCTTCGATCATCATGATGCCAAAACTCGAGCCACCGATCTTTAGCTCGCTGGAACCTTGCAGCACGGGATCGTGGAAGGAGTATTCCACGTCGCAGATTCGGATGAGGTCGCCATCTTGAAGTTCGGTGGGCCGGTCGATCAACTGACCATTCAGATAGGTGCCGTTGCGACTGTTCAGATCGGCAAGTTGAAAGCCTTTACCTACGGTATCGATTTTGGCATGCTGGCGACTGACAGCACCAACTTCGATGATGATGTCGCATTCAGGGTGTCTGCCCAGAATCATCGACGGTTTGTTGAGGTCGATGCGTTTTCCGAACGCCGAGCCGCTGATAGCAGTTAGATAGGCCATGAGTGATTTTGCATCGAATTTAAAGGAGAATTAGATTGTGATATTCTAGTTCTACTTGGGTACTTCGAGGGCCGCTTTCAGCAAAATACCGAAAGCTTCTGCGGGTGTTTTTTCATAGGGCTCGTTGGCAATCTTGGACCTTGTCAGCAGGGTTTCCGCCCGCTTCATGTAGATCTGAATCTGCTCTCCCGTCAGGTCAGAATTGACCTCTAAGGTATCGCCTTGCTTGTTGACTTTTGACAGTTGCTGGATGGTGTATTCCAGGTCTGTACGGCCCATTTTTCGTTCCGTAGCCATCCGCAACAGTCGCTGATTAGTACGTTTGAGCGATTCAATCTCCGTCTCGGTTAATCCGGCGGCCGCTGCTTGGTTTTCTATGGACTGGATTCCGCCCCACAAAATTACCGGGTTATCCTGCAGGCAGTTATGCAGGCGGCTCAACTGTTGTTTGTTGATTTTGCCGAGTTCGATCTCAACGACCAGCCCATCCAGCTGCTCGACAATCGACTGCTTGTCATTAGGCGACAGTTGGCTGCCTTCGACCCAAGGAATCAGTTGCTTCTGGATTGCCTTCATGGCCAGGGCGGGTTGATCGCGGAAGACTAACCAGCTTCCCAGTCCACACACGGCAACGCTGCCGGCCAAAGCAAGGATCGTAACCACCAAGCAAGCAGGACCCATCGAGGGTTCTTTGTGCGGAGGCGTTTCGCCGGAAGCTGAATTCTCGCTGGTCGCCGTTTTGTCGCTGGTCATTAGCCTAGGTTCTCGTAGTAATCGGAGTAGTCCGTCTCTGACGGTCTACTTCCGCGTCGTTAAACTTGATAGTCGATCTTGATGATTTGGAACCTGAGCTTCCCCTTGGGAACAGGCACTTCGATTTTGTCGCCGATTTTCCTGCCCAACAGTGCGGCACCGATCGGGCTGGAAGAGAGAATCTTGCCAGTGTCGTAGTCTTCGTCGCCCGAGCCCACCAAGGTGAATTGCTCTTCGTCGTCGTAATCCAGATCCTTAACCGTTACAGTAGCCAGTAGGCCAACTTCATCTTTGGCAACTTTGGTTGGATCGATGATGTAAGCGTTGGCAAGAGCTTGCTTGAGCTGATTGATTTTGGCTTGCATCATGCCTTGATTCTGACGCTGACCTTGATACTCAGCGTTCTCCTTCAAATCACCTTCAGCGCGAGCTTCGGCGATTTTCTCGGCGATCTTCGGCATCTCGACTGTTTCTAAATGCTCGACTTCCGCTCGCATTTCGTTGTAGCGGTCACGAGTCATAGGAACTAAATCAGACATTGTTCATTCCCTTAATCGTAACGAGGGTGGCAGCAGTGTTTTGGCAGAACTCTGCCACTAAGACGTTTAGCGTTTACCAAAAAAACACGACCTCTTTCTCACAATCAGTGTGAGAATGAGGCCGTGTGGAAGTTCATTAGTGATTGATATCTTCGAAGGGCAGTTGCTGAAGTAGTTCGAATTGCGCGCCCTGTGTACCGCTCCTAAGATAGCGATATAGTACCGTTATTACCGCCATAATGGTTATGGTGAGGCACCGATTTGTCAAGGGCATCCAGTTTACCAAGGCCTATGCTTGAACCGCTGGACTGGGAATGCGGTATAGTTTTCAGTTAGAATTTCCTTGACACATGCTTTACCATGTGTGAAAAATACTACAGACGGGTGGACCCGGAACGCCCAAAGTGAATTCCACAGGAACTACGCCATGCAATTTGATAACCCCTATGCCTTAAGTGGCAGTACAGCCGTCGCTCAAGCAACTGTCAGTGAACGAACCGATTTTATTCGTCGAACCTACCTGCATCTCGCCGGCGCGGTACTGGCCTTCATCCTTATTGAAGCCCTTCTGCTCGTGATCTTTCCGCCCGCAACCTTGTTGGGAACTTTCGGTCGATTTCTCTCCGGTCCAGGCTGGTTTCTGATCCTGGGTGGATTCATGCTGGTGAGCTGGATTGCTGAGAAGTGGGCTCGTTCCAATGCCAGCCCTGGCTTGCAGTATGCAGGACTGAGTCTGTATGTGGTGGCTGAAGCCTTCTTGTTCTTGCCCCTGATGGCAATTGCAGTGAAGATGGATCCTAGCGGTGCGATTCCGCTTAAGGCCGGAATTATTACGGGTGTTGTGTTTGGTGGTCTAACTGCGATGGTATTTTTGACCGGTGCCGACTTCTCGTGGTTGGGCCGTTACCTATTCCTCGCCGGATTGGCGGCGTTCGGTTTTGCGATTGCTGCCTACTTTACCGGGTTTTCATTGGGGTTGTTCTTTTCGGTCGCCTTGGTCGGCTTGGCTGCGGGCTACATTCTGTATGACACTTCCAACGTCATGCACCACTACAACACCAATCAACACGTCGCTGCCTCGTTGGCACTCTTTGCTTCAGTAGCTTTGATGTTGTGGTATGTCATGCGCATTCTGATTGCGCTGCAACGAGACTAAGCACTGTTTCATAGAGACAGATCCGATAGGCTGCTTAACGAAAAGCGTTCGTCGCAGCCTATCGCATTCCTCGGATTTTCGTACTCGTTCTCGTGCTCAGTCGGAGACGGTGCTCGTGCTCGATTCCGGTCTTTCGAGAACGATTACGAGCACCATTTCATTGAGCACGAGCACGATTTCTTGACCCGGTCTTCAAAAGCGCAATGTCAAAACTTACGCTTCGGGTTATGAAGGGACCCCTGAAGAACGCCACGGAGTGGCGTGGCACACTATGGGAATCGAGTGTGATCGGACTAGCGACTCCAGTCGAGCGTTTCCCAAACTGTTGCCATGAACGAGGTGTCGGGCTCGGGGACATCCTTGCCTTGCATGAAGTCGCGCCAAGCTTGAATATCGCCGCCGTAATCTTTGCCGGTGATTTGCTTGAGGCTCTGAGTTGACTGAAACTGAATTGCCGGGCTCTTGTCATCCAGGAGTCTAGCCAGTGAGGATTTAACGTCGGCATCTTCGAAGGCACCTAGACTTGCAATCGCCGCACGACGAATACTCGGCGTTTCTTTTGGATTGTTTGCCAGGGTCATCAACATATTCCGAGCGTCTGTCCCTTTGACGATTCGCCAAGCTTCACAAGCAGCTAGACGCACCTTCTCCGCTTCGTCTGTGGATGCTGAGTTCAAAGCTTGAATGGTTACAGGCCCTTGGATGGACGCGATGGTTTGAACTGCCAAAGTACGCAACTCGGGGCTTGGGTCCGACTTGATAATCTTCTCCAGTCTCTCTGCCCATACCAGTTGCTCGGACGAATCCATGCTTGGTAGCCAATTTTGCAGATTCTTTATCTCGTCCACTCGTTCCACGAATGTGACGCCAAGCTCGCGATCCTTCTGCCATTCCTGGCGGTAGTAAGGATTGATCGTCTTCATCTTATACAACAGCCCGTCAGTGCAGCCGACCAGCAAGACAAGCCCTGCCAGGCAAATCATCTTGGGCATTGAAACTAGACTGAATTTGAATCGCATAAAACCTGTTTCCGCGCGGCGGAGTGCAACCGCAATAGGTCTTGGATGACCTTTTGTCCGTAACGTTAAGACAATCGGTTCAGCGAAAGTAGCAAATCCAGTCCTCGCGTCGCTAGACCAGTCGAAACAAGATGACACCGATTGCTGGCATTCGATGACGGCAATTCCGCGATCCTTGAATGCCGTAATCCTTGGAAATCTCTAGTCCGGTTGCAAAGTACAGTTGAATACTCACAATCTGATCGGTTAGGTCTCTACAAATCCGTTTCCTTGAAGGCATTCGCTTGAGTCCACAGTCCACTTCTGAATCAACAACCAGCGTTCCAGGCGTTTCTGGCAAAAAACTGACCTACATTACGCTGGGAATGCTGACCGTCGTAGTCGGGGCCTTGATCTACCTTTTGGCCATCTACGACAACTTAGATGCTGCGAGGGCCAAGTCAGCCGAGCAGTGGCGGGCCTGTGCGAGCGAGCTGGATCAAGACTACCGCAAAGTCGAATCCTTGACCGCCGAACAATCGGGAGTGACCGATCAGTGGCTCAAGCAGTTCCGAGCTGACGCAGATCAGTTTCGCACGGCTACCAATATCGAGACGCAAGTATCGTTTGCCGTGAAGCTTGAAGAAGCACTCAAGCAAAACGCAACCAGCTTAGCCACCAACCTACCGGCCTCATCTGAGACACTGAGGCAGAACATCAAGAGCTTTAACGAATGCGTTGGCGAAGAGGCAGCAATCCTTAGCTCGCGATCAGGGCGTTTCCTTCATATCATCCTGCCCGTCCCCGAGCGACAGCCTCTAGTACTCACACGGTAGGTCCCTGGCCACCAACATCGAAGGCATGGGATGCAAGGTCCTTCGTAGTGCAGTGTAGAGTCACGACAGCGGTCGATGACATTGTTTTTTCGATTCGAATTGCAACCCATCTGAAATCCGTCGAATCGAAGCTCCAAATACCGTGACGACTCTCGCGAGAAATCCAGAGGAAGGGGTAAATCGCCTACAATCCTCCTATCTCATAGCTCGCGAGAAGGTGCATTCCTCAGGCTTTAAGCTGAACTAGCGTGGAATAAGACATCGCAATCGACTAAAATTGGACGATTCGCAATTAATGCCGATATCGTAACAAATGACTGTCACTCTGGTGCCTCGTAGCGTGTTCGACAGCATACCAACGGTGGGACATGAATCGCAAGAAATCCGCCAAGACGCAACGCATCAAGGAAATCGATCCGCGACTCGGTAATGGTCTGATCCGCCTTGGACTTATTCTGACTGGCGTAACGCTGGTAGTATCCAGTGTTTGGGTGCTTTATCCTTTGCTTAACAAGAAAGCAAATTCGTCAAGCCGAGGACCGAGGCTACAAGCAGACGCCATCGAAATTTCAGATTCGACCACAGGGCAACCCTTTCAGTTGCCCACATCTCCCGAGCCAATTGAAATGGCCCAACTACAGGAAGAGATGATCTCACAAGCGAAACATCTCGAAGCTTTTTATGCTAAGGATTCAACCGCTTTGGATATTTGCGCTTCGGTGTACTACGATCTCAACCAATTAGATGAGGCTGACAGATTGTGGAAGGCTTGCGTTGCGTTACAACCCACGGAACATGATCCTTACATTCGATACGCCCATTTCCTCACTGCCCAGGAGCGGGCTGAAGAAGCCATCAAGCTTATCGAACTCGCGCATTCCAAGTCGATTGAAACTGCAGGAACCTATCATCAACTTGCAGTGGCATATGATCGTTCAGGGCAAGCAGAAAAAGCCTTTGAGATCGCGGAGGAGATCACACATCGGTTTCCAGACTATGGTGATAGTTGGTTGCTAAAGGGTAAAGTCCAAAATCAACTTGGTAAGACTGTAGATGCCGAGACGAGTTTGCAAAAAGCACTTGAGCTGGGACAAACTGAGATCGATGTTTGGCCTGTCTTAGTGACAGTCTTAGCTCGTAAGGGTGATCGCCAGCAAGCCGCTGAACTCCGCGAGAAACTCAAAACGCTACAGGATTCCGCAAAGGCTACCGACGCCCAGGGAGAACTACAACCGTTTCAGCAGAAGTTCGAAGCTTCACTTCGTGATCGAGCTGCAAGGCTTTTCTACCTCTCTGCAGTTCAGGAGAAGAAGACTTGGAACACCAACGAATCACTGCGGTTGGCAACAAGAAGTATACAGATCAAACCGAATGACCCACCCACTTTAGTCTATCTTGCAGAACAGCTGGTCGAAGCTAACAGAGTGGCTGATGCCATTGTCGTCTATCAACGCTTGATCGACATTCAACCTGAGAATATTGTGAACTTCACCAACCTAGCTGGACTAGCCTTTCGTGAAAAGAACCAGTTACTAGCTGCTCGAACTCTGGAATCCGGCCTTAAATTTCACCCTGATGAAGTTATCTTGCAAATACCTCTGGCCAAGGTCTACGTTGGCTTGAGAAGACCGCTCGAAGCACGCGAAATAGTTAGCAAGATACTTACCACTCAAAACAATCCCGAAGCAATGATGATTCTTGGAGCGAGCTATCAACTGACTGGTGAATTGGATGAAGCAAACAAAGCCTTCGAACGTGCAAAAGCAATATCTGCTCTTCCAATTCAGAAATGAGTGTTGCATGAATATTAGGCATCTCCTGTTTGCTTGGCTGTGGCTTGGACTGTCTTTTGGAAAGATCGTGGCTGATGATCCACCTTGCACAATACGTTTAGCCGACGTGACTCTTTCTACTGGAATCAACTTTCAGTATGAAAACGGAGGCACAGATCAGTACTATCTGGTCGAGATTGTTGGCGCTGGACTTTGTCTATTTGATGCAGACAGCGATGGTCTAATCGACGTCTACTTGGTCAATGGAGTCGCTTTGCCAGGCAGAACAATTACCCCTACACCTACTGATCGTCTGTTTCTCAATCGCGGCGCGATGAAATTTCATGATGCGACTAGCGCTTCGCATCTAACGGAGACCAATTATGGAGTTGGTGCTACAGCAGGCGATTTCAACAACGATGGCTTCGCAGATCTCTACATTAGCAATTTTGGAACGAAAGCACTAATGCTTAACAACGGCGATGGTACATTTTCGGACGTCACTACTTTCGCTGGCGTTGGCGACCAAGACAAGTTTGGTGCTGGCGTCACATTCCTCGACATCGAAAACGATGGCGACCTGGATTTATTCGTAGGAAACTATCTCGACTTTGATTTCAAACGACACCACGAGCTAGCGCCAAAGTCTCTCCCGTATCCTCCCGGCCCACGCGACTTTCGCCCAACACCAGACTCGCTATTCCTAAACAACGGCGGTGGAACATTTCAGGATATCAGCAAACTCTCTGGAATATCCAACGTAGCCGGCCCGAGTATGGGAGTGGTGGCGGCCGATTTTGATCAGGATGGCGACGTAGATATTTTCGTGGGGTGCGACGGCGAACCAAACTTGTTCTACCAAAATGATGGAAAGGGCAATTTCTCTGAAGAGGGTTTACTGATCGGCGTCGCCTATGATGCTCGCGGCGGAATCAACGGAAGCATGGGGACGGATGCGGCAGATATCGATGGTGATGGACTTCTAGATATCGTTGTAACCAATTACATGGATCAACTGTTCG
>CAUJKA010000320.1 GCA_963204965.1 Planctomycetota bacterium | reverse complement strand
GGCTCTGCAAGCCGCCCAGTTACGAAGTGATAATGTTCAGTATTGGAGCTCATGCAGTAGTAGCTTGAGGTGATGAAGGGTGAAGCGCAGTCGCTAGTTTTGAAGTTGCGTGTTTTCTGGGATTTCGGGCCGAAGGCCCAGCAATTTACATAGTCCAGCCCATCGGGCTGGGTGATGGGGCATGAGCACGTTTGGGGCCAACGGCCCGACGGTTTGAGCTCAAACCGTCGGGCCGTTGGCCCTTTGTTTTTCTCGCTAATAACGTACCCAGCCCTACAGGCTGGGCTAGGTAAACGGCCAGGGCTTCGCCCCTAAAACCAAATCCCGACGGCGGCTAGCGCCTGCGGTTCAAAAACAGAGTGATGCCGCAAATTGTAACAGGAGACGTATCATAGTTCCTTCACATGTGGCAGGGCAAACCGTTCATTCAAGGCCCAGAAACTTCACTGGGCGTAGTTTGCGGTAATTCCTATACTATTCGAACCATTCAGCAACACGAACCCACGTCTAGAAACTATGACATCACAGCCGATCATCCCACTAGCTCAATCGCAACAACCATACTTCTTGGGCGTTGACCTTGGCGGCACGGGCGTGAAGATCGGAATTGTAGACAACGCAGGCAAAACACTTGCCTTTGACAGCATTCCGACTCGCGAGGAGGCGGGGCCACAGCAGGCCGTCGATCGCATGGCTCAGGCGGGTCGAGCATTGCTTGAAAAAACTGGAATACCTCACAATCACCTCGCCCGCGTTGGTCTAGGCAGCCCGGGAACGATGTGTCTGCAACGCGGCATCTTGGTCGAGCCGCCTAACTTGCCACATTGGTACGGGTTTGCAATTCGGGACGCGCTGGCTAAAGCTATCGACTGTCCAGTCAGTTTCATCAACGACGCCAATGCGGCGGCTTACGGCGAGTTCTGGGTAGGCACCGGATCGGCCTTTCACACCTTAGCGATGTTGACCTTGGGAACTGGCGTGGGTGGGGGAATCATTCACGAAGGCCGCCTGATCAATGGCGTGAATAGTGCTGGCAGTGAATGCGGCCACATCATCGTCGACAGTTCTCCCGACGCTCGTTTGTGCGTTTGGGGTGGAGGTCGAGGTCAGTTGGAGGCCTACTCGTCAGCCAGCGCGGTCGCGAAGCGGGCTCAGGAATTGGCTATGCTTCGTCCCGTCAGTTGTCTAGCTGCTCAGTTGTCCTCGGCTGGCACTCTAACCGCCCGAAATGTCTACGATGCGGCTTTAGTGGGTGACGAATTAGCCCTAGAAATCATCGACGAAGCGGCCTTTTATTTGGGGATTGGCGTCGCCACGATCGTAACGCTGATCGACCCGGGTTTGGTAGTTTTGGGCGGTGCAATGAACTTCGGGGGTTCGAAATGTTCGGTTGGACAACGTTTTTTAGCGGCAATAAGGCGAGTGTTTGACGAACGAGCATTCACAAATGTGTCCGCTGGGACGAAAATTGAGTTTGCTTCGCTCGGCAGTGACGCCGGGTACATTGGAGCCGCTGGGACCGCCAAAGCGGACTACGAGAGAATATCCCACTGAGCCGCGGAAGAGCCCGGTATAGCCTCTGGTAACGGTAGGAGTTTTGTCCTGACTACGTCAACTGAAATCCCAATTTCCCACATTCGCAACTTTTGCATCATCGCTCACATCGATCACGGCAAAAGTACGCTCGCCGACCGGCTACTTGAAAAGACCGGCACAGTAACATTGCGCGAAATGCGTGAGCAATTGCTCGACGGTATGGACCTTGAGCGCGAACGTGGTATTACGATCAAAGCCAAAGCCGTTACTCTGCGAACTGTATACAAAGGCGAATTGTACGAACTGAACTTGATCGACACCCCTGGCCACGTCGACTTCCACTATGAAGTCTCGCGTAGCTTGACCTGCTGCGAAGGTGCGCTGCTTTTGGTGGATGCCTTCCAAGGCGTCGAAGCGCAAACCGTCGCCAATGCCTACGCTGCCATGGAGCACGATCTGAAGATCATTCCAGTGATCAACAAGATCGACTTGGCCTACGCGCGAGTCGATGAAGTCACCGCCGAAATGTCCCAGTCGCTGGGCATCGATCCCGACGATGTCGTCAAGTGTAGTGCTAAAGCCGGGATTGGAATTGAAGAGCTGATCGAAGCGATCATCCTTCGCGTTCCACCGCCAGTTGGAGATCCCGCAGGAAAACTTCAAGCGATGGTCTTCGATTCTCACTACGACGATTTTCGCGGCGCGATTACCTACGTTCGATTGATGTCCGGGACTGTGAAGCGAGGCGAGAAGATTCACTTGGTCCGCGCGAATGCTACCTACGAAGCTCTCGAGATTGGCCACTTTTCTCCCAAACGCAAACCGTCGCCCTCGTTACATGCTGGGCAAGTGGGTTATTTGATCTGCAACATCAAGTCGCTTCAAGACGTTTGCATCGGCGATACAGTCGTGGACTCAACTCCCCATCCCGCAGAAGTCTTGGATGGTTACCAAGAGCCGAAGCGGATGGTCTATTGCGGACTGTACCCCAGCGAAGGCCAAGACTTCACCGAACTTCGCGATGCACTTGAGAAGCTGAGTATCAATGATCCTAGCTTTGAATTCCAAGCCGAGACCAGCGATGCATTGGGCTTCGGATTTCGCTGCGGATTCTTAGGCTTGCTGCACATGGAGATTATCCAGCAGCGACTTGAGAACGAGTGCGATGTCGATCTCATTCAAACCGCTCCCAACGTAACCTACTTGATTACGAACAAGCGCGGCGAAGAGATGGAGATCCACAAGCCGCAAGATGTTCCCGATTCCGGAGACATCGAGGACTTCAAGCAACCGATCGTTCGCGTCAATTTCTTGGTGCCCATCGACCAAATTGGCCAAGTCATGAAGCTGAGCCAGGATCGTCGTGGCGTCCAGCGCGGAACAGAGTATCTCTCGACGACGCGGGCGATGATCACTTACGATCTCCCGCTTGCCGAAGTGATCTACGATCTGCACGATAAGCTTAAGAGCGCCACGCGCGGCTACGGTACCATGGATTACGAAGTGATCGGGTACGAACCTGCTGACTTGGTCCGCATGGATATCCTGGTCAACAACAAGCGAGTTGATGCGCTGAGTATCATATGCAATCGCGGCGATGCGGACCGACGCGGTCGCGCGGTAGTCAAGAAGCTGAAGGAAGAGATCGAACGGCATATGTTTGAAGTAGCCATTCAAGCAGCCATCGGCACGCGAGTCATTGCTCGCGAAACTAAGTCTGCTCTCCGCAAGAACGTGACAGCCAAGTGCTACGGTGGCGACATTAGTCGTAAGCGAAAGCTGTGGGCGAAACAGAAGGAAGGTAAGAAACGGATGAAGTCGATTGGATCGGTGGACATCCCTCAGAAAGCCTTCATGGCCGTTCTGGAATCAGGCCAAGAAAAGTAAGCCCGTTGAAAAAGTCGCTGCTCAATTTGCTGAAGTTGATTCTTCCGCTCGCGTTGCTGGTCTATTTGCTATCCACGGTTGAGCGAGCGGATTACGAGGCGTTTTGGAATCAACCCAAACGCTGGGACATGCTTCTGCTAGCCCAGCTGTCGGCGCTACTAGCCATTGTGATCAGCATTCTTCGATGGCGAATGTTGGTGGTCAGCTTAGAGATCCCATTCACGACCAAAGAAGCATTGCGACTCGGGTTCCTCGGATACTTGTTGAACTTCATCTCGCTAGGCAGCGTTGGCGGCGATCTCTTTAAAGCGATACTCGTTGCCAAAGAGAAGAGTTCCAAACGGCCCGAAGCGATCGCCAGTGTGCTGCTGGATCGAGCGATCGGACTTCTGGGATTGATCATCCTTGCGTGGCTGTCGATCTTGGTCTTCGCTGATGAAAACGTGCCGCCCTTGCTGTTGAACATAGGCCGAGCAGCCGGAGGGCTGATGATCGTTTCAATTGTTGCCCTCTTGATAGCTGTTTACGGCGGTCAGTGGTTTGACAGACTGATTCTCTGGGGTGAAAAGCGTATTCCATGGATTGGTGAGACCTTGGGGCGAATGGCTAGATGCGTACGACTTCTCCGCAAGCGATCGACGACAATACCCAATCTGATTCTGGGTGCTGTGGTTGTTCACAGTCTGCTAACGTTAAGTGTTTGCTTTGTGTCTTGGGGCATTTACTCCGAAGCTCCTACGCTACAACAGCACTTCATGGTCGTTCCGCCTGCGATGGCCGCTGGCGCACTACCGATTGCTCCAGGTGGCATTGGCGTTCAAGAGGGTGCGATTGCAGGACTGTTTAAAACGCTTCCCAATCTGCCTGAAGCTTTTTCCGCAATCTTGGTCGCAACAGTTTACCGATTGGTCACAGTTGCAATCGCTGGTGTGGGCGTTGCCTACTACATCGCCAGCCATGGCCGCGAGTTCAAGTACGCCGAAGCGCATTCGCAGGAGTAGGTAACGCTGTAAAGCGTTTTCTTGAACCGAAGCCGGTAGTTTGATGTTGCAAGATTAGGTTTTAGGGGCGAAGCCCGGTCCGTTTACCTAGCCCAGCCCATCGGGCTGGGATTTGAATTGAACGATAAAAATAATGGCCAACGGCCCAACGGTTTGCGTGCAAACCGTTGGGCCGTTGGCCATTAACCTACACAAGCTTGATGACCCAGCCCGTTGGGCTGGGCTAGGTAAATCGCTGGGCCTTCGGCCCGAAATCCCAGAAATAGCGCAACTTCAAAAACAACGCATCGGGTGATGAAAAGCCCTTCGATGAAGTTGTTCAGCTTCGCGTCGCCACTTTAAAAAGCTCCTACAACTCGGCAAGGAACTTCAACAGATCAGTCGAAGTCACGATGCCAACTAACTTGTCGCCGTCGACAATTGGCAGTGCGTGATAATTGCCTTCGCTGAGAATTCTAGCAGCCTCGCGGACGGTTCCCGATACATTCAGCTTAATCGGGTCGGAAACCATCACATCGACCATCTTATAGGTGTGATCGAGGATTGTGTCCAATTGCTTGCCGTCCTGATTACCGAACTCGCCGAACGAGATTCGCATAATGTCCGTCCAGCTAACGATGCCGATCAAGGTGGCACCTTTGACCACCGGAACATGATGCACGTGATAGGCTTCGATCAACTGTCGAACTTTGGAAACTGGATCTGCTTCGTGAACAGTGATAAGTTCCTTCGACATCACGCTTGTGATGGGTTCATTCTTTCGCATGGCGGTGCTCCTAATAAGTGGACTTGCGTGTCTAATTTAATTCTACACGTCGATCCACGATGTAACAAGCACTGGAACTACTGGTTAGGCTTTTTGAAACGACCTAGTGCATCGCCACAGCTTAGTTTTTGTTTTGGGGACGTGTTTACGAGTCCTTTTTAGTCGACAGCGGTCGCGGGACTCGTAACCTCGTCCACTACAGACAACCCCGATTTTTAGCTTTGACGAGCCACTAGCCTACTTGAAGCTGAGCTTCAACGTAACGGATTGCTTCGCGAACGGAAAGATTGCGAGTGCCTTCCAACAGTGTGTTATCGGTTAACCACGACGACACAGTCTTCTCCGCGGAGATAACAGTGCTGTGTCTGCGTTGTCCGAAGTAATCGCCAATCTCTTTGTAAGCCGCTGGTGTGTACTTACGCGCGAGAAACATCGCCAACATACGCGGCTGACTTACCGAACGCATCTTGCTGTTGGATTGTAGGCTATCAGCCTGTAAGCCAAACATATTGCAAACCGCTCGTTCAATATCCACTAACCGAACAACCGGTTGCGTAGCTTGAACGAGATCCATAACGGCTGTCCAGCATTGATCCCACTCGATCTTCTCGCCTCGCAGCGCGAAGACAGCCTTGAGTCGATTGACTAAGCCGCGAATCAAGCGACCATCGCCAGCCACGCGATGCGCCAATTGGACGAGCGATTCCGAATCAATGGAAATTCCTGCGGCCAGTGTTTGTTGCTTGAGAAGGCTGAGCCGGATCTTCTCATCCAACGGAAACAGCGGAGTCACCAAACCGCCGCGAAGTCGACCGACCAATTCGTCGCCTAACGCGGTTAGCTCAGTCAGTGATCGATCCGCAGTCAACACAACTTGCTTGCCTGCGCGAAGTAAATTGTCGATCGTGTGGCGAACTTCGGCCAAAGTCGATCGCTTGCCGATGAGGAACTGGATATCGTCCAAGAACAAGGCATCCACGTCGCGATACTTGCGACGAAACATCGGCAAACCGCCGCCTTGCAAACCTTCGGTAAAGTCGTTCGTGAATTGCTCGCTGGTCATATGAACCACGCGGCGCATTCGTAACTCGCCGCGCATGCGTTGGACCATAGCCGATAGCAACATCGACTTGCCCGTTCCCGTTGGACCATGCAGTAACACGGGAGTCATTCGCCCCGGCTCGGACAACACCATCTTGGCTGCGGTCCAGGCTAGCTGATTGGAATCACCCGACAAAACTGTATTCCATAGTGGAGCTTGCGTTTGCTCCATCGAAGCTGGCCGATTAATTGGCGACGACGACTGTTCGGAACCTACGTTTGACTGTTCGTTTCCGTCGTAATTGGCCGCGATTGATGGGACTCGTCGACTAGCCACTGATTCATGTTGCAAGTTCGATTCAACATGCGAATCGCCGCTCTGCTTCAGCTCGAGTAGGCTGGACGCAAGCGATTGATTTGGCTGAGGCTTACGACTCTCGGCCTGTAATTGTCGGTCCACCGATTGTTGCAACGATGCCAGCTCAACAGGACTCAATGACGGAATGTCCATCGTGGTCGTGATGGAGCGATCCGCAACTACATCAGTCAATGCTGGAACATCGGCTTCAAACAAATTTTCGGTTTGTGATCTGGCTTGGATTGTATCGCGTCGATTGCGAAGGGCAGGGGGTGCTGAACGGTCCGCGGCAGAGGATGACGACGTAGCACTGCGCAGAACAGGCGCGCTGCTATCGACATCGGTCGCTTCGCTCTCCTGCTCAAATAGGCTCATCGTCTTCGCTTTTCGGACAACAAATTGAATCTCTTGGTGGTCAGGACCGACCGCCTCAACAAGTGCGCTCGAGATTTCCTTGAGCAACATCTTTCGACAAAGCTGACAAGCAAAGTCTTCTGTAAAGGCTAACGTCAGTACTCCCTGCTGGAAGTTCCAAGCGGTGTCCGGTGGAATCCATAATTCCAGGCGTTCTGAGCTGATCCTATGGACCAGAGCAGATCGCACTTGAGCAGCGATATCCCTTTCGCTCTGGTTCACTTCGTGTGCCATGCTCGGCGCGCACTCCTATCGGTCAAATCACTGCGCATATCCTGCGCGGTGTACGGGTAGTTTGACTCTTCGTGGCATACCTTGCCACGCTCCTGGTCAACTTGCATTTCGCTAAAGAAGGGCCACCTACTTTTTTGTCAGCTCGCAAAGTTTGCTGAAGCCGACAAGTCGCGCATCGTTACAAGTTGTTGCCTTTTACTTCGCTCGCTTTGCTCAAGTCCTTCGCATCGGAAGTCGCTTGAAGAGCGGGTGAAGTGGGGGCGATTTTAGGATTGCTAGCTTTGATGTCAAACATAATCCGGACCGATTCCCGAAACCTTGCTTGGGATCACCTTCCAGGGCTGAAACTTTCAAGCGCCAGCCACTATCGGGCATCGGACATCATAGTCTAGAAACTTGTTTTCCAATCAACGAATAGGTGGAAAAACTGTCAGTCGCCTGACGTTCGTTCGGGCTGCGAAAAGGCCCCTGTTCGCGTAAGTCCAGCGAAACTGTCGACTTGCGTCGACCGAGACTACGACAGTCGCTTTTGGCCCGGCACCAAACGCATTAAACTTGAATGAATTTCGGCGGATCGCTCAAGTTGCTTTTCTCGGCAATTTGCTCAACCAGGCCCACTAGTCCTTCCGGTTTACCTGAGATGAAATGACACTATGGAACAATTAGGCAGTCTGGGTCGTATTATGAATGAGATCTTCAGCTCTCAACCTCCCGAAGATTAACCTCCATCCACTATTGAGCTTTCCACTTAGACCGACGGTGGAGTTTCCGAACCAGCCGAAATGCCGTTAGGCTTCGGTTTCTTGGCATTGCCAGTGACCGGAGTCTAACCGAACGGAGAATCACGCTAAACAACAGAGAGAACCGGACGCTAACGCGGTTCCGGCTAGTCTTTTGGAAGTCCACCTCGGTTTCGGTTACGATTAGGTCCGTTACAACTCCCTCGCCTTCACACTCCTCACAAAAATTCTTCAACTGACCATGACAAGCACTTCATCAACATTCAGCAATCTGACAAAACTCGCAGTCGTATCGATCATGACAATCCTGCTTCAAAGTTCGATCAGTGCGCAGTTACAAGATGTTTGGATCGGAACCGGCGGTAAGCCCAGCCAGGGAATCTATCATTGCACTCTCGACTCAGCGACAGGCAAGCTTTCCGACTCAAGACTAGTCGCAGAGATGTCTGGGCCCGGGTTCTTAGCTCTACATCCTTCGCTTCCAATTTTGTACGCAGTCGGTGGATTGGATGGTCAGCAAGTCGTGGCTGGCTTCCAAGTAACTAAGACAGGAAAGGATGCCGAACTCGAATTTGCGAGTTCGCAGCCGATTGGCGATGGCGGAGCGGCACATTTGAGTATCTCGTCCGATGGCCGAACAATTCTCACCGCCCAGTACGGCAGTGGTTCAGTAGCTGCCTTTTCCGTAGCCGAGAACGGAACGATCACCCAGCGGACTCAACTGGTGAAGCATGAAGGCGGCAGCAAAGCGGTTGCTGGCCGACAAGATAGCTCACACGCTCACTGGGCCGGCTTTTCTCCCGATCAGAAGTTTGCCTTTGTGCCAGACTTGGGACTCGACCAAGTCGTGATCTACAAAGTGGACACGCTTACAGCCTCGCTTACACCCCACGGCTCAGGCAAGGTTGCTGCTGGAGCTGGACCGCGGCACATGAAGTTTCATGGCAATGGAAAGTGGATCTACGTACTGAATGAACTGGACTACACCGTTTCACTTTTCGACTGGAATAGCCAAGCCGGTACAATGACCTTGCGGCAGACCGTGCCGACAGTCGCAAAAGAAGAGTTAGATCGATTGCAGTTCAAGAGTTGCTCTGAGATCCGCGTTCATCCCAACGGCAAGTTCGTGTACGCGGCTAATCGCGGCCACGATTCGATTTCAGTTTTTCAAATCGGCGACGATGGGTCGATGAAAGCAGTGCAAGTCGAACCAGTGCGAGGAGCGACACCGCGAAATTTCAACCTAGACCCCAGCGGCAAATGGCTTCTCGCAGCCGGGCAAGACTCGCATACCCTCGCCAGTTTTGTGGTTGATTCACAATCGGGCAAGCTGAACTACAACCGCAGCATCATCTCCACACCCTCGCCAATTTGCGTGTTGATGGTGGACGAATGATGACCCGGGGCTCCCGATTGCTACTTAGCCTATCCTGCCCATGGCAGATCTAGAGCGAAGGTGATGGTGGAGAATCGAATCATGGCTCTCTGCCTTCTTGGGAGAAAATTGAGCACGCAGAAGTTCTAGTCGCTCTACTTTGCGAATCAAATCGACAAGATTGTCGGCAGTGCACTTGTGGTAAACCTTAGCGCGTCGAGCCTCAACGGTTCGGACGCTGATCTCCAATTTGACGGCGGAGTCCTTGTTTGACACGCCTTCGAGAATGAGATCCAGAACTTCGCGTTCACGGACGGTCAGAGTCTGGAAAAGTGAGGTTAAATGGCGAAACTCAAGAAGCTGCTGCCGGACGAGACTTGCGGTTTGTACTATGCCCGGCAAGGTCTGATCGATCAAGTGTTTCTTGAGCGGCTTTTCAAACGCCCAAAAGACTCCTTGCGCCATCAACTGAACGGCGTGGTGAATCGTCAATTTATCTGAGGTACAGATGACAATATGCTGTCGGTACTGAAGGCAACAGCTTGTTGCCAGAGCTACTAAATCCGTTGGTGCAACAGATTGGTCGACTACGATTACGCAGGTATCCTGCTCAAGCATCGATTTTAGGGTTTCAAGGCTGTTTCCAGCGAGAAATTGTAGATGGGCGGAACTGGCACATTGTTGCCAAATGGATTGAGCCGCGACGTCATTGTCGAAAACTGCGAGATTCATTGTGGTTGGGCGTAAAGATAAGATGGGTCCATCCGTCAAGTCTTGCGTACTGCAAGGCCAACTATGGGGCTTTAGGGATTGCTGAATAGTGAACATAGGT
>CAUJKA010000319.1 GCA_963204965.1 Planctomycetota bacterium | reverse complement strand
GATAGCGTCGCTGATACTTCTTTTCTCGTTGTTTGTCCTTCAGTCGCTTACGCATGGCCATCAAAGAAATGGATGCGCCTATGCCTATGGCAATGTATTGCGGTGCCGAGTTACGATTCACGAACGTGGCAAAATGCGTTCCCGTAGGCATTCGCAGTAGTGTCCAAGAATCCCAAGCTACGTTCTGAAATATGCCTAGGATCGAGAAACAGGCGGTGATGGCAACTAGGAATACGAGCAAGACAGTTCTAGATAGCTTGTCGGCAAACAAGACGCCTGAGCAGAAAAAGACTGCCACCGCCGCGGCCAAACCCATCAAGCAAGTTCGCGTCTGCGAGGGATAGATGCTGAGCGTCAATTCTGTAGGGGCATCTGACTTCGCTGCCGCGCGGATTTCAGCTTCCTCAGTTCCAGCTACCGTTCCTGAGAGAGACATCGCGTGTCCAACGGCCTTTTCCTGCCATTGATGCGAAGGGGCGATCGCTTGGTAAATCGACTGTGGAAGCGGAAGCAACTGGATGATGCCGAGCACCAGAAAACCGACAAGCAGATTACCTAGTAGTCCAGGGCTGGTGAACCGAGTGCGACTCATTGCAACTGCGACTGCTGTAACAGCCAGGATAGCCATGGCCCAATAGACCATGATGACCTGCATGTTCCAAGTAACCATCCCGTAGTACCAGGGAGCGGTCGCTAGCAAGCCAAGGACTAACCCTCGGCCGACCCACAACGTACTTTTTAGCAGCATTCCGTCTTGTTCAAGCGTTTTTTCGTTTTGCACAACAACGTTAAGCGGAATGAGGAAAGATCTAAAGGAAAGCCTGGGTTTACCTAGCGGGCACAAAATTCAGGGAGTTGCCGTTCTTGGGTAACGCTATTTTGGTGGATGAGGCTTTTCCAATAGTAGCGTACCTGAATTGTAGCTCGACTAGGTTAGATAGTCACGCAATGGGATGCCCATAGACAGCAATTCCACTCGATTCATTTGGCATACTCGGTTTTTACGACACATTCAAATCCACCTGAATAAACCCGAGAATTCCTCAACTCGTTACAGCTTAACGCTCGATCTAAAGGGCATCGCAGACGGAGCGCAATCAACTGCGCGATCACCGTTTGCTAACTGAACAATCCAACTTTGGCGGACAGTTTTTGTACCGCTTCCAGGATGTGAAACGAGTTGCAAGGGGGCAGCAGATGCCAGAATCGTTCAACAAAAGTGTGAGCCTCGCTCGGGTTCGCGCTAAACGCCGAAGACTGATTGGGGCACTTTCCATAGTGCTGATGGCTGGTCTATGCGGTTGCTCGAGCGTCCGATCCATAACTTCAAGCGGTACTTGGAACGACACGGTGGAAACACTGAGAAATCGTTCTTACTCCGCCAAGGCGTGGCATCGTCGTAAGCAGAACTTCTGCGACATGCAAAACTCACGCGACTTTCAAGCTGGCTTCCGAGCCGGTTATGAAGCGATCGCTGATGGCAAGCCTGGTTGTCCACCAAGCTTTCCGCCCAAGGAGTATTGGAGCTGGGAGTTTCAATCCACTCAGGGTCAAGCTCGTATAGCAGCTTGGTTCCAAGGGTACCCTTACGGCGTGCAAGCTGCTCGTGATGACGGCGTCTCGTCGTACAGCCACTTGCTGAGCAGTTCTGAGTGCGGTCAGTGCGGAACCAATGGTTGCGGTCCGAACGGATGCGGCACTGGTCAAACGCCAATTCAGATGGCCAGCCCAGTCTACCAGCAAAGTGATGCAACTGGCGGAACGTACCAAGTAATCGGTGACCAAGGTACTTCGGTGCCTGGATATCCGGTCGATACGCAATCACCGCCGACGTTTCCAGTCACGAACTAAGCCAGATTGTGACTTGTTTTCGTTGTTCGATGCTTGAAATGAGCCGGTCAAGGTTGTCCCAGCCGACTCGATCCGAATCCTTTAAGGCGCCCTCGCCATGACAATACGGAAAATGAACATGGATTCCAGAAAAAAGGTTCGTCGGCTCGCAGCTGCACTGTCTTCGTTGTGCTTTGTGGGAGCTCTCTCTGGCTGTACCGCATTGACACGTCCAATCGACGGTATCCCAGCCAAGCGTCTCCCGCCTGAGTATTTCGACGGGGAGAAAAACGACCTAATTCCTATCGATATTAGTTTGCTCGGACAGGAAGAGCCCAGGAGTTACGTCCTTGGCGCGGGTGATATCGTTGGTATCGCCGTAGAAGGTTGGTTGCCCTACGCAAAGCCGGACGATGTGCCTCAGTTGCCACCGGTGAACTTTCCTGACGCTCAGAGTACCCTTCCACCATCGACCGGTTTTCCAATCACCGTGTTAGAAGATGGATCGATCTCTCTGCCGTTCGTTCGCCCAATCGCAGTTGAGGGCTTGACGTTAGACCAAGCTCGCGACAAAGTACGTCAATCGTTTATTGACGCCGGATTGGTGAAGCAAGACAAAGAGCTAACGCCCGTTGTAACCTTGATTCGAAAGCGTCAAGTCAACGTAACCGTCGTTAGGCAAGACAGCCAAGGCAATACTCAGTTGAGTAACGCTGGCTTGCAAGGCGTACAAGCTGGTCAAACCGGACGTCTCGGAGTGGACTACGCGGCTAGCGGTTCGATCATCAAGCTGGATGCCTACCAAAACGACGTGCTGCATGCCTTGATGAAGTCAGGCGGTCTGCCCGGTGTCTCGGCCAAGAATGAAGTTAAGATCATTCGCAGCAAGACTGCAGACAAGAAGGCTCGCATCGATTTCATGAGAGCGTATTCGGACTTGGTCGCTAGCTACAAATGCGATCCGTGCAACTGCCCGCCACCGATGCCACCAGATCCGACCATCCTCCGCATTCCGTTGCGATTCTCGCCAGGGCAATTCCCTGAGTTTTCGCAGAAGGACGTGATCCTACAAGACGGCGATATCGTGATGATCGAAACTCGCGATACCGAGTTCTTCTTCACTGGCGGTTTGCTGCCTGGTGGACAACATCCGCTACCCCGTGACTACGATCTTGATGCCTTGGGAGCCATGGCGATGTCTGGATACGGACTCGCAGGAACCAACCAAGCTAACACCGGCCTGTCCAGCCTAGGCGGGGCGACGCAAGTGGTCCCACCAGGACGCTTGTATATCCTGCGACCTACCTGCAAAGGACAGATTGCAATCGAAGTAGACATTGCCAAGGCCATGAACGATCCGCGACAGCGACCGATTATCAAGCCAGGAGACACTTTGATTCTGCAATACAAGCCATGTGAAGAGACCATCAACTTCGGTATGGGTGCCTTCTTCACCTTCGGACTTCGAGAGTTGCTCCGATAGCAAGTGCTAGATACATAGTTTGATTCAAAGGAAGGCGTGGCAAAACCACGCCTTTCTTGCATTAACGGGCTTGATTAGAAGGGAGCCAATAACCAGCTGAACACCTACTTACCGGCGGCAGATTCGCGGAGGTAGCGGTAGACGATCTTTCCCACTGATCCTAGGGGGCCCAGGCTTTCTATTTGACCTGTTCCGAAAACTCTGCTTGACAGATACAGCTCAGCGTACCCTACCCCCTGACCTTACGGTGCTGACAGCCAAATCGCGCCTATTCGGCTTAATCTGCTCTGCCGGATAGTTCGCGAAATTGTATTTCTCGTTAGAATCTCTCCTGTAGGCAAGCGAGTCATCGCTTTCCTAGCTTCCCAGGCTAGAACTCGCTGATTCGCCTAATCAGCATGGACCTTACGCCCTGTACAGCCTTTTGCCTCATGATGCACAGCCAAGTAGGTCAGATATCTATGTCATATGAACTGCTGGTAATGTTTGGCCTAGCATTTCTTGCGTCGCTGCTGTTCACGCCAATTGTTCGGGCGGTGGCGATCAAGTTTGGCGTAATAGACAAACCGGATAACCATCGCAAACTTCACCAACGAGTTGTCGCTCGGTCCGGTGGAACTGCCATTCTGCTTTCCACCCTACTCGTTTTGTTGGTACCAGGAATCTATCGTTTTGATTGGAACCATATCTCAATTTCCCAGATTATCCCGTACTTCAGTCTATTCTTGGGGATGATAGTAATTTGGGTCGTGGGTTTCGCGGACGACTTGTTGAATCTACGCGGTCGACAAAAGTTGCTCGGCCAGATATTCGCCTCCTCGATTTTGGTTTTTGGCGGCTTTGCCATCCACAATGTTTCGATCCTAGGTTTCAACATTAACTTGGGATGGCTTGCAGTACCTTTCTCGGTTGTGTGGTTACTGGCATGTACCAATGCTTTGAATCTGATCGATGGCGCGGACGGACTTTGCTCGACGATTGGTGCTATCATCTTTGCTTCGTTGGGTATCCTAGCTTCGATCAATGGTCACTTTACTGAAGCTGCTATAGCGTTTGCATTTTGCGGAGCGTTGCTTGGATTCTTGGTGTTCAATTTCCCACCAGCCAGCATTTTCTTGGGAGACTCGGGAAGTTTGCTAATTGGCTTGGTTGCAGGTGCGTTAGCCGTCCGATGTTCTTTAAAGGGGCCAGCAACAGTTACCTTCTTGGTACCGCTTTGCATCCTGTTCATTCCGCTTTTGGATTCGACAATGGCGATTGTTCGACGAAAGCTGACTGGGCGATCGATCTACACAACGGACCGAGGTCATTTCCATCATATGCTGCGAAGCAAAGGGATGAGCGACAAGAAGTTGCTATTGGTAACGACTGTGATTGGCCTTTTTACGGCTACAGTTGCCATTAGTGGACTGCATTATTTGGGTGACTGGGTCGGTGTTCTAGGCGTTCTTTTTGTCTTCGGTGTCTTGGTAAAGACCAAGGCATTCGGTTACACCGAAATGGTTCTATTGTTCCGCCGAGGAACCCATTTTGTCATGAGCTTCCTTGAACGAGTTCACGCTGATGACAGTTGCGCAAAGCACCGAGCGATTCAGTTGCAGGGCTCTCGTGAATGGGACAAAGTTTGGCAAACCATGGTTGAGTTCGCCGAGCGTGAGCAGCTTTCATCGATGGAAATGGATCTGCATGTTCCTTGGCTTGAAGAGGGTTTTCACGGATCGTGGCATCGCAGCAAAATGCCTGATCGCCAAGAGCGCTGGAACGTTAATCTTCCAATCTTTGCGGGTGATCGAATCGCCGGATCTGTGCATCTTTGCGGACTAGCAGAACGCGACAACATGTTGGGCAGTTTGAATCGCTTGACGATGTTGATCGAAGATGTCGGACCACAAATTGAGCATGTGATCGCACCGGTGATTTCAGACCGAGTGTTGCAAGAAACCACAGCGGAAGTCGAAACAGCCGAGGATTCGGTATCCAGTCCACCGGCGGTTTCCCTCGGAAGTTAGTCGCTCAACTTTCAAAGCTATCTCGTACTAGCGTTTGCGATCACTGAACCAAATTGTCAAGCTTAAGCGCATAGGTTCCTTCGTAGAGTTGCCTGTTGTTTTGAAATTGGGAGTGTTTCGTTGACAGTGCGTATCGCGGTGATTGTGGGGACTCGGCCAGAGATCATCAAGATGGCTCCGGTTTACCGCAGGCTTGTCTCCAATGGTGCTTTTGACGTCTCGCTTGTCTCCACTGGCCAACATCGTGAAATGTCACGTCAGGCATTTTCTGCCTTTGACATTTCCCCTTCGACCGAATTGGACCTAATGACTGATGGCCAGACCTTGGGACTATTTGCGTCTCGAGCTTTGGGCTCTCTCAGTCGCTTTCTTGAGGATTCCAAGCCAGATGTAGTTCTTGTACAAGGCGACACGACCACAACGTTGGCGGCAAGTCTAGCAGCCTTCTATCTGAAGATTCGCGTTGGTCATGTCGAAGCAGGGATGAGGACAGGAAATATCTATTCTCCTTGGCCAGAGGAGATGAACCGTCGATTGACTGCCCCATTGAGCTCTTGGCACTTTGTACCAGTAGAGAGGAATCGTGATCATTTGGTCAAAGAAGGCATTCCGGCTGATCGATGCTTCTTAACCGGCAACACAGTGCTTGATTCTTTGCTATGGATGCGGGACAAGCTGGCACAACAACCGACAGATAGGATTGGGTTACTAAAGCGACTTAAAGCGACACCTGAATTCTTGGATCGGTATCTGATTGAACGCTCTGCACCACTTATCTTGGTCACAGGCCATAGACGTGAGTCGCATGGACAAGGAGTTCAAAACCTGTGCGTGGCCATTAAGCAGTTAGTCACTCAGTTTCCAGACTTAGGAGTGCTATTCCCCGTTCACCCGAATCCACAAGTTCGCAATGTGGTGCACCAGCACCTTGCCAATTTCGATCGTGTTGTCCTGAGTGAACCGCTAGATTATGGCGACTTTGTCTGGGTAATGGATCGCTGTTATGCGATTATCTCTGACTCCGGCGGCATCCAAGGCGAAGCCATTTCTTTGAATAAGCCAGTCCTGGTGACAAGGGATACGACGGAGTATCCGGAGGCCGTTGAGTGTGGCGGATGTCAATTGGTCGGAACCGAAAGCAGCACTATCTTTTCAGTTGCGGCCAAGCTGTTGACTGATCAAACTGATTATCAGCGTCGAAGTTCGGTTCAAAATCCTTATGGCGATGGCAACTCGTCTGTCAAGATTGCCGAAATTCTGGAGCGAGAGCTTACATCAGCCTAATCCACTAGTGGGCGAGGACTAGGGCTGTATGTGTTCTTAAGGGGGTGGAGTGCGTCGGAAAGCTGTCTTGGCTCACTGATAGCTGAGAAATGCGTTGCCGATGGCTCATAAGGATTTCCCATTTCCGTCCAAAGTAACTAAAATTGAATGCTTATCACTACGCCCCTCAACGACTGACATCATGACCTCCCGCGCCTCGACACTCTCCAAAAAAGAGATCGGCAATTCCGATGAAGATCTATCGCTCAAGACCGTTCGAATAGGTTTGGTCGGTGCTGGCGCGATTGGTAGACACCATGCGCGTGTTGTGCAAGAGATTATCGGAGCCCAACTGGTTGGAATCTGCGATACTGATCCAATTCAAGCTCAGAAGGTTTGTGCGAAGGATATCAACTACTACGCTTCGCTGGATCAGCTAATCGCTGATTCCGAAGCGTTGATCATTGCCACTCCCACAAGCACACATTTCGACGTTGCAAGCCGCGCGCTAAATCAAGGCAAGCATGTTCTTGTTGAAAAGCCGTTAGCCGAAACAGTTGAACGAGCTCGCGAGCTGGTTTCCATAGCTCAAGAATCCTCGTGTCATTGTGTCGTTGGCCATGTCGAGCGATTCAATCCAGTAGTCCGGTGGTTTCGAAATTCAGTAAGCTCGGCGGACATCCTGACAATCAACATTACTCGCGTGGGGCCGCGACCTCCACGCATCAAGGATGTTGGCATCATTATCGATCTGGCTGTTCACGATATCGATTTGATTGCCCACCTTTGTCAGTCACCTATCGAAACGATTCAATCCGTTTGTCAAGCGACCAACGGGATGCACGAAGATGTGGCTCAAATAAGTATTCGAACTGAAAGCGGCGTGGTAGCTGGAATTAACACCAACTGGCTGACCCCCTACAAATCAAGAAGAATCGAACTTGCAACCGCCGGTGCATTTTACGTGGGCGATTTAGTCTCTGGGGTAATCACCAAATACCAGACCAACACTGATCAGAGTCCACGTGCCTACACCGTTCAATCTTTCTTTCCCAAAGGTACAGAACCGTTGATGGAACAGGCTCTTTCTTTCTTGAATCTAATTCGAGGAGAGAAGAACTCGGAAAACGCCACTGCCATTGAGGGCTGTCGTACGGTTGAATTGGCTGTTAGCTGTCTGGATAAACGTCGTTCGGAAAATCCAGGCTAACTCATGGATGAAGAACCGACGATGAAAAGTACTTCAGTTCAATCCTCACAAGCCAGACTGGGCTTGCATCCAACCGTCATCATTCAAGGTGATGTCGAAGTTGCCGACGATGTGATCGTGGGAGCGTACACGGTTTTGACTGGGCCGCTGAGAATTGAATCTGGGTGCTCTATAGGGTCACATTGCACGATTGGTGGACCGCCGGAGCATCGAATCTTGCCTCAATTCGGAGCGATCACGATTGAGCAAGGTACGACCGTTCGCGATGGATGTGTCATTCATCATGGCACTACCATCCAAGGAACACGAATCGGTGCCGACTGTTACATTATGAGCCGCGTTTACATCGCCCATGATTGCGAAATTGAACGTGGGGTCACGATCGCGGCCGGATGTTCCTTGGGCGGCCATGTAAGCGTTCAACGCGGTGCCAGTCTTGGCATGAACGTCTCTGTTCATCAGCACTCCACCATCGGTGCCTACACAATGATTGGAATGTCGACTCCGGTCGCCAAAGACGTTCCGCCGCTGGCTCTAGTCGCTGGCAACCCAATGCGATTGAAGCGATGCAACCAAGTTGCCATCGACCGCAATCAGCTTAATGTTGGCGAAGTTCAATTTGGCCAAGGCGGGTTGCTCTACCCGGAAGGCTACGATGAGCTTGAGCTACTTCTTCAGTCGTTTCTGAGTCGATCGACGCGATCCAAGCTTTACGAACTTCAGCGTTCAAGTGCGTTAGGGTCTCGCAAGCCACGATAGTTGCGCGTGGGCTTAGGCTTCCCGTCCAGATCTTAGCCGTTTGGTATACTGTGCGGTCCTGTAAGCACAGCTCGTTACAGTAAAGAACCCATGGAATCAGCTCCGTTATCCAATGAAATGCGACTGCTAGTCACCGGTGGTGCGGGCTTTGTCGGATCCAACTTCGTCTGCCATGCATTGCAAAACGGCTGTCGCGTTCTGAATATTGACTGCCTGTCGTACGCCGCAGGGCTCAGAATGTTGGATTCCATTGCCAACGATCCTCGCTACGCAATGGTCCAAGCGGATGTTTCAAACGAACCGCTCGTGGAAGAAAAGCTGAGCGACTTTCGTCCCAACGCGATCGTTCACTTCGCCGCTGAGACCCACGTGGACCGCTCCATCGCCAATGCGAATGCGTTTGTCAATTCAAACATTGTTGGTACCTTCAAGCTACTGACGCAAGTTCAAAAGTACTTTCAGAAGCTGCCGCTCGATAATCAGCAGAGTTTTCGCTTCCTGCATGTTTCGACCGATGAGGTTTATGGTTCGTTGGGCGAGTCTGGGAGTTTTGCTGAGTCCAGTCCGTATGATCCTCATTCTCCCTATTCCGCAACAAAGGCCGCCTCAGATCATCTGGTGCGAGCTTGGCATACGACGTACAAATTGCCAATCTTGATCGTCCATCCTAGTAACAACTACGGACCGAATCAGCATCCCGAAAAGTTGATTCCCATGGTGATTCGAAGCTGCCTCAACAATTTGCCGATTCCCATCTATGGAAGCGGTCGAAACGTGCGAGATTGGCTTTATGTCCAAGACTTTTGTGACGCGATTCTCATGGTTCTGTCCAGAGGGCAAGTTGGTCAATCGTACAATGTGGGTGCCAACAACCAGTGGAATAACTTGGAATTGGTAACCTACCTTTGTGGACTAGTTGATGAGATGCGAGGGAATCCCGAAGTCTCATCTCCGAGCAGAAAATTGGTCCAGTTTGTCGAGGATCGGCCTGGACATGACTTCCGGTATTCCATGGACTGCAGCAAAATAGCAACGCAGTGTGGTTGGCGGCCCAGACATTCATGGGAAGATGGGCTTCGCAAGACCATCCAGTGGTATTTGGAGAATCCCGAGCGGCTGGGTTAGGACTGGGTGATCCATCGCGTTCACGGAGCACCATTCTCGCCTGCACCACAATTATTGAACTCGTAAGTATTGGCTACACACCATGAAGATCGTCGTAACAGGAAGCTCTGGGTTCATTGGCAATGTGTTAGCCAAGCGATTGCTGGATCGAGGCGATGAAGTCTGCGGTATCGACGATCACAACGACTACTACGACGTCAAGCTCAAGGAAGCTCGTCTTGCCAAGATTCAAGGCTACGCGAATTTCAAACATGTGCAGGCTTCCATTGCCAATCGCTCGGTGGTCGAGCAAGTGTTTCAGGAGTTTCAGCCGCAGCGGGTGGTGAACTTAGCCGCTCAGGCCGGCGTGCGATACTCGACCATCAATCCGTACGCTTACATGGACAGCAACCTTGTTGGCTTTCTGAACATTCTAGAGTGCTGCCGTCATAATCAAATCGAACACTTGGTTTACGCTTCCACAAGTTCCGTTTATGGTGCAAATACCAAGCAGCCGTTCAGTGTGCACGATAACGTGGACCACCCCATGAGCCTGTACGCTGCGACCAAAAAGGCCAACGAGCTGTTAGCGCATTCCTATAGCTCGCTTTACAAACTGCCGACCACAGGACTTCGGTTCTTCACTGTTTATGGACCGTGGGGAAGGCCAGACATGGCGTTATTCAAGTTCACCAGATCGATCTTGGCAGGCGAGCCCATCGATGTATTCAACTATGGCAATCATCGACGCGACTTCACTTACGTTGACGATATCGTCGAAGGCGTTATTCGAGTGCTGGATCAAGTGGCCGTCGCCAATCCAACGTGGAGCGGCATGGAACCCGATTCGGCGACCAGCTATGCACCCTACAGGCTGTACAACATCGGCAACAATCAACCAGTAGAACTGATGAAGTACATCGAAGTCCTGGAAGCATGCCTGGGTAAGAAAGCTGAAATGAACCTCCTGCCGCTTCAGCCAGGAGATGTTCCCGATACCTTTGCCGATGTTCAAGATCTGATCGACGACTTGGGATATCGCCCCGACACGTCTATCGAAGTCGGCATCAGCAACTTTGTGCAGTGGTACCGCCAGTACTATCAAGTCTAGGGTTAGGACCGTCGAACAGACTAGTGAATAGCCTGCTCTAGACTGATGCGTTTTCGACGCTTCCGATCTCTTCGAGCAACGTGAAGCCAAAGATGCCTGAGGTATGACCGTCAGAGAAATGAATGTTGTAAGCGTAGTTACCCACGGGCTGCATGCGAGCGATCTCTAACGGTTGAGCCTCGGCCATCGAGATTACAGGCAGAGCCAACGGTTTTGTTGGGATGGTGGGTTCTGACTGTTTTTCTTTACACAAAGCACAGGGGCAGGCTTTGCGAAGCAGCGAAGGCGAGTAGCGGCGTTTCGAATCGTCGCTCCACGTAATGATGATGTCGCGGTTGGATCGTTCGATGGCGACGGGCGTGAGGTTCATGATGCTGGGCCTAAGCCATGTAATGCGTTTAGTGAGCTGGACTAAGAGATTCTAGGGATGAGTCCAGAGTTGCTCAATTCCCCGAACGGTCCCAATGCAGGGCGATCTAATGCGCTGGAATTCTACTGCGCTGGATTCGAAGACGCCGGAGCAACAAAAAAGCACCGCCAAAATCTGGCGGTGCTTTCGTGTTTAACATGAACTCATTGCAGTTTTGCAAGCTACTTGATGAGTGGACCTTCTGTACCTAGACCGCCCTTGAGCTCTTGAGGTTGCTTGGCTTCGGCAATCTGTTGCTGTCGTTGCTCTTCACGAGCGGCAGCTTCTTCTTGCTCAGCAGCCCAGTCAACTCGCTTGCGGGACAGGCCGATCTTTCGCTCGTCTGTATCCACTCGCAGAACCTTGACTTCAAGCTCGTCGCCGACCTTGACCAACTCTTCAGGATTCTCGACCTTGTCGTCGGAAAGTTCAGAGATGTGTAGCAAGCCTTCCAAGCCGTCTTCCAAGCCGACAAAGACACCGAAGTTGGTGATCTTCGTAACCTTGCCAGTGACCTTTTGGCCTGGCTGGTACTTGGCTGGAATGGTTGTTGCCCATGGATCGTCGTCCAGTTGCTTAAGACCAAGTGCGATTCGGCGTCGCTCGCGGTCGACCGAAAGTACGCGGCACTTGAGCTCTTGGCCCTTTTCAACGATTTCGCTTGGGTGACTAACCTTGCGAGTCCAAGACATGTCGGAGACGTGCAGCAAGCCATCGATGCCTTGTTCCAGCTCGATGAACGCACCGTAGTTGGTCAAGTTACGAACCTTGCCAGTTACTACGCCACCTTCTGGATACTTGTCCATGACCTCATCCCAAGGATTGGCCATAGTTTGCTTCATACCCAGCGACAATTGCTGACCGGCTGGATCGACGCCAAGAATCTTGACTTCGATTTCGTCGCCAACGGAGACCAAATCCTTTGGATCGTTGATACGGCGAGTCCAGGACATTTCGCTGATGTGGACCAAGCCTTCGATGCCTGGTTCCAACTTCACGAATGCTCCGTAGCTCATTACGTTAACGACTTCACCCTTGACCACAGTGCCCACTGGGTACTTGTCTTGAATGTTGTCCCAAGGATTGTTTTGCTTCTGCTTCAGACCCAGAGCGATCTTTTGCTTCTCGCGGTCAACTTGAAGAACCTTGACTTCGATCTCTTGATCGATTGCCACCATCTCAGTTGGGTGCGAAATGCGTTCCCAGCTCATGTCGGTGATGTGCAACAGACCATCGATACCACCCAGGTCGACGAACGCACCGAAGTCGGCGATGTTCTTGACCACACCCTTGCGGATTTGGCCAACTTCCAATTCGCCCAACAGATGCTCGCGATCTTCTTCTCGCTGACGTTCGATCAAGGAACGACGGCTAACGACGATGTTGCGTCGAGCTTCGTCAATCTTGAGAACTTCACACTGAACAACGCGTCCGATGTAGTCGGCGATGTCGTTGGGGCGGCGAATATCCACTTGGCTAGCAGGCAAGAAGACGTTGACACCGATGTCCACCAACAAACCACCCTTGATCTTGCGGGTCACAGTACCGGTCACAACTTGACCTTCCTTGACCTGGGACATCATCTTTTCCCACTCAAGGATCTTTTCAGCCTTGCGTTTGCTCAGCGAAATCATCCCGTGGATATCATTGGCGGGACCCAGCGAGTCCTCCATCTCTTCGATCAGAACCTTAACGGTTTGACCGATGATGGGCTGCTCAGCGTCGCCCTCCCATTCATTGATATTGATTGCACCTTCGCTCTTGAATCCAACGTCAATGACAACGTACTCGCCATTTACTTCGACGATCTTTCCGTCGACGATTTGATTGACGTCAAATTGCTGGTTGAGTTCTTCCAGCGTTGGAAGAATCATTTCATCCAGATCATCTTCAGACAACAAAAGGTCGACCTGAGAGGTGATCGAATCATCTTCCAGCGAGCGAATGAGGTTGCGGTTTACCATAAACGAATTTTCCTAAACACTTGGGCCGAAGTTCGCGGATCACAGTGCAACCATTGCGGGTAGCAGTGCGTCTTGCGGATTAGTAGCATTCGCTGCAAAATCCGTCTTGGGAATTACCCAAAGAAAGCTAACTTCAATGCCCCTAAATCAGAGGTTTGCGTCTCGCAGCAGACCAGAACTGCCCGGCCAAAGAAAAACTGGAGAAACTTTGCTGTAAATCTAACCGCCGCGGGGAATTACAGCAATGTCATCCGGGCGGAAAAGCCTCTGAATTCGACTCGGAATCTCGCGCGGCTTGAACGTCGTCGATTGCTCAAAATTTGGATCTAACTTATACCTTAGGCCCAATTATTGAACCTCAAAACTCGGCATTTACCGTCATGAACACGCATTGGCTCAATCAAACCTCGGACTGGCTCGACGGCGAACAGATGAGCGAGTTTACGCAGTCGCTTACGATGACAATCCAGCGAGCTGAGCCTGCCGAGCTTGAGATACTGATCGACCTCTTGTCCCAAAAAGAGCTTAGCGAAGCGCCCGTAGCTGCCCAAGCTCGCAAGCTTCTCCAGCTTCTGGCGACCCGTTTAGTCTCGCAAATTCCGTCGATTGGCCCTCAATCCGACCAAGCGATGCTCACCCCGAGCACTTTGCAGGGCCTGTACGAACAACTGCTTCCCGTGGACGCCACGGCTGCCGGTCACGCTATGCAATGCCTTGCCGCACAAGGCGACGAAGAATCTCTGGCCGTGCTCGCCGAGACATTGGAACACAATCCGCCCAGAGATTGGCAGTCCGTTGGACTCGCGATCAGCCCTATGTGGATTCTACCTGGCGATGCCTTGGACAGCTTTTTCCAACGCTTGCAGGACTCGGAAATTCAAGCTTCGACGCTGACGGTATTGCTGGACTTGGCCAACCACAGTTTTCGGACTGGGAAGCTGGACGTACATCCTTGGGTGGAACGCAACGCGGAACTAGCTAAGTTGCTAAGCCAAGTCGTGGTACAGCTCGAGAAGTTGCAAACAGACCCCGGTCAGTTCGGTACCTCTGTCGAAGTCGTGCAGCAGGTCTTGGCCGACAGTATCTCGCTCACCGTGGCTCTTTGCGACACTTTGGGATTGATCGGCTTGCCGGAGAGCACGCGATCTCTCACTGAAGCGATGGATCTTGCTCATCGCAGAATCCAAGCTGAAGCCGCCGCCGCGCTAGCTCGTCTCGACGACGAACGTGGCAATTCTAGGCTAGTAGCGTTAGCCGCTGACCCTGTTTGCAGAAGCCGCGTTGTTCATTACGCCGAAGAGCTCGACATGATCGGCGCAATCGACGAGAAGTATCGCGTCCCTCAAGCATTGGCAGAGTCCGATTTGGTGGCATGGCTTGCCAGCGGTGAGCAATACGGTTTACCGCCGACAACGATCGAACATCTAGAGACTCGCACGCTTTACTGGCCCGGCTTCGAAGAACCTCGCGATTGTTATCTATTCAAGTTCACCTACCAAGTTCCTCAAGGAGTGTTTTCGAATATTGGAATGGCCGGTCCATTAACACGAGCCTTCGCTAGTGATCTGACGGGACTGGCTATCGACGATCAATATGCAGCGTTCGCAGGTTGGCAGGCCGAGCATGACGAGATCTTCGAAGTTCCCGTCCATGAGTTTAACGAACCGCAACGACAGGAAGCTGATCGTCTAAAGTCGGTGTTGTCGCAAGATGGATTCCAAGTCGATTCAATTCTCGCGTTGACCTTCATGCTTGGCGAAACGGCACTGTTGGCTCGATTGTCACGAGACGGACAAAAGTACGTTGGCATCAGTGACGGCGAAGAGAGTGTTTGCATCGTCAGTGGCCCGCAGCCGACAGCCATCTCGCCCGATATCGTGCTCGCCATTTATCGCGGTCGTAAGTTGCTCAAAGCCTTCAACTAACTCGTAGTGGGATTCGCCAGAATTCCATGAGATAGTAATTTCAATTGCTTAGTAATTCTGGCGAATCCCACTACGAAACGCTACGCCGCGTTTTGATGCTGATAGCCAGACTTGGCTGAAATGCTCTCGCCAAACAGTCGACGTTCCAGATCGCGTAGGACGTTTAGCAGCTCGGATGCCGTGGGGCGATGATCTGCGGTCGGAGATGTCATGGCAGCAACGATTGGCCATTGCTTTGCGGCTAATCCAAATAGCTCAACCATCACTTGGCCGACTGAATAGATGTCGGAAGCCGTCGAGACTTCGAATTCATCCTGCGTGAGTTCCGCCGCGTCGAATCGCTGCGACAATCGCGGAAGAGAACTGATCGAGCCGACCGGTTCAAGACTGCCGAGTCCAACGACTCGGACGCTGCGGTCTGAGTTTGTGATCATGATGTGTTCTGGCATGATCTGGCCGTGGGTGAATCCAGCGTGATGAATCGCTTCCAGTGCTTCCACAATCTGGCGAACAATCCAAACAAGCACCGAATGTGATGGACCTTGTCCCTGACTTGCCAGCCAGTGGTCAAGCGACTGAGCTTCAAGCAGTCGATAGACGATCAACGGGTTGGACGAATCCAGATCACAATCGATCATGGGAACTAGGCTCGGCGATCGAACCAACGTTCCCAAGGCGGCCTGCCGTGTGAAGTACTCAAAGTCACTCGAGCGAGTTGAAGCCGTGTATCGCTTTGCCCAAAAAAGATTGGACGAGTTAGGTGTTGAACTGCAGGATGTGGAGCTGATCGCTGTGCGAGTGACCCAGCAGTTTTGATGGACGGCACGCTGCTGAATGACTTGTTGAATTTGCCACATCGAAGGCGTTGTTTCGTGAGAGATTTTTCAGTTTGTTCGACGCAGATAGCAATCGCTACATCGAACAAACTTCCCTCTCATCGGACCAATAACTTCAAGCTGTTCAGCTTGCTTGTTGGTGAAGTTATGGGTCCTACAGGCGATACAACCCTACATTGCAATAGATCTATCTAAATCAGGCCTTCAATGTCTAGTTCATCAAACTTGGAGAATACGGCATCAAGCTTGTCTGTGGTTGATTTCGCGGTACTCAACTTGTTGCTGGCAGCTGTAGTTGCAAGAGGCGTTGAGTTGCTTGCTGCTGATCCGGAAGACTTCTGAAGAACTAGCGGTTGATTTCCACCGCTGGGTTTCACA
Source organism: Planctomycetota bacterium (assembly GCA_963204965.1). GTDB lineage: Bacteria > Planctomycetota > Planctomycetia > Pirellulales > Pirellulaceae > Aureliella. The sequence continues at coordinate 3,802 of CAUJKA010000319.1, read as the reverse complement.
GAATTGCCGGTTCCAACTAGCGAGAAAACTGTCGAACTTCCGCCACTTGCGTTGCCGCCAGACTGGTTACCAGCTCCGCCAAGTCCACTACCTCCACCATTCAATGGAGCGCCAAAGAAGCCTGAACCGCCACCACCACCACTACCGTTGACGCGACCTTCGTCGGCCGAGCCAGCGACTGGAATAGTGATCAAACGCAGAGATCGCCCAGCATTAACACTGTTGCGAACGAGCACTCCGTCCGAATTGAGGACGAATCTGTTCTTATCGACATCACGTCGATTGCCGACTGTAGCTACACCGCCTATAGGATTGAGGACTGTCAAATCGGCATTATTTACAAATAGAGCATTCGGTACCTCTTCAGTTCCGTTTAGCTCTCCAACTAAGTTGCCAAGATAGAAGACTTGAGTCACAGGCAATCCTGTTTGTGCTGTGTTGAGCACTTGTATTTGCAACCATCGGTTAGCGATTTGGCCATTGTTCCACTCTACTCGTACCTTAGCCGGTGTAGTGGCAGTTGCTGGAGTCACGAAAATGCCGGTCGGACTTGGCGCTGCTGTCCAACCGCTAGGTGGATTAGCAGCCGTATCGAACAGTCCCGTGGGGCTCATTCGAAAAACAAAATCTGCTGCTGTCAATGCGGTGCCAGGCATCCTAGCAATGTCCAAGACTACGCCGTTGATTCCCAGAGAAGTGCTGGTCATGTTGGAGAAGCCAAGAGCGATTGGACTCGTTCCAGATTTCGCGATCGCGATAGTTGGATCTGAAGCCGCAGGGACGCCAAAGCCCGCGAAGGCTGAGCCCTTGTAGTAGACAACACTACCGGAAACTTCATTGACCTGAGCTATGTTCAATGTGACAGGGACATTTACTGAAACTTGACCGTCGGAAACGGTTGCCGCCAAGCTATACGACGGATTCAAGACCGCGTTAAGACTTGCTCCAGCAGCTACTGTGATTGCACCGGTTGAAGCATTGATCACAAAGTTATTCGACCCGCTCCCCGTCAAGCTAAACGACAACACATCGCCCAGATTCGGATCTGTTGCCGAAACCGAACCAACCGATGCGCCGGTGCCTAGATTTTCAGGAAGGGTAAAAGCATAACTCGCTTGCCCGAAAGATGGTGGTTGATTTGGAGCTTTGGCGATGGTGATGTTATCGAAGACAATGCCATCGCTATTGATTGGAAAGTTATCGAACTGCTGAAACTTGATGCGAACATCTGAACCAAGCGTTAGACCATTGGCGAACGCAATTTGACCAAGGTTGAAAGTTCTAGTTGTTAGAGTTGCCGTAGAATTCGCACCGGTTAGGCTGACCAGCCGAATCCAATTGATTCCGTCAACACTCATGGCCACCCCATCTGAGTTGTTTCTACCAGTGAATGTAGCGGGCATCGGATTGTCTTCATCGCCGAATTCGGCTTCGTCAAAAGTCAGCAGCACATCTTGAATACCTCCCGCATTGAAGTGCAGAACAGCTTCATTAAGGCTGTTGTTATTTCCGAAAAATGTATCCATCGCTAACTGATTACCGCCAGCTCCTCCGCTTGGACGGGACCAAACTCTTCCGTTGATATTACTGAACACTTCCCATTGCTGATTGATACCAGACTCAAAGTTGACAGTCGTTGGGAGTGTACTTGGGACGATAGCAGGATAGACTGCCTTGAAAGCGTTGATCAACCCGGAGCCCGTCAAGTTGTCGACGCCCACAGTGCTGATATCCAAGGCTGTTTGCTTCAAGCGATTGTAGACTTGCGAAGCGGTGAAGGTTGGGTTTGCTTGTCGCACAAGAGCTCCGACTGCTGCGGCATGTGGTGCGGCTGCAGAAGTACCGAAGAAGTTAGGTCGACCATCACCCTCGGCATCGCTTCCGAAGAACGTTGTATTAGTTCCATCAATCGAGGCAAGATCTGGCTTAGCGCGGATGGTGGGAGCGATTGGAGTTCCGTTGGTGCTAAACAGAATCGTTGCTGGTCCTGCCGATGTAAAGCTCTCTGGAGTTAACTGATTAAAGTACGGTACAGCACCAATGGACATTGCGCCAACTGCGGCTGAGTGAGGAATAACCGTGGGGCTGTTGGTGTCGTATTCGATCGTATTAATCGGTCCAGAATTATTGGCACCGTAGTTAACCCACTTCAATTTCCCAGGCATAGGTCCCGAAAAACGATCAACAATAATCTCATAAGTACGAGTTGCACCTGTGTTGTTGGTGAAGCCAAGTACTTCAACTGGCTCGTCGTTGGCAATATTGTCGGCACCCGAAGTAGCGACAAGCTCGTTGTTCGTCTGATCGACCAAGTAAAGGTCTATATCGTTTGGAACGCTTGAAAAGAATGGGGAATCCCACTGCAAACTGATCAGAGCTCGCTGTCCGTTGTTCAATGTGATCGATTGGCGAGCGTCTGAACCAGCGCCAGGGTTTAGATCAATTGCGTTCGCTATATTGACTGTAGCGATTCCGAATGCTGCAGCGCCAAAGGTAACTGCACCGTGCGTAGATGGATTGTTCAATTCAAAGGCTTGGTCAGAGAGGTTCCCCGCCAAAGCGAAGTAAGCAACGTCGGAGTTCTGAACGACATTGTCAATGGCTTGGGCAATTGAGCCATCTTGGAAAAAGGGTTCAGCGAAGTAGAAGACGTCATCCGTGATTACATCAGCGTTGAAGCCACTGGCGTTTGCCAAAGCGTTGATATTCGCTGCGAAGCCAGCTTGTCCACCGACGAAGGCCGTGGCAAACGCCAGTGTCGATGCTGGTGCCACATCGTAAACCAGTTGAAGCATCGCGCGTCCTTCGTCGGAACCGCCGCTTGCCAAATCCTGCACGACTGTGACACTCGCAGGAAGGTCTCCCGAAGCAATGTCGGTGGCGGCCCCGCCTAGATTGTTGTAGCTATCGCTAAGAACACCAATTCGAACTCCCGCACCGTTGTAGCCAACGGGCAACGACTCGCGAAGTCTTCGACTCTGTAGAATCGTGTCCGCCTCACTAGTCACGCTGCCAACGCCGGTCATCGGCCGAAGGTTTGGTCCAACTCCAACACTGAAGTTTGCCAAGATGTTTGACAACTGTGGTATGGCATTGACTGGCAAGAATCCGTCCAGGCTTAGGTGTGCGGCTTCGACGTACAACGGTTCAAAGCCAACCTGCTTAACAGCATCCAAAACGGCCAGTACATCTTTTCCAGAGAAATGCACATCGACGCGTCCCTGGCCGTCAAACATCAAGCGTTCGTACAATGTCGAATCGCCTGTTACTGTTGGGACAACACCTGAGCTTCTCGCAGACAAGTCCGTTAGCAGTGGCGAAACTTTGGACTTGGACAACCATGCTGAATCTGTGATCGCCCCGGGACTCAACGAACTATCAAGATCGGCTGCCATCATCGCTCGGCTCTCCAGCAGTTCAAACATGAATTTGCGCTGACGAACTTTCGATTGACGAACAGCAAGACGATTGCGACGAAGGGCAGCTTGAAGCATGAGTGACACCGTAGGAGAAAATCTTGATGATTGGGCAACATCGAAGGGAAATTAGCACCAGCCCTATGGAAGAATGCTGAGTCCCAGACGAACGGGAATAGGGTAAATGCTTGCAATTCCAAAAGCAATCATCGCGAGAGATTTTGGCATAGATATGGCCGGGGGGCTCGGCGGGGCCATCTGGGCCTAGCTGCAGTTGACCTTGGTTCCGAAGGCCATGGTGAAACCGTGGTGAAACAACGCCTCTGGTGCGATCACAACTAATGAGCGCACCGTTCATCATGAGTATGGCCCCATCATCTGGTATA
>CAUJKA010000318.1 GCA_963204965.1 Planctomycetota bacterium | reverse complement strand
CATTCTTTTGGCGGAAATTGCCGACGCTCTAGACTATACGTGTATCGGGTTCACTCTGAGGAACTCTGTCGGTAACTCTTAGGCACGTGCGCGGCTACCAGCGATTCATGAATAAACCCAAGGCAATTGTGATTGGCGCTGGTTTGGCCGGATTGGCTTGTGCAGGTCGTCTGCAACAAGGCGGAATCGAAGTTGAAATTCTTGAAGCCTCCAATCGTATCGGTGGAAGAGTTGGTACCGATTATGTCGACGGCTTTCAACTGGATCACGGTTTCCAAGTTCTTCAAACGGGATACTCGGCTGCACGCGATCATTTCGACTACGCAGCGTTGAACCTCAAGGCCTTCGACCCAGGCGCCTTGATTCAAACCGAGTCTGGTCGGTATGCAATGGTTGACCCTTGGAGAATGCCCAGCAAGACATTGCAAACGCTATTCAATCCGATCGGGACTTTGGCGGACCGTTGGCGGTTGGCTCGATTGCGAAAGGACGCAATTCGTCAAGCGTTGCATGAGTCAGATTCGAGCGACACATCCGTACATGAATTGCTTCAGCGTCACTATCAGTTCTCAACAGACTTCGTCGACAGATTTTTGAGGCCGTGGATCAGTGGAATGTTCTTTGATGAACAGTTGGAGACATCTAGCCAGTTCTTCAAATACATCTTCGCGACGTTGGCCAAGGCCGAAGCTGCATTGCCATCCGCAGGCATGCAGTCCCTGCCTCGACAGTTAGCTAGCCACCTACCAACGCGTGCCTTGCGATTGAACTCGCCGGTGCGACGAGTCCACCTTGAGCAAGTCGAGATGGAAGATGGCTCGCACCGTGAAGCTGACTACATCGTGGTTGCAACCGATGGCCAAACTGCGCAGGCCTTGGTTGCTTCCGAACATGCTAATAATCTTAAGCCAAGATTCGCGGGAACACTCACGATTTACTTCGCCACTTCTGAACCACCACCAGTAGGTCGAGCCCTTTTGCTCAACGGTGAATTGCAAAGCGGTCATGCGATTGGCCCGATCAGCAACGTAACGGTCCCGAGTAATGTCGCCTCGGCATACGCTCCCGCAGGTCAGTCGTTGGTATGCGTCAGCGTGCGACCAAGCTTGGCGAAGTCCGACGGCAGTTTTAATCTATCCGCAATTCTGCCCGAAGTAACAAAGCAGGCGACGCGCTGGTTCGGATCATCGGTAGAGAAATGGCGACTCATCAAGCATTACGCGATTGCAAAAGCCGTCCCGCGATTGTTGCCTGGCGCGTGGAGTCGATCGAGCAAGTTAAGCAATCAAAGTCGCATTGCCATCTGCGGTGACTTTACAACCAGCCCATCTCTACAAGGAGCACTCGAATCTGGACGTCATGCTGCTGAGAACATCTTGGAAGCTTGCGGGAACGCTCAAGGGTCGAGCCTTTGCTTGTCTCAGTGAACGGCTATCATGCCTTCTTCCCGTTACCTTTTGCACTGAGGTCGAGCGATGAAACTGAATCAGCTTATCGAATCTCTGCCACCGCATTTGCTTGAGCGAGTACGCTTGCTTCCACGCAGTTCATCGCAAGAGGTCTTGAGTGAGTTCGCGGACAGTTCGCGACAAGGATTTGTGCTGTATTGGATGTGTACAGCGATGCGAGTCGACGAGAATCCCGCTTTGGATGTCGCTCGCCACTTGGCTAATGAACTTGAGTTGCCGTGGCTGATCTATCAGGGGCTGTCGAGTCGCTATCCCTTTGCATCGGACCGCCATCACGCCTTCATTCTTCAAGGCGCTCGCGATGTTCAAGCCGAGTGTGCTAAACGCTGCTTGCCCTATCTCTTCAATTTGGAAACGGCTCAACCGCAATCGCGATCAATGCTTCGCGAATTGGCTAGTCGAGCCAGCTTGGTGATCGTCGAAGAGATGCCCACCGATCCGCCTCGCAATTTTCTAGAGTCGCTTTGTCGCAAAATTTCGACACCAATTCTCGCCGTAGATACAGCTTGTGTCGTGCCGATGAGATTGGTAGGGCGAGCCTACGATCGAGCCTTCGCGTATCGCGATTCTACTGCCAAACTGCTCAATCAACGGATCTCCATGCCTTATGTAGCGACAGACTGCGATGCACGACCTTTGCAGCTCTCTGAAGCCGGATACTCATCGATCGATCTGCAAGACGCGGACCTCTCCGACGTGATTTCGACTTGCGACATCGATCATTCCATTCCACCAGTGTCGCATACGATCGGTGGCCTGGTCGCGGGTCAGCAGCGATGGCAAGATTTCATGCGCACCGGGTTGTCCAAGTACGCCAAGCTTCGCAACAACGCGCTGGTCGATGGTGTGAGTCGCATGTCGGCCTATCTACATTACGGTATGGTGTCTCCGTTTCGTCTGGCTCGCGAAGCAAAGCAGCATGGAGGCGAGGGAGCGGAGAAGTTCATCGACGAACTGTTGATTTGGCGCGAGTTGGCTTATGCATATTGCTTCTACAACCCTGAACACTCGACGATTGCTTCCATCCCGAAATGGGCTCAGCAGACGTTGCTCAAGCATCAGTCCGATCCGCGCGAGCAACTTTACTCATGGGATGCTTTAGCGCACGCAGAGACCACCGATTCCCTTTGGAATGCAGCTCAAAAGTCGCTTCTGTGCAACGGTGAACTGCACAACAACGTGCGCATGACCTGGGGCAAAGCTCTACTAAACTGGACATCCGATGCAGCTAGGGCACTGGAGCTTTTGATCGATTTGAATCATCGATATGCGCTGGATGGTCGCGACCCCGCCAGTTATGGAGGCATACTCTGGTGCTTGGGGCAATTCGATCGTCCCTTTGAACCCGAGCAGCCGATCATTGGCACCGTGCGGCCTCGGCCCACATGGCAACACGCACAAAGGCTTTCACCAAAGGAATACGCCGCAAAAGTTGCGTCGCGACATCGTCGCTCGCGTAAGGTGGCCGTTGTAGGAGCGGGTTTTGCTGGGCTTACTGCAGCTCACACGCTTGTCAGGCAAGGCTTTGACGTAACGCTGTTTGATAAGAGTCAAGGCCCCGCGGGTAGGATGAGCACTCGACAAGCTGATGAGACTGAGTGGGATCACGGTGCGCAGTACTTCACTGTGAGGTCGGATCTCTTCCGCCGCAACGTTGATTCTTGGATAGCTGAAGGCGTTGTCGAGCGCTGGACGGCGCCGATTGCCGCTATTGCAAATGGAGTGCGTAGCGAAGACTCGGAGGTTGAGAGGTTCGTTGCTTGCCCGAGCATGAACTCATTGGGCAAGCACATAGCTGCAAAGTTGCAAAGTCGCAACGTACAAATTCACTATAAGACTCAGGTTCTGAAGATCGAGCGCCACGATGCGGACAAGTGGCAATTGACTGATACGGAGTCGAAGGTCTTCGGCCCGTTCGATGATCTGATCGTCACGACTCCAGCGCCGCAGTCGATCGCCTTACTTCCGACCGATCGCGTTGAGTTCACTGCGGCTTTGTCGTCGCTTAGCAATGTCGCTTACGATCCGTGCTGGGCCGTTCTCTTGACATTGGTACATCCTTTAGATGTTGATTGGGGCGGCGCGTTTATTAACTCGGGAGCGATTCGATGGATCGCCAGGAATCAAACCAAGCCCGGTCGTATATCTAACGTTGAATCGATTGTGATTCACGCCAATTCGCAATTCTCCAAAGCGAACCTGGAAGCGAGTAGTGAAAGTGTGATTGAAAAGCTAACTGAAGAGCTCTGGTCGGCAACAGGTCACAAGCCTGTAGCTGTGACCTGTACACAGGCTCATCGATGGCGATACTCGATCTCTTTGGGCGATCGAATTCTTGGAGTTGTCAGCGATGCGACCAACACGGCACACTTTTGCGGAGACTGGTCGCATGGCTCGCGCGTTGAAGGAGCGTTTTTGGCAGGCATTGATGCCGCAGGAAAGGTCATGCGACAAAGCGTGTTAAACGTCACCGCGGACGATGGGATTTATGACGAAATGCCCTTGTTTCAAAGCTAGGCGTGGTGCTTCTTCGGTACCGCTCGTTCTTAGGTACCCGGGCGTCCCGCCCGTCCTGTACTTGAATTTCGGGGTCGGACGCCCGTGTACCGTTAAATGCGGACGGGACGTCCGCGTACCGAAGAGCGCCCGTGACCGAAACACCTTCGTGTACCAATATGCTCCATGGTTTAGTATACTGACGTGCAGGTTACTCACCTGCCCTGTCCCTGCCGACGATACCTGCAGTCCCTTCTCGTGACGCCCTTCCCTCCTTGCTCAGCGAATATGCCATGCTCCTGCGAGCGATCCTGCCTGCGCTATCCCTAGCCGCATTCGTATGCTTAACAGCTTCGACTTATGCTGATGATGTCTCCGTAGACTTGTATCGACGCGAGATCCAGCCTGTGCTTGCTCAACGTTGTTACTCGTGCCACGGAGCCTTAAAGCAAGAGGGAGGCTTACGAGTCGACACGGTCGAATTGATGAAGCGAGGCGGAGACAGTGGTTCATCCATCGCAACTGCTGATCCGACAAACAGTCTCATTCTCCAGCGTATCACCTCAACCGACCCCGCATCTCGTATGCCGCATGAGGGCGAATCGCTGAAGCCCGAGCAAATCGATGCAATTACACGTTGGGTTAACTCCAACGCGCCAGGGCCAGCCGATGAAGTTCCCGAGGCAGATCCGCGCGAGCACTGGGCCTTCAAGACAGTCACACGACCAACTGTTCCCGACGACCCGTCCAGTTGGTCTCGCAATGCCATCGATCATTTCATTGCCGCGAGCCATCGCAAGCAGGGTCTTAAGCCTCAGCCTTCAGCCGCAGAGATGCTGCTGGTTCGCCGACTGTATGTTGACTTGGTAGGGCTTCCGCCATCAGCACAGGAGCTTGCTGCGATTCAGTTCAACGAGGCGAATTGGTACGAAGCACTGGTAGAACGCCTGCTTCAAGATTCACGCTACGGTGAACGATGGGCTAGGCACTGGATGGACGTTTGGCGATACAGCGATTGGTGGGGCCTAGGCGATCAGCTCCGCAACAGCCAGTACCATATGTGGCATTGGCGCGATTGGATTATCGAGTCGCTGAACAAAGATCTGCCGCTGGACGAGATGATGCGTCAAATGTTGGCGGCCGACGAACTCTACCCGGGCGATATCGATAAATTGCGAGCCACTGGCTATCTCGCACGCAACTACTTCTTGTTCAATCGCAATCCGTGGATGGAAGAAACTGTTGAGCACGTGAGCAAGTCGTTATTGGGCTTGACGATGAATTGCTCTAAATGCCACGACCACAAGTTTGATCCCATCGAGCAGAATGATTTTTACCGCTTGCGAGCCTTCTTCGAGCCCTACCACGTGCGCTTGGACATGCTGCCGGGTGAAATGGACTTGAATAAGAATGGACTGCCACGAGTCTACGACGGCGTGCTGGATGCTCCGACCTATTTCTACAACCGTGGCGATGAAAACCAGCCTGATAAGTCGAAGGCAATCTCGCCGGATGTCCCAAAGATTCTGCAGTTCAAGCCCATTGAAATCCAGGCAATTGAACTGCTACAAGTTGCCCAGCAACCCGAGTATCAACCGTGGATAGCAAAGAACTACCTTGCCGCTGCCGAAGAGAAGCTCATTAAGAGCGAAGCCGCGATCGAGCCCATTCGCCAGCGAGCCGCTCAGCTACGCGAGACAATTGCCACTACGGAAGCGAAGTTAGCTGGCAGCGTTGAGAGCGAATCAAGTCCAGCGATCGATAATGAGAAGATTGAAGGCGAACTCAAATCGCAACGAGCTAGTTTGGCAGAGGTCGACGTCGAGCTTAATGCGGCTCAGCTATCCAAAGATGTCGCCCATGCAGAGCTTGAAAGCACACAAGCTAAAGTTGCCTTGCTTGAGACCACACGCCAAAGCGGAGAGTCTCCGGTGGCGAGTAATGTAGATGAATCGAGGATCGCTGCTGTACGCGTGAAACGACGCGTTCAATTGCTGCGAGCTCAGCAAGCTGTCGTAGCCACTGAGCTCAAGCTACTTCGCGCGAAGGATGATGCGAAGAAAGGTGTCGAAGCTGAACTTGATAAGGCTCGACAAGCTGTTGCTCAAGCTCAAGAGCAAACAGCGGCAGTAATCGCCGCCGATCAGCAGCCTGAGGCTTTGGTGGGTGGTAAATGGACGCCGACGAGGTTTCTCAATTCGACCGCCGACGATCCAGCGGTGAAGTTCCCTGCGCAGAGTACCGGACGCCGTCGAGCGTTGGCAAGTTGGATTACCGATTCACGCAATCCGCTAACGGCTCGCGTGGCGGTGAATCACCTTTGGAATCGCCATTTCGGAACGCCGATCGTGGCGACTACCTTTGATTTTGGTCGCAAGGGTGCGCTGCCAACACATCCCGAGTTGTTGGATTGGTTAGCCAGTGAACTTGTCGATAGCGGCTGGAGTATGAAACATCTCCATCGCTTGATGGTGATGTCTTCAACCTATCGGCTGAGTTCTTCCAATCTAGGCGGAGAGGACAATCTAACAAAAGATACCGACAATCGTCTTTGGTGGCGTCGCAATCCAATTCGAATCGAATCTCAGGTGGTACGTGATTCAATTTTGCAACTTTCCGGCGAGTTAGATTCATCGCTCTATGGCCCATCGATTCCTGCCGCTCAACAAGCGGAATCCAAACGTCGCAGCCTGTATTTTTTTCACTCCAACAATGAACGCAATCCGTTTCTTTCGATGTTCGATGAAGCGTTGGTGAAGGAGTGTTACAGCCGCGATCAGAGCATTGTGCCTCAACAGGCTCTGGCTTTGGTCAATAGCGGGCTCGTTCTAAAATCGACTGAGAAGATCGCTCAAAAGATTACAGAAGACCTGGGCAAGAGTGGTGAAGTCGAGCAAGAGTGGGTCACACGAGCCTTTCAACTAATCCTAGGTTCGTCGCCAACAGAATCTGAGCTGAAGGTAACTGGCGAAGCGCTTCAGCGTTGGCAAGCGATCGAGAATCACTCGCCTCAGAAAGCTCGGCAACTACTAGTCTGGACGCTTCTCAATCACAACGACTTTGTCACTTTGCGGTAGATCGAAAATGAATCACAATCGACGCGGTTTTATCGCTAATTCGGCATGGGGCTTGGGTAGTATCGCTCTAGCTTCGATGCTTGCCCGCGACGGTTACGCTCGAAGCGGTCTTCATGGCCTTGATGGAGAGGGTTTGGGTGGCGCAGCGACTTGGCAACTTCCCGATGGCAAACCGCATTTTCCGCCGAAAGCCAAAAGTGTCATTTGGTTGTTCATGAATGGTGGAGTGAGTCAGGTTGAGAGCTTTGATCCCAAGCCGATGTTGAACAAGTATGCCGGCAAGTCGATTGCGGAAACACCGTTTGCTGACACTCAAGATCCAAAGAAACTAGCCATCGAGCGTTTGGTGGTGCCTGACGCTAATGGCAATCAGCGCAATGTTCTTTACCCACTTCAGATGACTTACAGCAAGTATGGTCAGAGCGGTATTGAGCTGTGTGATTGGTTTCCACAAATGGGACGTCACGTCGATAAGTTAGCGATTGTTCGATCGATGTGGACCACCGATAGCAACCACGGCGCGCAGACTCAGTTTCATTCGGGTCGGCATATGAATGATGGCGAGTTCCCGACGTTGGGAGGTTGGATTCACTACGGCCTTGGATCGCTGAATGAGAATTTGCCGCAATTCATTTCGATGGGTACTCGCGAGTATTGGAACAAACGCGATGGTCACTACCTTGGGCCGGCGCACGATGCGGTTCCATTGCGAGTCGACGCGAACAATCCGATCGATTTTGGTCGTCCCGATTTGCCAATGTCTGCGGAGGCTCAACGAGTTGGCATCGACCTACTCGGACAATTGAACTCGCAGCGGCGATCGGAATATCCCAACGATCCCGCGTTGGAAGCTCGGATCGCTTCCTACGAGTTAGCCTTTCGCATGCAGCACTCCATTCCCGAGGTCATGGACTTTTCGAAAGAGACTGCGGAAACTCGCGAGCTTTATGGACTAGACTTGCCGCACTGCAAAGACTTTGCATCGCAGTTACTGGCCGCGCGTCGACTGGTTGAACATGGAGTGCGGTTTGTGCAGATTCAACATGGCGGTGGTGGTGCTGGGGCTTGGGACGCACATGGTGGTCTGAAGGCGAACCACACGAATAACTCGCGAGCTGTGGATCAACCCATCGGAGGCTTGCTAGAAGATCTCGAGCGTCGCGGAATGTTAGATGAGACGATCGTCGTCTTTGCAACCGAGTTCGGTCGAACCCCCGGGACACAAGGTTCCGATGGTCGCGATCATCACATCTTTGGATTCTCAGTTTGGATGGCCGGCGGTGGGCTCAAACGTGGCGTCGTTCACGGCGCGACCGACGAGATCGGTTTCCATGCGGTTGAAAATCGGCATTATGTGACTGATATTCACGCCACGATCCTCCAGCAGTTGGGATTGGATTCCCACAAGCTTGAGATCCCAGGCCGCAAACGTCTAGACATCGATCACGGCAAGCCAATCGTCGAAATCATTGCGTAGACGCTTGTTCTTCGGGCTTTCGGGCGGTGCTCAGTCGAAGACGGTCATCAAAAGGCATGCTAGCGACGCTGCCGTGTGGCAAAAAACGGTCGAGGCCTCTAGCCTTTCGCTTGTAGTTGGCTCCCCGGACTGTTACTCTAGTTAGAGGACTTTTCGGTCGCATTCCAGCTTTTGAAGGCGGGATAAACTGCCGCGAGTCTCTCGAACGCAGTTCGAGCCCACCTGCTGAACACACTTCATCCTCCCTCCCATATCGCTGCGTCCTATGATGCTACGTTGCTTGTCGTATCTTGCCGTACTGCTGTCTCTGAGTTTTTCGGCTGCTTGTGGCAGTGCGTTTGCTGAAGCGCCAGTCAGTTTTACGAAGCAGATCGAACCGATTCTGCGAGCCAAATGTCAAGGCTGTCATCAACCCGCCAAGGCTCAAGGTGGTTACGTTTTGACCGAGTTCGACAAGTTGTTGACATCAGGAGAAAGCGGGCAACACGCAATTGTTCCGGGCAAGCCTGATGAAAGCGAACTGATCCGGCAGATCGCAATCGTGGACGGAAAGGCCGCCATGCCCAAACAGGCCGCGCCACTATCCGCGGCAGACATTGAACTCATTCGTAAGTGGATTGCCGAAGGCGCCGTCAACGATTCGAAACCGACCGGGCCAAAGTTCAATGCACAGAATCCGCCAACCTACACGCGGCCACCCGTCATCACGACTTTGTCCTATTCGCCCGATGGTAAGTGGATGGCAGTGAATGGGTTCCACGAAGTTCTCATCGTCAATGCAGAGACCTTGGAAACGACGAAACGTTTGGTCGGCTTGAGCGAACGAGTTCAGTCGTTGGCCTTCTCGCCCGATTCGAATCGCTTAGCTGTTACTGGTGGTTCGCCAGGACGATTTGGCGAAGTCCAAATTTGGGATGTTGAAAGCGGTGCTCTACTTTTGAGTCATCAAGTTGGCTACGACACTTTGTTTGGCGGATCATTTTCACCCGATGGCAAGTTGGTTGCCTTTGGATCAGCCGATCGTGTGGTGCGTGCCATCGACGCAGAAACCGGAGCTCAAAAACTTTATCAAGGAGCGCACGAAGATTGGTCGCTGGCAACAGTCTTCAATCCATCAGGTACGCACGTAGTCTCTGGCGGTCGCGACATGACGGTTAAGCTGACCGAAGTGGCGACGGAACGCTTCATCGACAACGTGACGTCGATCACGCCTGGAGCGCTCAAAGGTGGCATCAACGCATTGGCCATGCACCCGACGGAAAACCAAGTGCTGGTCGGTGGTGCTGATGGTACTCCCAAGATCTACCGAATCTTCCGAGAGACCGAGCGAAAGATCGGTGACGATTCCAATTTGATCCGCAAGTTTCCAGCAATGACGGGACGTATTTTTGACGTTGCACTGACCGCCGATGGCAAGCTGTTTGTTGTGGCCAGTACCTTGGACGGCAAGAGTCAATTGCAAGTCTATCCTTATGATTTCACTGGAGAAATTCCCGAGAACATCAAGGCCATTATGAAGAAGACGGTCGATCAGCGTAAGCCTGAAGAGAAGCAGGCGTTGGAACAGTTCTACAGTCAGACTTCGCCACCAGTAACGCAACTTGAGATCAACGATAGCCTCTACGCTGTCTCGATTCATCCCAATGGCAGCACTGTTGCCGTGGGTGGATCGGGCGGAGTTGTGCGAGTCTACGCAGTGCCTTCGGGACAATTGGTGCGTGAAGTCGTTCCTGTTCCAGTTCAAGCCACAAGCGATGCTCAGTCGCCCCAGTCGCAAGCCAGCATTGCTATGGGAGCGGGAATGCCGGTCGCGACCGATCTTCTGCCAACCGTTGAAAACGATGCCAAGCTGTTGCCGAAAGTGTTGCCCGAAGGAAAGCTCTCCAGCATCCGTGTCACTCCTGAATCGATTCAACTTTCCAGCGTGATCGATTACGCACAGTTGGTTGTTACCGCTCGGTATTCTGATGGACGAACGGCTGATGTTACACGACTAGCGAACGTGACTATTGAAGGAAACAGCGTAGCAATAGAGCCAATGGGATTGGTTCGAGCTGCTTCATTGGATGGAAAGCTGATTGGTGGTGCGTCGCAACTAAAGATTCAGTTTCAAGATGTGAGCGCTAGTTTGGCAGTTCAAGTTACACCTGCTGCCGCAAACGTGTCTTACGATTTTATTCGCGACGTAAATCCAATCATGACCAAACTTGGTTGCAACGCGGGTACTTGTCACGGTGCACAAGCTGGCAAGAATGGGTTTCAGTTGTCGCTTCGCGGTTACGATCCTGTCGGTGATATCCGCGCGCTCAGCGACGATTTGAGTGCTCGTCGATTAAACCCAGCAGCGCCCGATGCGAGCGTTATGCTGCTCAAGCCAATCGGGGCGATTCCGCACGAGGGCGGAGCGTTGCTGACCAAGGAATCGGCCTACTACCATGTGCTCAAGCAGTGGATCGCTCAGGGTGCTCAGCTCAATCGTGAATCTCGCAAGGTACAGCGGATTGAGATCAGTCCGAATATGTCGGTGATCGAATCGGTAGGATCGTGGCAGCAGTTTCGCGTAACGGCCTTTTATCCCGACGGTTCGACTCGCGATGTGACTCACGAGACGGTTTTAGAGAGCTCAAACACAGAAGTTTGTCAGAGCATGCCTGGCGCTCGCGTCAGGTCATTGCGTCGAGGCGAAGCGGCGATGTTGGCTCGATATGAAGGCTCGTATGCAGCAGCTTCCGTTACCGTCATGGGAGACCGCGATGGCTACCAGTTGGCTGATGTTGATGCGAACAATACGATCGACAATTTGGTCGCAGCAAAATGGCAAAGAATGAAGATTGTGCCCTCCGAACTCTGTGATGACGCAACATTCTTGCGTCGCATTCGCTTGGATCTGACGGGATTGCCTCCGACAGTTGAAGAGCTGAAGAGCTTTTTGGCGGACGCTCGTCCGTCCCGCGTCAAACGGCTAGAAAAGATTGACCAGTTGATTGGCGGCGAAGACTTTGTTGAGCACTGGACGAATAAATGGGCCGATCTGTTGCAAGTTAATTCGAAGTTTCTTGCCGCCGAAGGTGCCTCCTCTTTCCGCAACTGGATTCGAACGGCGGTGGCTGAGAACTGGCCTTATGACCAGTTTGTCTCTCGCATTTTGACAGCCAGTGGTTCTAACAAAGACAATCCTGCAGCTAGCTACTATAAAATTCTTCGCGATCCAGATCTGATCATGGAGAACACAACACACCTGTTCTTAGCGGTGCGATTCAACTGCAACAAATGCCATGACCATCCATTCGAACGATGGACGCAAGATCAGTACTACCAGATGGCCGCCTACTTCGCGCAGACTGGATTGAAAGAAGATGCTGCCAATAGCGCCAATCGCAAGATTGGTGGAACCGCTGTCGAAGGTGCTAAGCCGCTTTACGAAGAGGTGTTTGACAAACCCGATGGTGAAGTGCAACACGTTCGAACCAAACAAAACGTCGCTCCCAAGTTTCCTTACGACTGCGACTACACCGCGCCAGAAAGTGCAACGCGTCGAGCCCAGTTGGCCGCTTGGATTACCTCTAAGAACAATCCTTACTTCGCGACCAGCTTTGTGAATCGTTTGTGGGGCTACATGACTGGTACAGGTCTTGTTGAGCCGTTGGATGACATTCGCGCTGGCAATCCGCCTTCGAATCCGGAACTGCTGAAGCACTTGACGGATGAGTTTGTTCGCAGCAATTTTAACGTTCAACATGTCATTCGGCTGATTTGCAATTCGCGAACTTATCAACTTTCGGTCGGTACCAATCCGATGAACGCTGATGACACGATGAATTATTCACATGCCAAGGCGCGGCGATTGCCTGCCGAGGTACTTTATGACACGATCTACCGAGTCACCGGCTCAAAATCAGCGATTCCTGGCGTTGCTCCTGGAACGCGAGCGGCACAGTTGCCCGATGTGGCTTTCAACTTGGCGGATGGCTTCTTAAACAATCTCGGTCGCCCGGTCCGTGAGAGCGCTTGCGAATGTGAAAGATCGCACGACCTACAACTTGGGCCCGTGATGGCACTGGTCAGCGGGCCGACTGTCGGTACTGCCATCAGCGATGCGCAAAATGAACTGGCGAGTCTAGTTGGTCGCGATACTACGGATCTTGATATCATCGAGGACATCTACCTACGAGTACTGAGCCGTTACCCAACGCAGAGAGAAATTGAATCGGTCAAGCAAATGGAAGCCGAGCTTGACGCGGACCATCAACGACTGCAGGTATCGCTGACCGAACGCGAGCAGTGGTGGAGCAAGCGTCGCGAGGAGCTAGAGGCTGCTCGCATGAGTGAGCTTGAGAAGACAAGGGCCGCGGCCAAGGCTCGTGAAGTTGAGATTGCTCCAGAACGCAAACGTATGGAAGAGGAGCGACAAGCGAAAATCGCTGAAGCTCAAAAGGCCTTGGACGAGTACGCCAAAGATCCTTTACAGATGGCCAACCAATTCCTGAAGGGCTCTGGAGCAACGAACAACTGGTTCCCATTGGCAGCGACGTTTACAAAGTCGACTAACAAGGCAGAGCTCACGCCGCAGCCTGACCGATCGATCATAGCCACAGGCAATGCCGACAAGTCGACCTATACCATTCGCTATCGAACTCCACTGAGAAACATTCGAGGTTTCCGCTTGGAAGCCTTGCCTCTGGATGGCGTTCCGGGCGGCGGACCTGGTCTGCCTCCCAACGGCAATTTTGTCATCACAGAGATCGATGTTCAGGCTGCCGCACTGTCCGATACTAAGGAAAAGACCAAGCTCAAGATCGCCGCTGCCAAAGCCAGCTTTACACAAGAGGGATTCAGTCCTGCGGCCGCCATCGACGGGAACGCACGTGATCAAGGTGGTTGGGCAGTGCATCCGCGTGGAGGTTCCATCCAGTGGTTGACTGCCAATTTTGATCAGCCCGTGGATCGCGAAGGTGGCGTAGAGCTAACGTTCGAAATTCATCAATATCACAACGCGGCCGATCATCGTTTGGGCCGATTCCGAATTTCTGTGACTACCGACGAAGGCGAGATTCACTTGGGCTTGCCCGAGGAATTGGCAGCGATTCAAGCTGTCCCTGAGAAGGAACGCAAAGCTGATAGAATCAAGACATTGCTAACCTACGTAGAGAAAGCCGATGCAAAATGGAACCAGCTTCGCGCCGGTCTTGCTATGGCTCAAGCGGGACTGCCAGCCGACGAACCTCTGACGGCCTTACAAAAGCAAATTGTCGAACTAGAAAAACCCACGCAAGACGATGCTAAACTCGTGCAGTTGCGAACCGACTTTGCCGCAAGTACTCAGCAGATGTCCAATCGTCGGTTGACCATCGCTCAAGATTTAGCTTGGGCCTTGATCAATAGCCCCGCGTTTTTGTTCAACCACTAGCTTATAAATCAATAGATCGTATCCCACCTCAACATTCATCCTAAAGCAGAGACAATCCCATGCTTCGACTCGTAGGCGCCCCAGGAAGAGATTTGTGCGATGAGCGTAGTTCGATGAACCGTCGTGACGTGATTCGCATTGGCGGATCAGGTCTGCTAGGTTTGTCGCTTGGTAGCATGCTGAAACTGCAGGCTCATGCCGGCGAAGAGGTTCCTGCAACCGCGAAGACGGCTCCTGGTTGGGGTAAGGCTAAGCACGTGATCATGGTTTACTTGCAAGGTGGACCGAGTCACTTGGACCTGTGGGATCCGAAGGAGGATGTGCCTGAGAATGTGAAGAGTCCCTTCACCAACATTCCCACGAAGATTCCTGGCATTCACTTCACCGAAAATCTTCCGAAGTTGGCTCAGTGCAACGATCGATTCTCGATGATCCGATCGATGAGCTACACGCCGAATGGCCTGTTTAATCATACGGCGGCCATCTATCAATTGATGACCGGATATACCACGGACAAAGTCAGTCCGTCCGGACAGCTTGAGCCGCCGAGCCCCAAGGACTTTCCAAACTTTGGCTCGAACATTATTCGGCTGCGACCAACCGACGAACCGATGCTGCCGTTTGTGATGTTGCCTCGACCACTTCAAGAAAGCAATGTGATTGGCAAGGGTGGAGCTGCGGGATTCTTGGGTAAGTCATTCGATCCATACACGCTTTATCCCGATGGCGATGATTTGGATATGGCCAAGATGGAGCGGATTAAGATCGACGACTTGCAACTGCGGCCGGACGTCTTTGCCGTGCGACTCGAGCGACGCGCTAAGCTTCGTGATTTGGTCAATGCTCAAATGCCTGAAATTAACCAAGCGGTCAAAGATTTTCAGCTCGATAACTACTACGACCAAGCGCTCAACCTGGTCGTCTCGGGCCGAGCACGCGATGCGTTCAACATTAGCTCTGAACCGGCCGAACTACGCGACCGTTACGGACGCAATACGTTCGGGCAGAGTTGCTTATTAGCACGACGATTGGTCGAAGCTGGGACTCGAGTGGTCGAGGTGATTTGGCCGAAGGTTGCCAATTCGGATAACCACAGTTGGGATCACCACGTCGATTTGCCAAAACGCATGAAGAATCAATCAGCGCCGATGTTGGATGCAGGGCTTAGCGCTCTGATTGAAGACTTGGACAACCGCGGCATGTTGGAAGATACTTTGGTTGTTGCTATTGGCGAATTTGGGCGATCTCCGCAGCGAGGCGTCAGTACTTCAGGAAACGGCAATTCGTCCGATGGCCGCGACCACTGGCCGTATTGCTATACTTCGATTGTTGCTGGCGCGGGTGTAAAACGCGGCTATGTGCACGGCAAGAGCGACAAGACCGCATCGGCTCCCGCCGAAGATCCCGTGCATCCAATCGAACTGCTGGCTTCGATCTACCACGGCTTTGGCATCGATCCTCAAACGATTGTTTACAACCACTTGAATCAGCCTCGTGAATTAGTCAAAGCCAGCGCGCTGACGGCTATTTTTAGCTAGGGATTGATTGGTGCCAACGGCGGCCGCTGTTCGGGAAATTTCGGTTTCCTTTTCCAACGTCAGTCCTCCTTTAGTACACTTTGCCTGCTACGTGAGCCGCGGCCAGGAGTACTAAAGAGTTCATCAATCGTAATGAATTTGAATGGAGCCTTTCTTTCGCCTCATGAGTCAGCCAGTGGAGCAGTTAGTATCGACCGGAGTATTTTGGAAACGCAAAATATTTGCCAATGTGACCTTTGCTTAGCAGGAGTAGTCCGTGTTTAGTCGCATTGATCCAAGCAAAGACACTTGCTTTGTTGTTATGCCGTTCAGTGTGAAGCCAGAGCAGAAGAAGCTGTACCCCAACCCAAAACATTGGGATCACGTCTATAGCAAGTTTATCCAACCCGCAGTGAATTTGGCGGAGCTGAACTGTCGTAGAGACGACGAAGACCATCAAAGCATCGACATAATGCGTAGAGTGATTCGCAGTATTGAGCGTGCTGAAATTATTCTCTGCGATCTCTCAGGAAATAACGCTAACGTTTTCTTTGAGCTTGGTTGGGCATTTAGGGCTAATAAGAAGGTAATACTGATTCGCGATGAACAAACAATAACGCCATTTGATCTTCGAAATATTCAGGCATCAATCTACTCAATGGAGATGTCCGCTGCTAAACGAACTAAATTTATCAGCAGTCTGGCAGAGCGAATTTCTGCGTATTTAGACCTGCAACAGAAGTCGAAAACGGTCTTGGAGGATTGGGATCAAACCGCTGCGTCGCCTCAGTTTATCGCCAAGCGGTGTGATGTTGATATCTACTACCATCGAGCAGGATTGACGCTGCGCCAAGCAAAAACCATGGCTGGTGTACTCCGTCAGAAGAACATTAAAGTGCGAGTGTTGGAACATGATTTTGATCGTCGACCTGACTCTTTGTTCATCGGATCAATGGTAGCTGTTGACGACGCTCGAGATGTTTATGAGCAAGTGAAGTACGAGATCAAATACCTTTTTCGGCCAGACTATCCCGATTCTGAAGGTGGCGATAGTGATGGATCAAAGATTGGCGTTGGGTATGATTCTACGTACAACATTTCCGAGCGAGATCCCGTTAGGTCGAAGCCCGTGGCTGTGACGAGAAAGCAGCTGGATAAACTCTTCGACTATGGCCACAGCAATTCATCTTTCCAAAAGCTGCTGTGGGAAACAACTTTGGCTCTTAAGCTATAGAGGCCCTTAAGCCTACATTTCCGCCAAGCTTACAACGCATTCTTTGGCAACGATGATGTGGTCGATGACCTGAATGCCCATGATTTCGCCGACGCGTTTAAGTCGATCCGTGATTTCGCGATCCTGTCGACTGGGGGTTGGATCACCAGAAGGATGATTGTGTACTAGCAGGATCGCCGCCGCTGAATCGCGTATGGCTTGTTTGAAGACTTCGCGAGGGTGTACCAAGCTTGCGTCTAAAGTGCCAATGGTGATTTGATGGCTCTGGATGGGTTGCAGTTTGGTGTCCAACGTGACGATATGGAACTCTTCTTGCATCGCTTCGCTGGCCAGACGTTCGAAATGCTGACGGCAATACTCGATGGCGGAAGCAGTACTATTGATCTTCGGCCTAGGAGCATGTTCTTGAAGCGATCGTGCGACTCGTCGTCCCAGTTCAATACCGGCCATAATCTGACAGTAGGCAGTTTCCGAAACGGCCGAGCTGATCGCCTTGAGTTCCTGAGGCGAGAATTGTGGAAGATCTTTCAGGCGGTCGTTAAATCTCTGAGCTAGTCGCTTTCCGGACTGGACCGCCGACTCGCCTTTACGTCCCGACCGGATCAGGATGGCCAGCAGTTCACTGGTCTTGAGTTCCGCGGCACCAACCTCGAGCAATCGCTCACGCGGACGTTCGTCGATGGGTAACTGCGTGACTTGGTCGCCGACGATTTGACGTTCTATCCAATACTCCGATTCGAACTTGGTGTCGCGCCAGACATAGCACGTCTCGCCGGTGCTATCGTCTCTCTCGAGTACGCCTTCTTTGTAAAGTTGGTTGAGCACTTTTGTTACGAAGGCAGGTTGCGCTTCACGACAAAGGAACTGAATCTCTTCGCGCCGGAAACGCTCGCGTCCTTCGATCAATGTAATGACTTCGCAAAGTTTAGCTCGTCGCTCTTCGTCTTCTGCTGACATAAGATTGGTCGCTTACGTAATCTGCTTATCAGAGTTCTGACACTTCGTGATGAGTAAACAAAAATCCCTCGCTGACGCATTTTGAAGCTACGCTATTTGGGTTTAAGGCCGAAGGCCTGACACAACCTTTGCCGGTGTCGAAGGCACCCGATCATGAGAGTACCGAGGTTTTAGGCCCGAAGGGGCGACAAACTTGGCTGTTGTGTCGCCACCTTCGG
Organism: Planctomycetota bacterium; assembly: GCA_963204965.1. Classification (GTDB taxonomy): domain Bacteria; phylum Planctomycetota; class Planctomycetia; order Pirellulales; family Pirellulaceae; genus Aureliella. The sequence continues at coordinate 23,449 of CAUJKA010000318.1, read as the reverse complement.
GGCTCAAAAACTCACGGGCCTCAAAACCGGGGCTTGTCAGCCCCGGCATAGGATATGTCGGCACTTCGTGCCTAAAATCGCAACTTTCAAAACTAACGCAGCGGGTTGGGGTTAAACCCAAAGCCGATCGCCGTCGAAATGTCATGCTAACTCGTTTTTATAGAACGATTAAATTAGCGTTTTAGATACCGCTACTCAAGTGTGCAGCCGACAAGAAAAGCTGCGAAAACAGCGCGGCTGGTTGAACAGATGGAATTCGCCCGAATTCCTGTTGCAAGGGAATTCTGGCGAATTCCACTAACGTAGCTTGCCTAGCTAGGTGATTTGGCGATAAACCAATCGAAACAGGATGCGAGAGTGTGTTGGCCGGACTGGTCATAAAGATCGACGTGGATGGTCAGCAGCCAGCGACCTTTGGCGTTCAGTTCGGCAATCGCGCTCTGGATGTCTGTTTGAGTGTCGTTCACCTTGGCTGTGATCTTGCCATTGGCTGGCTTCTTGAATTTCGCTTCAACGCGTCGTACGACGGGAATCAACTGCGTTTGGCCCGCAAGAGCATTGAGCAGAAATTCTCCCGAGCAGGCTTCGGCCAGTGCGAGCTGTGCGCCTGCATGAACTGTCCCTAAGTGATTCAAGAACTGCTCGCCCTGAGGTAGCTCCAGCAAGCCCTCGTCCGTTGACGATTTTTGAATTCCGACGTGCCGATTAAAGGGTAACTCAGTTACGGAATGGAACATCACGCACCTTTGCAAAAGAGTGATTCGCTTGATGGGTACTTCAACTAAGTGGAGCTTGTTGTTGATCGACATGCGAGGTATCACTCGCATGACTCGGAGCTAGCACGCGCAGGCATTGACGGCGGAAGCCAATGTATCCGATCCCGATTGTAACAACGCAGTACAAGGCAATCGTGATGGGGTGTGCACCATGCTCAAGCAATTTGGGGGTATCCAGATACTTGTCGCCTGAGTACCAAGCCGTCAAGAGATAAAGTCCATTCGCCAGCATGCAGAAGAAGGCGATAAACCAGCTCCAATCTCTCCGCGCCAGAAAAGCAAGCAGGATTGGGACCGCTGCGCCCAATACTGGGCCTCCCCAAAGTGTGACCAGTGGAATCGGGTCAGGGTCAAAGATGCTTAGTGGTAGATGCCAAGGCCATAAGTCGTAGGTTTGCAAGACACCGCCGCAGCACGTTCCGCAAATGATATGCCCCAGTTCGTGAAAGAGTGTCATCACGCACCAGGAAACGACTAGCAACAGCGAGAGTCTTAACCAGCGATTGGCAATCATGTTTCGTTGGATTGGTATTTCGACTTTTGTTTGACGCGAGTTTTCGAAACGGATTCGGTTAACTCTAATGCAAAGAAACCGAAGCCTAACGGCATTTCGGCTAGTGTGGTCAAACCCGGCGGGATTTGACCTAGAGCAGTGCCGAAAGTCCACTGCGGTAGTCAGCGTGAATGGGGGTGAGCTTGGATTGACTCCAGAACAGCGACGAGTCGACCAGCTTGTCGGTAGATCGTCTCGCACGACTGTCTTGAGGGCTGGCGTCAACAAACTCGGGCTCGCCGAGACCATGAATCTTCGACAGGTAGCGATAGAACTCTTCGCGGCGTACGGGATGTCCATCGGAGAGTTGATACAAAGGCTCAAACACTTCGGTATCAAGCAGCCACTGAATCGCTTGGACGATATCGTCGACATGGATCAGATTCAGTGATCCCTCCTGAGGAACGGCCAGCGGCTGACCATCTTTCAGCTTTTGCAGCAGTGGAACGCGGCCTGGCCCGTAGATCCCGGCCAATCGGAGAATCGAGGATTTCCAACTCGACTGATTGGCCAACAACCATTGCTCGGCAGCGACTGCGATGCGTGGACCGATGCGAGTCGGAGATACCGGCGTTGTTTCATCAACTCGCTCGCCCGGCACGCTTTCCCCAAACACGCCTGTGGTACTCAGATACACCAACTTCGGCATCGGATTTTCCGCAGTGCGTGTCTGGGACAGCCTGTTCAAAAGCAACTGAAGGCCTTGCACATGATATTGATCCGAATCCGCAGGTAGTCCTGATGCCGGATCTTCGCGATGCGGAACAGACACCAATATTTCAGTCAGATCCTGAGGCAATTCGGGCAGTGACTCTTCCACCAACCAGTGACCGACAAGCGGGTGAATTCCAGCTTCCTTCAAGGCTTGAGCGTTTTCATCAGTACGAGTCAGTGCATAGACAGTTGAATTAGTCCGGCTAACATTCTTCCCAAGCTGGTTCAGCCTGTGTTGAGCAAGAGCTTTACCGACATAGCCGCATCCGACGATCAAAAGACTCACTTGGCGGCCTCTTCTTGAGCTTGCTCACTAGACTTCGTTGCGGATGAGGACGGCTTGGGCTGTTCGCCGATCTCTTCCCAAAGATACTTGACTGCCGCAGCGAGTTGCAGATCGCCTGCGAAAGGTGGTTCCGGAGGCTGTTGCCCTCGAACAACAGCCCGTGGATCGCCACGCAATTGCCAACGCCTTGCCAGATAGCCTTGTTCGAGATCTGTCACAGGAACGTTCAATTCTGGATCAGGCGTGATTCCCCATTCGTCTTCTTCCTTCATCGATTCAGTACGATGAATATTCTTTCCGTTAGGCCTCAGAAATCTCGCCGTCGTGAACTTGAGTGCAGACGTGTCGCTTTCCAATTCGAAGACCTGTTGAACTGTCCCCTTACCGTAGGATCGAGTTCCCGCGATCTTGGCGCGGCACAAATCCTGCAAAGCACCGGCCATGATCTCGGCTGCGCTGGCGCTGTCGCCGTTAACCAAAACCACCATCGGAATCTTCTTATCAATTTCAACGCTGGGTTCAGCGACAAACTCGTTATCAAAGAACTCGCGTCGACCTTTGGTTCGCAGGATCACGCCGCTATCGACCAACATGTCGCACATCTCCACCGAAGCGGGCAGCACGCCGCCAGGATTGAATCGCAAGTCGATGACAACAGCTTTGGCATCATCGCGTACTCGATGCAGCGCGCGCCGAAACTCTTCGACGGTTCTTTCGCCAAACATGGTGATGCGAATGTAGGCGATACGGCGATCCTCAGGGATAAAGTAATCCCAGCTCGAGTCCTCGAGAATATGATCGCCGTAGACACTATTGATTTCGATGTCGGCGCGTGGAATGGATAGTAGGACGCTTTCCGCTGAATCCATCCGTTTGATCAATAGGCTAACTTCGGAGCCAAGAGGCCCTCGCATTAACTTGGTGGCTGCTGTCGGGTCGAGCCCTTCAGTCGAAGTTCCATCGATCTCCATGATGACATCACCCGCTCGAATGCCCGCGCGAAATGCTGGAGTTCCTGGAATCGGCGCGATGACGGTCAGGCGATTTACAGCGGGAGGACCTTCGATATTGATACCGATGCCTCCAAATCGCTGTTCGATAGTCGACTGAAACTCTTTGTAGCGTTGCGGTGGAATAAAGTCGGAGAACTGATCTAGCTTCGAAACAATGCCATCCATCGCAGCGATGTATAGATCCTGCGGGTCGACTTCGTTGATGTAGTAGTCTTCGACCATGCGAATCGCTTGGCCGACTTTACTACCGTACCGCATCGTACGTGCTTGTATGGCGCAAGCGATACAAACTACAGTCACAGCCAGCAAAGTCAAAATGTTGCGAAGTGGCACTGTCTCGCTCCATGATTTAAGAAAGGTGCTCGAAGTAAGCCCTCAAGCCATGTCACCCTATCCTATCATCGCCAGCAGCGCGAAATAAGTCCAATGATCGCCTGTAGGGTGGGTTGAGGCACGAAACCCACCACCTGCGACGCACAACCATGTGCCCCGGAGAGTATTGCGACCATGCGCAAAATGAACACATGCGCGAAAATCGCTCCAATTACCGCTTGGAACGTGGCATCTTCTTTTCTTCTTCCGCGACTATGATGCTCAGCTTTTCGTCGAGGCGATCGTAGAGCTTCGCAATCGGATCGGGCTCGATTTTCTTCATGATGGTATCCTCGCTGATGAGATTGGGATTGTCGATCCGCTCCCAAGCTGCCAGCATCTCAAGGAAAAAATACGTTGGGGCATTTCAAGCTTCGCTTTCGTCACGGGGCTGCGTGGGTTTGCGATTTGTTCGACGTGGGATATCTTGAAAGCTTCCTAAGCTCGTAAGCCACTTGTAGCCTTGGGGAACCTATGAAAAAAGAACTATACTTAGAACTGATTGCTGAAGAATTCGCATTCCTTGTAACTGACTTTGGCTTTCGAAGTTCATGCTCAGATGCTGTCACTACCGGTCTAAGATTCGAGAAAGAACCGATATCGGTGGAGGTAGTATTTGAAGATGGGCCAGAGGTGTTGATTTCTCATACTGGTTTTGGCGAATTCTCGCTCCATACATACTTTAGGCTGAGGCATCCCTCTGTTTCAAAGGCAATCGGCCATAGCATCGCCTCCAATGACAAGCAAATCGAAGAACTGCTTGCCTTGTATGCAAGAGGCCTTGAGAAGCACGGTTCGAATTTGTTGAACGGGGACACTGAGGCTTTCTCAGAGTTGATGCAAGCTGAAGGATTCGGGATCGGGTTGGATTTGAACGAACAATATGATGCCTACAATGACCCGAACTCTTTGGCACGACTAGAGTGAAATTCGCATATGAGCGGCGGGACTGTGACTAGAATTCGTCTGGCGATGCTCATACCACCAGGGACAAAGCAACTTCGTGAGGAGCAAGGTAGTCGCAGAATGTATGCGATGAGGCGAGCGAATTACGACTGGCTAGGTCGTCCATTTCTTCATAGGGTGGCTTAGTCGCAAGCCAGTTACGCGCGAGCGCCATGCGACAGACGAAGCTGATTGCGGAAGTACTAAGAACATTCGGTTAATCGAGGGCGTTATGCAGAAGCTATTTGGTTCAAACTTCGACGTGATCATACCGTCAGACGGTCCATGGGATACCACGAATGACAACATCGACATTCAGGTTCGAATGCGAGATGGGCGAGTGTACGTCGCTACCATGTTCACTGTTTCAAATTTGACGGAACTCCTTGCACGCTATGAGCAATCTGGCGAATGTGCGTCGGGCACCTACGTCTGGGCCGTTGAAATGATTGTTATGAAGGACTTGACCGAACAGTCAATACTCAAAGCAGTAGACGACATGATTGAAACCCGTGAGATTGATGTCGCTATGCGGCTACTTTCGTCGAGTGATTCTGACTCCAGTTTTGTCCCAGAGTTTTAGTTTTAGTCCAGTAGTTTTCGGTAGTGCTCCGCAAGTGCATAGGATCTTGTGCGTAGCCCCGGATCGTGAACGACTAAAAAACCTTCGTTTACCCATCGCGACAGAATGGCTGTTGCAGACCTGGGCTTATAGTTAAAGAACATCTTGGATGTCTCGTGATGCAATTGTCTCCGACCTTTCAAAGAGCTCCAAGCATTTTCGTTGCATCGCAGTCATCGAGCGTAGTTGCGCGTGCTTGTCTGTCACGCCACTCCTTGCAGCTTCTTCGGTACGCTTCGCTACGGTTTCAAAGCTGTCCGCCATACCTAAACAGAAGTACTCTATCCATGTTGAAATGTCCGCTTCGGCTCGACCCATGTAGTAATTGTGTGTTCGATCATCGTCGAATAATGCGTGGAATAGAGCTTTGCTGATTCTCTCAATGAAACCAACAGCGTGGGATGAATTGGCAAATGGGCCATTCGTTCACGGACGGCTTCGATTCGAATCAGAGCCGCAGCCGTCTTGTTGGTGATTGTGAATTTCGATCTGAAGCTTTTCATTTATCGGCATTCTATCGGCAGTTGATGTACGCCAAATTATGCCGATAAAGTGCCGATTGTCCACTTGGAAACTTTACCTGAGTATCGACTTCACTTACCAAGACAAGTGCATGAACTGGTTGAAGTTGCTGGCTTGGTAGTTAGAAAAGGCGTCGCCTTTGACAAAGCCATGTTTGCGGTAAAGAGCCAAAGCGGGTTCAAAGGCTGGCCCCGAGCCTGTTTCTAAAGATAGCTGTCGGTAGCCGCGTCGCTTGGCTTCGGCGATTAAGTGCAGCAAGATTCTTTCGCCAACGCCTTTGCGAAGATGAGCGTCGGCGGTGCGCATCGATTTGAGCTCGCCGCTGGTTGGAGATAATTCCTTGAGTGCACCGCAGCCCAGCAACTGATCTCCGTCCCACAGAGTGTAGAAGGAGATCTCTGGTTGTTGCAGCCCAGACCAATCCAACGCACAAACATGTCCTGCTGGAGTGTGTTCGTGCATCCCTTCAAGATGTCGCTTCAGTAGAGCGATAACCTGTGGGTTGTTGAAATCGCCAAGCTCGATTCGCATGCGTTTTCTCGCTGAGTTTCCGTGGCGAGCGAGTGGACAAGAATCCCCAGCTCATACGGTGGGTTAAAAAACTGTCCCTCGCTAACGCAGCGGGTTGGGATTAGGCTTCGTCGAGCAATTCAACAGCCGCGAACTTTTCACCTTCCAACATCGATAGGCTGGCTCCACCACCGGTGCTAACGTGAGTTACTTGATCTGCGAAACCGAGCTGCTCAATAGCGGCCGCCGAATCGCCGCCGCCGATGATGCTGATCGCGTCGCTTTGAGCGATGGCTTGAGCCACGGTCTTGGTGCCTTCATCAAAGGGAGGCATCTCGAAGACACCCATTGGTCCATTCCAAACTACGGTCTTGGCGTCTTTCAATAGTTTGCCGTACTGCGCCGAGGTTTGTGGGCCGATATCCAGGCCTTCCCAGCCGTCGGGAATTTCGCCAGCCTTAACGACCAACTTGTTGCAATCGGCAGAGAACGCGTCACCGCAATGTGTGTCGACCGGCAGAACAAGCTTGTTGCCACCTTTAGCGATCAACTCTTTGGCCAGTTCAACTTTGTCTTTTTCTACTAAGCTCTTGCCGACCTTGCCGCCTTGCGCCAAAGAGAAGGTGTAAGCCATGGCGCCGCCGATGAGAACGTAGTCGCAAACGCCTAGAAGGTTGTCGATCACGTTGATCTTGTCGCTGACCTTAGCTCCGCCAAGGATGGCCACGAAAGGACGAGCTGGCTTGGCGATTGTGTCGCTGAGGTATTGAATCACTTTAGCGACCAAGAAGCCAACGACGCGAGGCTTTCCTTGCATGGCTTGAGGAACGGCGACCATCGAGCCGTCTTTGCGATGACAAGTTCCGAAGGCGTCGTTGCAGTAGATATCGCCCCAAGCTGCGATCTTACCGGCGTACTCAGTGCATCCCTTTTCTTCGCCTGGATTGAAACGGACGTTTTCCAGGACAACGACTTCGCCATCTTTAAGTGCTTTGACTTTGCTTTCAGCATCCGAACCTACGGTGTCGCTAGCGAAAGCTACGGATTTGCCCAGCAATTCGCCCAGACGCTTGGCCGTTGGGGCGAGCGAGAACTTCGGGTCAGGGCCGCCCTTGGGTCGCCCCAGGTGGCTCATCAGCACCAAACGTCCGCCGCGTTCGATCACCGATTGAATCGAAGGAAGTGCCATACGAATGCGTCGATCGTCGGTAATGGCCCCGGAATCGTCCTGAGGAACATTAAAATCGACTCGCATTAACACTACTTTTCCGCGAGGATCCACATCGGCGATCGTCTTCTTGGCCATAATCTAACTCGGTAATAAGTTCTAAATCTTTGAAGTCTGCTTAACGGCTGGTCAATTATCGACACAATAGTGAACCTGTCGAGTCCCGGTCGATTCTGTCAGCCTTGCCGAGCTAGGGAGCACATCATGCAAACCAAAGTCTATTTTCGCTGGCTGAACGATCGACTTCGACATCGATCGACCTGGTTATCGGCCTGGTTGTCAACGTGTTTCTATGCCGCCCTGGGCTGCTTGTTGACCACTTGTGGCAATTGCAACGCACAGGACGCTGTTGCTCAGGCATCTCAGGCCCGTGCTGTCAGCTACTTTCGTCAAGACTTCGGTATTGCTGGCGGCACACATCCGCTTCCTGCAGACTTCGAAAAGGATGCCAAGCTGGTTTGGAAAGTGCCGCTGGCCTCGGGGCACTCAACTCCCTGCGTCGTTGGAGATTCGATCTTCGTCACGACATACCAAGCTGACAAAAAGCAGTTAGCCACCGTTGCCTTAGAACAGACTTCGGGCAAAGTGCGTTGGGAGAAAGTCGCTCCAACCGAAAGCATCGAAGCGGTACATGCCACCGGTAGTCCAGCTTCATCGTCTCCTGCCAGCAACGGCAAGCAGGTGTTTGCCTTCTTCGGAAGTTACGGCATGCTCTGTTACGATTGGAATGGAACGCAACTCTGGGACGCTCCGTTGGGTAAGTTCCAAGATGAATTTGGCGCAGCCAGTTCGCCCATTCTTGTCGACGACAAAGTCATTCTCAACGAAGACCATGACATCAACAGCTTTATCATGGCTATTGATCAAGCCACTGGCGCTATCGCTTGGCGAACTCCGCGCGACGAGGCGACTCGCAGTTACTCATCGCCGCTAATTCTGGATCGCAACGGGAAGAAGGAGATCTTGATTGCCGGGTCGCTTCAATTGGCTTCTTACGATCCTGCTACAGGTGAGAAGCTGTGGTGGTACAACGGCATCTCGCGGATCGTGGACAACACTCCCGTCATCGAAAACGGCATTGTCTATGTCGCGACCTGGACTCCCGGCGGCGACTCGGATTCGCGAATCAAGATGGAGCCGTTTGACGAGGCGCTTAAGGCTTTCGATAAGAACTCGGATAGCAAGATTATCAAAGACGAATTGCCAGAAGGCAGTGCGGTACTTGAGCGATTCTTTCGCATCGATCTAGATCAAGATGGTGGCTTGGACTCGCAGGAGTGGGCTAGGCACGCGGGCGTTTTTGAACGAGCTCAGAATGTGGCAGTGGCTCTTGAGCCAGGAACCAAAGGCAGTCTTGATCCTCGCTACGTTAGATGGACTCATCAACGCGGACTACCAACCGTTCCAAGCTCAGTCGTCTACGATGGAGTGCTGACGATGGTCAAAGACTCGGGAATTGTCACGGTACTTGACGCTCAGTCCGGAAAGCAACTACACCAAATGCGGGCTGCAGGGCAAGGAAATTACTACGCTTCTTTGGTCGCCGGTGACGGAAAGGTGTACATGATTAGCGAGCAAGGCGTGATGACGGTCTTGCAGTCCGGCAAAGACTGTAAAGTGCTTTCGTCGCACGAGTTTGGCGAGCGTGTCATGGCGACTCCTGTGATTAAGGACGGTCGGATTTATATTCGCACTGAATCGTCCTTGTACTGTTTTTCCAAAGCCTAAAGCAGAGTTTCTGCAAGAACTGATTTGAAGTCATGAAGTCGTTGTTGGTCAAAATTGGAACTGCAATCGGGTTGCTACTGCTGCTGATGACCCTTGCTGCTAGTGCAACGGTTGGGTACTCGCACGCATTGCCGGTGGTTGCTGTCTTGGGCGGAGCTGCGGTCGTACTGTTCTGCTATAAGCTACTCAAGCCGCTAGAAGCTCTGGAAGAATTAGCGCCTCAGGTTGATCCTGCAGAAGATCCCAATAGTTTGCCCGAAGACCCGTTCGATCGGATCCGCGACGCAATTCAAATGCGTGAAGAACAGTTGGATCGTCAGCACATGAGGTACGCTGAGTATCAGGAGCGATTCGAATCGGTGCTTAGCGGTATGGATGAAGGCGTCATCGCTATTGACGCGATGGGTAGCATCTTATTTGTGAATCGAGCCGCACGAAGTATTCTCTCGATCGACTTGGCTCAAGTGACCGGCAAGCCGCTGATCGGCTTGGTTCGTTACGAGGCAGTTCAACTTGCCACGCGAGAAGCGCTTGAGACGCATAAGATTGTCGATACGACCTTTCAGACTTACTCGCACAATCCGCGTGAAGTGCGATTGCGAGTTGCTCCCATGGCTGGCGAACCGGTCGCTGGCATGACTCTTGTGTTTCAAGATGTCACCGAGTTGGTACGGTTGGAGTCGATTCGTCGCGACTTTGTGGCTGGAGCTTCGCATGAACTCAAGACGCCACTCTCGGCTATCAAGGCGATCGCTGAAACACTTCTGATGGGAGCGATCAACAAGTCGCCTGACAACATGCGATTCGTTCAACAGATCGACCAGCAAGCCGACATACTCAGCAGACAGGTTCATGATCTGCTACAGCTTGCAAGAATCGAATCGGGCTTAGAGAATTTGGAGTCTGAGCCTGTCGATCTCTTTGACGTTTGCAGCGAGTCGATTACTCAGTACCAGTTGGAAGCAGAGCAAAAGGGCGTCGAGCTACTTCTACTGCCGGTTATTGGAGGCGATGAGTCCGGCTGTTTTGTTTGGGCAGATCATGATGCCCTTCGAACGATTTTTGACAATCTGGTCAGTAACGCGCTGCGATACAGCCACCATCATGGAACCGGTCGGCGTAAAGCCCAAGTGAAGGTGCAAATCAAGGCCAGCAATAGCCAGTGCGTTGTTGAGGTAATCGATAACGGCATCGGCATCGCTCCCGAACACCAGTCGCGGATTTTCGAGCGATTCTTCCGAGTCGACACGGCTCGTTCGCGTGAGCAAGGAGGAACGGGGTTAGGACTGGCAATCGTCAAGCACTTAGTGCTTTCGTTCGACGGTCAAATTGAGCTGATCAGCAAGCTGGGCATCGGTAGTACTTTTCGCACCACCTTTTCTCGATTCTACCTGCATTCGTAGGGCTTTAGGCCAACACTTTTTGAACCGCAGGCGATAGCCGCAGTCATGATTCTGGCCCGCAGTGGCGATGGAGCTCCACCACGGTTGGGCTGCTCTGAAAAGCTAGCAATTGGATTGGAGGTTGGGCCCGGTATCGATCGTACCGGTTGCTCAAGACACTTCATTGGCGAATTCCCCAAAATGTTAGTCAAGTTGGAGGCGACCTGTGGAAGCGTTTCATTACAATAGAATGTTGCCTAGTTGGCTGTCCAATCAACCCTCCTGAGCCCTCGCCTGCCCGCCATATGCTCAATCAATTCACAACTAAGATCGCTGTTCTTGCATTGTTGTTCTGTTGCTTTCCGATCTCCGTCGGAGCGCAAGAAAACGCCAGAACGCAGGATAACGCTCCTGCTCAGGGGAACGAAGGTATCGAGCAGTTGTTGACTCAATTGAGCAGCAACGAATTCGAAGTTCGCGAGCGAGCCAGTGCTAAGATTGTTCAGATGGGACCTGCCGCGATCCAGTCGCTCAAGCAACCTCCCATCGATCTTTCGATTGAAGCCAGTGGACGCGTGACTTCGATTATCAAGGTGCTTGAAGAGCGAAGTCTGATTCGAACATCGAAGCTTTTTTTAGCAGATTCGGACGCAACGAAATCGTATGGGCTTCCAGCGTGGAACGCCTATCGCGAGATCGTAGGTGGAACGCGGTTCGCGAAGATTCTATTTCTCGAGTTTGTGCGCAGTCAGCCGACGATCGCCAATCAAGTTGAAGCGATCTATCAAGTGCGGCAGTCGGGCAAAAGCTCCGTGCTATTGGAATCGGAGCTTTCGCTTCACGCTTCTGTGCAAGCCAATCGCCTGCTCGATGACTTTCAGCGCATGACGGACTCGGGAGTTGGCGATAGCGTCGGGTTGATGCTGTCCGTTGCGTTCATCGACGACAAAGCTTCCATGGAAGTTAGCGAGCTGATTCGGTCGAGTTCTCAACTTGGCTTTTCGGGCTATCTCAATCGCCCCGGATTCAAGCCATGCTTGCTGCAGTTGATGTCCCAATGGGTTCCTAAGTCACCCGATTCGATGGCTATGGAAGTCATGGGACTGTCCTATTTCATGAACATTTCGACGGTGCTCCCCATCGCACGGCGGCATATCTCGAAAAGCTTTGATCCGTTCACGCGAGAGCAAGCGATCATTTGTTTGAGCAAGTTCGGAAAGCCAGAGGACGTAGCCATTCTGACCAGACTGGCTGATGACGCTACCGTAATTCACAAGTACTTGGATCTTGCTGGCGACGACGGCTCAATCACGGAATCGCTCGCGTTGCCTCCGGGGCTGCGACCGACGGGTGCCACCGAACCTTCCCAGGTCCAAAAACTGGTCCGCGTCAATGATCTTGCCGTGGCTGTCTCGATGGTCCTTGCGAAAGAGAATCCCAAGGATATTTTCCCCAACTATGTGGCTGAGAGGTTTCAGTCGGGCTGGCGATCGGCCGTTGCCGTACCAGAATCCGACCAGGAGTCTCGCGATCAGTCGATTCGTGCCTGGACCGCTCGGCATTCCAACGTAGAATCAAAGCCCGAGCCAAGTCTGACCCCCGTGCCAGACCCGAATCCATAATCGCCAGGCTTTACTAACGACATACTACCAACGTTCGTTTCTCCATTTTTTGTTGGCTCGATCGGCGATTCAGGTTTAGAAAGTCCGCCATTGAGTAGCAAAGAAGTCCGCAATTTTTCTGGTTTGGCCGTTGCCTCGTTGGAGAGCCGCCGCAAAGACGAAATGCATCGGATGATTGCCAGTTTTGGCGGTCGGCCGTTTGTCAGTCCCAGCATGCGCGAGATTCCGCTAGAAGAGAATCGCGAAGCCATTAATTTCGCTTATCGTATTCTGACTGGCGAAATCAACATCGTCATCTTTTTAACCGGTGTTGGCTTTGGTCACTTTCTTTCTGCGATTGAGAAATCGATCGATAAACAGCGATTGCTCGACGCCCTCAGCGACATCACCACGGTAGTGCGAGGCCCGAAGCCAGCGGTTGCGATGCGCGCCGTTGGACTCAAACCTACCATCACTGTTCCTGAACCGAATACTTGGCGTGAACTGCTGAAGACTATCGATGACAACGTACAAGTCGTCAACCAAAAAGTTGGTGTGCAAGAGTACGGAATCACCAACAGCAGCTTGCTTGCAGGCTTAGAGGCTCGCGGCGCCGAAGTGATTCCGCTGCGAGTCTACCGATGGGAGTTGCCGGAAGACATCGGACCGTTGGAAGAGAATATCCGCGCGATGGTAGCTGGCCAGCGCGACATTCTCATGTTTACCAGTGCTCATCAAGTGGTGAACATGCTTCGCCAAGCGGCTGAGATGGGCTTGGAGGACCAGCTGCGAATCGCGCTTCGAAAAATGATTGTGGCGTCGATTGGTCCAACCACATCCGAAATGCTCAATCATGTCGACTTGCCCGTCGATTTGGAACCATCGCATCCGAAGATGGGACATTTGGTAGCTGAAAGTGCCGCGCGAGCCCATCATCTCCTTGCCGGTCGCATCGCACGAGCGCAAGTCATCGAACGAACTGGCCATCCTCCGAACAATCCGCAAGCGGCTTGGTACGACGGTCCATTCATGCGCGCATGTCGTCGCGAAGCCTCAAGTGTCACGCCGGTTTGGCTAATGCGACAAGCAGGTCGCTACATGGCCGAATATCGCGCAGTTCGCGAGAAGATGACCTTTCTTGAGCTGTGCAAAAATCCTGAACTGTGCGCCGAAGTGATGGTCACCGCGGTCAACAAGCTGAACGTCGATGCGGCCATTATCTTTTCCGATCTGTTGCCCATCATCGAGCCGATGGGAATGCAACTTGAGTTCGCTCAGGGTGACGGTCCAGTGATTCACAATCCACTTCGCGAAGCTCGCGATGTCGATCGCGTGACTGAACTGGAGTCGATGGAGTCGCTGGACTTTGTCATGAAGACGGTTGAGTACACGCGTCAAGCTATGGCGCCGCACATCCCTGTGATTGGCTTTGCTGGCTCGCCCTTTACGTTGGTGAGCTACATGATCGAAGGCGGCGGCAGTCGCAATTACCTTCACACTAAGAAGCTTATGTACAGCGACTCGAGCGCTTGGCACGAGCTGATGACCAAGGTAGCACGAAGTGTGAGCCGATATTTGAATTCGCAGATCGCCTATGGGGCACAGTGTGTTCAGTTGTTCGACTCGTGGGCAGGCTGCTTGTCGGTCCAAGACTACGAACGCTTTGTTTACCCCTACGTCAAGCAGATTATCGACTCGATCGTCCCCGATGTACCCGTAATCAATTTTGCGACGGGCAACCCAGCTTTGCTGCCCATGTTGCGAGGAGATCATCGCACCGTCGTCGGCATCGACTGGCGAATTCCCTTAGACGACGCATGGAACATTGTTGGCCATGATCGAGCGGTCCAGGGCAATATGGATCCGATTGGCTTGATGGCCGAACCTGGTGTCATGAAAGAGATGATCAGCGATGTGCTTCGCCGCGCTGGTGGACGTGCGGGACATATCTTCAATCTGGGCCATGGTATTTTGCCTCAAACCGACGTCAATCAAGCTATCGCCTTGGTGGACTTGGTGCATGAACTGAGCCAAAGGTGATTGGGAATCGCTCTCGAGGCCGGCGAGATCACGTCTTGCCGAGCCTTGGCATGCAACAAGAATAGACCACAACGACATTACGACATAAAAACTCATACTTTACGCTATAAGCATCATGACAAATACTGCGATTACTCCCGAAGCCGTTCGCCAAGTGCTATCGGAGCTGAAGGATCCCGAAACCGGCCGAACACTCGGCAAGACTGACCAAGTCGGCGCTATCAACGTAAGCGGTGACAAAATCGATTGCGAAATCAAGCTCTGCACGCACAGCTTTCCGATCCGCGACGAGTTCGCTGATTCCGCTGCCGAGCGTCTGAGAGTTCGCTTTCCAGCGGCGGCGAGCGTCGCGGTGAAGATATCCGAGCACGAACGACCGCCCGTTGCCATCGGCCAGATCGGACTGCAAGTCAAAAGCGTCATCGCTGTCGGGTCAGGCAAAGGCGGTGTGGGAAAGAGCACCGTTGCGACGTCGATCGCGCTCAGCTTGTCCAAAGCCGGCGCGAAAGTCGGACTGATGGATGCCGATGTTTATGGTCCCAGCGTGCCGCACCTGCTGGGCATGAAGGGGCGACCAGAAGTGATCAATAACAAGATCCAGCCGCTTTACAGTGGAAGCATGCCGGTCATGTCGATGGGATTTTTGGTTGAGCCCGACCAAGCGGTGATCTGGCGCGGGCCGATGCTTCACGGATCCATTACCCAATTCCTTCGCGACACCTACTGGGGGCCATTGGACTACTTGATTATCGATATGCCGCCAGGGACGGGCGACATCGCGTTAACTCTATCGCAGTTGATTCCGCTTGCTGGCGCGGTTGTTGTTTGTACGCCTCAGCAAGTTGCGCTACTGGACGCAGTGAAGGCCATTTCGATGTTTCGCAAGACCAAGATTCCGTTGCTGGGCATGGTCGAGAACATGAGTGGCTTTATCTGTCCCGACAATGGCAAGCGATACGATATCTTTGGTCACGGTGGTGCCAGACTGAAAGCAGAAGAGCTGGAAGTGCCGTTCTTGGGCGAAGTTCCTTTGAACATGCAAATGCGTGAGAAGTCCGACGAGGGCTTTATTGCCAATGCCCTGGAAGACCCGATCTGCTCGTCCGCTTTTGATAAGATCGTTCGGGCGATGGTTCGACAAGTCAATCAACGGGCTGCGGTTGCACCGGGGCCAAGCCTGCCGGTCTTGTAAGTTCAGTCATGGAACGATTGTTCGAATGGTCGAACCTTTGAATGGGCGAATGGTTGAAGTACACTGATTGAGCCTTGTAACGGTTTTCAATTCAGCTTGTACGTCTGTAACCCACGCCCATTCGCCAATGTCAAGTTTTAATAAAGCCCTTCTTTTCTTGGTTGCGCTAACACCGCTTAGCGCTATCCATGGACAAGGTCTGGTCGCCGATGCAACGACTCTTTGGCTCAATCAGTCTAGCGCGGTTTACTTTAGCGAGTCAGAGCAAAGAACCTACTTAGCTTGGGTCTCTAGCGGCGGCTCGGTCTATGTCGGCGGCTACGATCATCTGCGCGGAACGATGCTTGGTCCGACCTTAATTCATCAATGGTCTACTCCAGATGATCATGCTGCGCCTTCAATTCATGTGATCCAAACGGGACTAGATCGTGGGAAGATCGTTGTAGCCTGCGCTCACCACAACTCTACACTTTTCTTTAGACGATCCAAGTTTCCAGAGGACATCACGAGCTGGGATGACCTGCAAGTGATAACCACTCGCAAAAGCACCTATCCGAAGCTGGCGGAAACGGCCAATGGAGTGTTGCACGTCTTGTTCCGTGGGGACGCACTGCCTCCAGCAAGAGGACAAAGCATGGCGGTTTTGAAGAGTTCAACGGATGCGGGTAGATCATGGAGCGTAGATACCGACGTTGTCAATTTTGGCGCCAATATGATTACCTATCCCGGATCACTTCGGAGCTTTGGCAATCGACTCCACATTCTCTTCAACGTGCCTCCGCTGGGTGGGATTTCACAGACCGTCTATCACGCTTGGCGTGACGAATTAGGCGTATGGCGTGCTGCGAATAATCAACAACTTAGCTTGCCTATCACAGCTAGCTCGATGCCACCCATCTTCACTGGCGCAGCTAATCGAAATCTCGTGTTGGGGGACCTGAGGTTGGATTCGCAAGGCATGCCAGTCATTACATTCTCGTTATCGCCGCCCTACGGCTCGGGAGTTAGCACTCCATGTCCAACCTATCGAGCCCGTTTTACGGGCAGGTTTTGGCAAACCAGATTTGTTGTCACATCGGCACAGGTGTATTATCCCGCGGGCATTAGCATTGATCCCACGAATGTAAATCGAGTCGTTACCGTTGTTCGCTCCAACAATGCCTACGAACTACGGTCATATGACACACTTGATGGAGGAGTGAGTTGGCGTACTACCACGTTACTGCGGCAAATAACACCACTTACACGCCCGATTTTCGTCGAAAATGCAGCTTTGAGTCCCCGGCTGACTTGGTTGGATGCCCGCATCTACACCTCTTACAGGACGTACTTGACCGATCTCCGATTTGGCCTCTGAGTTGTTTGCCTTGAACCCCAGTTGAAACTTTGGGAAATTCCAGAAAATTCGGGAATAATCGGCATGTATTAGCGGTCTCGCAAGTGACCTAAGGCGTATATCCATCGCGAGAAATCTTTTCAGCCGCAATAATGCCAAACGCAATTGCTACGAACACACTGCCCTCCAGCTTTCGAGTCGATGTGTCTGGTGATGATTTAACTTCCGAGACTTTTTCATCTGCCCAAGCTGATGCGAGCGTTCGTGGTCGCATTAGTGCCTTAGAGCAAAGTTCGGAGGAGACTCAGCCATTCGGTGTAGAGGAATTGGTAAACGAGCATTTCGATCACGTTTACCGCTATGCTCTGAGACTTTCGGGCAACTCGACAACTGCGGAAGATATCGCGCAGGATGTTTTTCTTCGAGCGATCAAGTCGATCCATCAGCTTCGCGATCCTGCGGCCGTTATCGGTTGGCTACTAACAATCGTTCGCAACGAATTCGCTCGCATGTGCCAAGCTCGCAAAATGGTTTATGGACTAGACGAGACCACGCACGACAGTTGTCCGATCGCAGATGCGGATCATGTTCAGGCGGTAGACGGACACGACTGGGTTCACCAAGCTCTACAACTTTTGCCCGTTGAGTTTCGATTGGTTGTATTGATGTTCTACTTTGAAGAGAAAAGCTATGCTGAGATTGCCAGCGAACTTGAAATTCCGATGGGAACTGTGATGAGCCGCCTGAATCGAGGTCGACAGCATTTGAAGCAAGCTCTGGAAGCTTCTCAATCAACAAGTCAATCGCCACTTTCTGCCGGTTTGAGAAATAGAAGTGGCGACCAAGGCAAGGAGTTGCAGTCATGAACCATGATCGCTTGAAGCACTCCGCCATGGATGAAGCGGATCGTCAAATTCAGCAAGCCTTGCTCTCCGCATCGGTACCTGCATCTGCGAAACAACGTTTGCTCGCAAGGTTGCATGCGGAGCAGGTACTTCAACGTGTTGGAGATGAGGAAGTCGCAGTTCAACCACATGCAGTTCAACAAGATGCAGTTGAACGGGCCTCAGCTCCAGCAGTCGTTGGTCAATCCGAATCACGCCCAGCCCTTGTTACTGCGAAAGCTGAGTCTGTTCCTCGATCTCGCAAGCATACTATGGCAGTTATCGCGTGTTTGGCTGCCTCGGTTCTAGCGATGATTAGCCTGTTCTTTGCTGCGCAGCCCTACAGTCAAGATCGGTTAGTCGCCGAATGTACTCAGCGCTTAGAAATGCAGCCCGCAAACAGTTGGGACCAAGCAACTCTATCCAGTTGGACAGAATCACTCAATCTACTTCGGATTGCGGGTATCGTCCGAAACCCCAAGCAAATTCTTCATCAGTCAATAAATCAGACCGCGATTGGCTCGCAGGTTCGTTTATGGAAGTTGGAGTTTGAGAATCAACCTACGCTTTATGCTGTAGAACTTCTAGACGCTCCGAGTGTTCAAGGCGTCCAGCCGTATTTGCAACGATTGAATCAAGCTAGTCAAAGCTGGTCGATGGCAACAATCCGCGATGACAAGAGCGTTTTCGTGTTCTTTACCAAAGGCAATCTCGATCAATTGATGCAAGTCTCACCGCTGGCTTAGCCGATGCCCAAACAGTGCTCTGTCTCTAACCCAACAGATCTTGCAATTTGTTGGCCAGCATCCTTGGAGTAAACGGTTTCTGCAAGAAGTTGACTTCGGCCCGCAAGAGACCGTGTCGTACGACTGCATCGTCGGTATACCCACTCAGGTAGAGCACAACGATTTCCGGAAAAAGCTCGACCATTCTGTCGGCAAGCTCGCGACCGCTCATGCCAGGCATGACAACGTCTGTAATCAGCAAATCGAACTTCTCATTCTGCTCGCGGACAAGCTTCAAGGCTTCCGCTCCACTGTTTGTTCGCATTACCGTGTAACCATCGCCTCGCAGGGCAAGTTCGGCAATTTCGCCAATCACCTCATCGTCATCAACCACCAATACTCTTTCCGTTCCGCATCGCTTTGGTCGATCGACTGTAGAATTTTCAACGTCCTCTTGTTCGCTGGAAATCACAGGGAAGTAGATCTTGATTACCGTGCCCAATCCAGGTTCGGAGTACGCGCCGATCTTACCTCCGTATTGCCGGACGATGCCGTGGACGACCGATAGACCCAATCCCGTTCCGCGACCGACACCCTTGGTAGTGAAGAACGGTTCGAATATTCTGGATCGGACTTCGGCACTCATTCCAAATCCAGTGTCCGAAACCATGAGAAGGACATAGTCGCCTTTTTCGACTTCTACATGCATGTTGATATAGCGTTCGTCTAACGTGACGCTTCTTGTCTCAATGGTTACTACACCACCTTCGGGCATTGCATCGCGAGCATTCACAACCAGATTCATTAGGATCTGCCCCATCTGACCAGTGTCGGCATTAATGCGTTGGATATTTGGATCCAAGATCGTATGCATGGTTACCTGCTCGCCAATCATTCGACGAAGCATGGGCACAAACTCTTCAACAATCTGGTTGACATTGACGGATTGTCGCTCCACTAACGACCTGCGACTGAAGGTGAGAAGTTGTCGAGTCAACTCGGCAGCTCGTTCGCCTGAGGCTACGATGTCGTTGATTAGCCGTCGATCTTCACTGCTTCGACCCGGAGTTAGTAGTAGAAGCTCACCACAACTTAGGATCACGGTAAGCAGATTGTTGAAGTCATGAGCAATTCCACCAGCGAGCTGGCCAACGGCCTCAAGTTTCTGAGCATGCCGAAATTGCTCTTCTAAGTTTTTTTGATCGGTAATGTCGATGCATATGCCGACAAACTCATTGGCGTTTCCTTCTTCATCCGACAAGGGAAAGCCATGTGCTGAGATATGACGATATTCCGAGTTGCTTCGACGTATGCGATACTCGGTGGTAAAGCTACTTTGGTTTTTGACAGACTCGCGAAAGCTCTGCTCCACTCTTTCTCGATCATCTGGATGTAAGGCGGTACACCATTTCCATCCAGAGCACGCTTCCTTTTCAAGCCCAGTGTATTCATGCCACGCTGGAATCGTTTCGTAAGTACTGCTACACACGTCCCAACGCCAAATGACCGCGGAGATCGAGTTCACAATCGCCTCGTTGCGGCTTCGTTCAGCTCTCAATTTTTCGCAAACGCTTTCAAGCTCTAGAGTCCGTGATAGCACTTTGGATTCCAGCTCGCTTTTCGAAGCTTGGATAGCCAGTTCAGCTTTTCTCGATTCGGAAAGATCGCGGGTTACCTTCGCGTACCCAACCAACTCACCCTCGTCAATTATGGGAGTGATGATCACGCCTGCCCAAAACTCAGTGCCATCCTTTCGAACTCGCCAACCTTCTTCCGTGTATTTGCCCTTGAATCGAGCAGTAGCAAGCGCTGCGTCTGGCTTTCCGTTGGTCCTATCACGGTGGGTGTAGAATAGCGAAAAGTGTTCGCCTAGTACTTCGCTCGCAATGTAACCCTTGATACGTTCAGCTCCGGCATTCCAACTGGCGATGTTTCCAAAGGGGTCAAGGAGATAGATGGCGTAGTCTTCAACGGCATCAACGAGCAAACGAAACTGGTCGCTTTGACGGCGCAGCTCAAAGGGCGGAAGACTCATGCTCAGGGCCTATATCTGGAAAAAGTTGCGTTTGGCGGGCGAGGCAATGAGGCGTCGAAACAAGATACAGTATCGCGAGTCCAAAGGCAAAGACTTACTTAGCTTTTGACGTACTGCTTTTGAAGAATGTCAATCGACTTAGTTGAAGGACTTGCTGACGAAATTGTTAGTCTGAAACAGGACGGGACAGTCCGAATAGATGCAGGTAGCGTCGCCTCACTGAATTTGCGAAATGTACACTCAAGACTAGTTCACTGCAGTCAAAACAATTCGTCGCTCTGTTGGATCGGCTTTATCGATGCGAACTCGGATCATGTCTCCGTCACGAACTTGAGATAGTTGCGCGACGCGAGATCGAATAGCTGAATCGACAGTCTGTATAATCTTTGCTTCGGCATCAACTACCTCTGCTTGTAGAACTTCGCCGATTCGAGGCTGCAAAGTTACAGCTTCGATCAGATCGATCACTGCTTGTGCCACACTCTTCGCGCGACTACTGGCTCGGTCCATGACGGGAGGCAGACGATGGTTTTGTTCGATGAGCTCAAGCGAAGGACTTGGCCCTTGAAAGAGTTGCAAGGCTAACTCGAGCACGTAGCGATCCGCCAGTCGTCGCATCGGTGCCGTGGCATGAACGTACGGAGCCGCAATTGCGAAGTGCCATGGCTTATTGTTCGTCGCGAACTCGGCATAGCCCGCTCGGCCTCCCGCGCGACGGACGGTGAGCAAAAATCGCTTATGATCCATGTTTTCTGGAGCTAAACGACGCATCAAGCTGTTGAGCGATTCATCGCGGCGCCAATTGATTCCGAGTGCATGAGCCTCAAATCGCAGTCGCTTGAGTGCGCGTGCCTCGGGTTCGTCCATAACTCGAAACAGTCCCGTATGATTCGCTAGAAACAGCTCGGCCAATGTAAGATTGACCGCCAGCGACAACGCTGAGTTGACTTTTTCGGAGTACAGCGGCGTTCGCAAATTCAATCTCACTCCACCCGGCGCTGTTGGATCTGATTCAACCTCTTGCTCGGGAAATTGAATTCGCATGGCACCACGATCGGCCTCGTTGAGCCACATCCGATTGGCAAACTCTTCCAAGTAAGCAATCTCATTCAGGTTCACCGTTGTGTACGCCAGCTTAGCTCGACTGCGACAGAGAATTCGCTCGATGTTACGAAGTGTCAAACGTCCTGAAGGATCGATGGCGACGATGACCAAGAATGCTGGACGCGGTCCACCAGGAAGCAGACTCGCCGCCTGCTGCGAGATCTCAGTGGGATAGAGAGAAACCTTTTCGGAGAGTCCGTAAATCGTTACGCCACGGCTCCATGCCTCTTGTTCGATTGCACCCCCAGATTTCACAAAGGCACTAACATCAGCCAGTGCGTAGTTTAGGACGATTTGGTCGCCGTCCTTCTCGACAAAAAAGGCTTGGTCCAGATCGGTGGAAGTTGGTGGATCGAGTGTGACGAATGGCATCTCAGTCAAATCCCGACGACTACCACCGTACCACTCGCTCGGATCGGTCCACGTTGCAACTTCACGAGCTTCCGCCATCGCCGCCTCTGGAAACTCGGTGGGCAACCGAAACTGCCTTTGAATTGCCGCGAATCCCTCGCAAAGAGTCTGCTGAGCTGATTTGTCGGTTCGAATTCGCATCGCTGATTGGCCTAAGGGACTAACAACACTGAGGAAAATGTTTGGCTATGATATCAGAAACCTCATCGCAGCTTGCGCCCGCACCTGCACACATCCCACCAACAACACACCAATCATGATCCGATCCATTCCTGTCTCTCAATACCACATTTCGAAGCCTCGCGTTTCATTGTGGCAATCCGCTCTGGCGTCAATTCTGTTTAGCCTGTGCTGCACCTCGATCTATGCACAGAAGCCGGAAAGCTATCCAGTTCACCCCGATGCCGAAGTTAAGCCAGGAGTCCCACAGGGCAAAGTAGAGGAGTTCGAGTGGGAGAGTAAGGTTTTCGAGGGCACGCGACGTCGTTACGCTGTCTACGTACCAGCCCAATACGATGCAGCGAAGCCTGCCGCCGTCATGGTCTTCCAAGACGGTCATTCTTATCAAAATCCCAAGGGCGATTTTCGCGCAACCGTTGTAATGGACAACTTGATTCATGAAGGTGCAATGCCAGTGACGATCGGTATCTTCATTGATCCAGGAACCAAAGGCCCGCTACCAGAGAAGCGAGGCTGGCAACCGGCTCCTTCGAACCGAAGCTTCGAGTACGACACGTTGTCGGATCAATACGCTCGCTTCTTGATCGACGAGATACTTCCTGAAGTTGGCAAAAAGTACAAGCTGACCAATGATCCAGAGCAACGAGCCATCGCTGGGCAAAGCTCGGGCGGCATCTGCGCTTGGACGGTGGCCTGGGAAAAGCCCGATCACTTCCGCAAAGTGGTCAGTCACATCGGCAGCTTTGTCAATATTCGTGGCGGACACAACTGCGAAGCATTGATTCGAAAGACTCCGAAGAAGCCGATTCGAGTCTTCTTGCAAGATGGCAGCGGTGATTTGGATAACGAGCATGGCAACTGGCCACTAGCCAATCAAGAGATGGCCAAGTCATTAGCTTTCAAAGGCTACGACTACAAGTTTGTCTATGGCGAAGGTGCACACAACGGCAAGCACGGTGGATCGATCTTCCCCGACACTCTGCGTTGGCTCTGGCGAACAACTCCGTAGCTAATTCGTCGGTCTTGTTGCTTGTGTTTGTTTAACGGCAATCCGCAGGCGACTGTTGCACTCTTGTTGTCCAAGCCAACCACTAAACACTGAGCACTTCCCTATGAACTCACTCAAACTAGTTTTTTCAATCTTGCTGATGCTTGCTGTTGCGAGTCTAACCTACGCAGATGAAACGGCCAAAGTCGCCGAGACTACACAACAAGCACCGCTCAAGGTTGGCATGATTGGCTTGGACACATCGCATTGCATTGCGTTCACCAAGCTGATGCAAGCTCGCG
>CAUJKA010000317.1 GCA_963204965.1 Planctomycetota bacterium | reverse complement strand
ACCCATTTATGCCGCTCAATTGGCTAGGCTACTACGACCGCGACGAGCCCCAAAGAAGCCCTAGGATGAATAGGCTCCACAGAAATGCTGGCAAAGCATGTAGGGCGTGTGTAGAGGCCTGTAGTTCGGGTAGCACCAAGGAATGTTCTCATTCAGTTCAACTAGCTTGAATTCCATTTGTCAGGCCTCGTAACACGCCAAACACAGCTCATCGCCTTAGTCAACCGAACCCAAAGCAAGGAGGACAAGATAGTAACCACGAAGGACGCGAAAAGCACGAAGGTGTGTTACGCGTGCTGTCGTTTGGTTACCAGACTCTAGTGGAAGGCTAAGTCCGGTTTGGAGCATTGACGATCGGAAAATGCACGACTCCACACACCCTACCAACGAACCGTTGAACCCTTCGTGCTCTTCGCGTCCTTCGTGGTAAAATGGTTTCAGACTTTGCAGTACAAAAAACCAGAAGCTATCTAGTTGAACGTGCAACATGACAGAAGATGCAGACCTAATTCCGGTGTTCGTCCCCGCGCTGGGAGCGATCTTGATTGCCGCTGAGGACCAGAAAGGTACACCTCTCACCTCAGACGAAGTTATTTCGATACGAGACAACGCTACTTGCGTCATGATGAGCACATCTCGCGCTGAGAGGCTGGTTGAATCTCGTGGATACGACGACATTGATCCCGAAAGCTGCTGGTACGAATGGCAGATGCTTCGCCGCGAGCTGAATAGAAGACCTGATCTTGATCCCGGCGCGCGAGTGAACATGTTTAGCGGTTCCGACCCAGCTTATCTCGACTGCGTAGCCAAGGCTCGTGCGACACTCGATGAATTTCGTTCGATGTTGACTCGATACGATTCCGATGTCTGCTCAATAAAAACCGAACTTCACGACGGTCGAAGTAGCGGATTTGTCTGGCTGTTTAATGCAACTGTTCTTGGCGAAGGATTTACCGCTGAACTATTCGAGATACCACCGACTATTCCATTGCTGAAGGTCGGTCAGGTATTCGAGATTGCTAGTGCGGATGTGATTGACTGGATGATCAACGATAATGGAACGCTGTACGGCGGATTCTCTTTGCGATACCATCGAGAAGGCCTTGCGCCTGAAGAACGCTCCGCATTCGATGAGTACATCGGTGTCACGAAATACGGGTAGTCGTTGCACTCGGAACTACGTCCACTGGCGGAATCGCACTAGACAATCACCCGCGGCGACCGCGGTCTTTGCAAAGATTCATCCTTAAAACATGTTAGCACCACCATTGATGAACCTATTGGTTCTTCGGTCGCCTGATATCGACCGAGCGTCCAAATTCTATGCAGGGATGGGACTACTCTTCACAAAGCATCGACATGGAACGGGGCCAGAGCACTACTCGTCTTGCGTAGACGGTTTCGTTTTCGAGATTTACCCGCTGGGCAATCAGCCGCCAACCACCGGCACGCGCATTGGCTTCTGTGTTGATGATGTTGATTCAATCGTAACCATGCTAGTCGGTATGGGGGCAGAATTGATATCTCCCGTTGCTGACAGCGAATGGGGCAGACGTGCCGTTGTCAAAGATCTGGATGGACACGTAGTCGAGCTACTCAAGCCTCCGAGTAGCTCTCGCAATTCATCAACTGCCTCCAAGCGAGCCTCCACTGACGAAGGCGACATGTCACAACTGATGCCTCGTGACTTAGCTTTTGAAGGATCCACCGTCTACTCCCCATCCGGCTCAGAAATGCTTCGCAGTGATTCAATATCGGCCAAGTCTTGAAGTCCAATCCAGATCCAGAAAAAATAGGGTGAGCCGGTGCGCGGGCGTCCCGCCCGCCAGACTGCAAACCGCCTAAACCGCCAGCGTCGATTTGTTTTTGTAAGCGGGCGGTACGCCCGCGCACCGGCTGGAAATGCGGTCGTTTGGAGACACATGTCGCAGAATTGATACGGTTCCTTGAGTGCGAGCTAACCCCCTAGCTGGAGATCGGAGCGCTGAGAACCGGTTTGTGAATTGCGGTTTGCAGGGGCCACTGCAATCAAAATTCCGAAAAATCGATTCGCTCGCCGGTAACAAAGGATAAGAGTGTCCGCCTGGGTTACTGATGAACGATTGGATAGTTGAGTCCAGAACTCGGCTTGGGAGTAGATAGCAGTATCCTGCGGTAGGCTGGGAGCTTTTCAACTGCTGCCAGAGTGCCGTTAATCTCTTCTCATTTTGCCTAAGTTTAGCTGGAATGCGGTCTATCGGCTGGTGAGTTGGGACCTTGCGGGGAATACTACTGATCCTGCAGTGCTCTGTCCCCGACAGTCGATGAGACACGCTATGTGTATTTACCGCGCTGGGTTCAGGATTTTTGGCTTTCAAGATTTGCTAGCTTTGCGTAGTTCGATTTGCGAGATTTATCGTGAGATTCAGCCAGCTAATTTACAAGAATCTTGCCCGACGCCCAGCGCGTTCGGCACTGACTCTGCTGGCCCTCGCTACAGCCATTACCGCTGTGGTTTCCCTGTTCGGCGTGGCCAAGGGATTTACCCATTCTTTCGCGGATGTCTACGCTTCGCATGAAGTCGACATCGTAGTCTCGCGACAAGGTACAGCCGATCGCTTGAGTAGCTCGGTTGACGCATCTTACGTAGAAAAAATTCAACAACTGCCTCCCGTGGCTCGCGCTGCTGGAGTCATGCTGGACACGCTATCTCTCGAGGATCAAGGCATCTATGGCGTTCCCACCATGGGAATCGAACCGGGGAGCTGGCTATTGGAGTCCTTCGAATTTGTCGGTCAAAAGCCTTTGGTGACCTCAACAGTAACCGCTTCTGGCGATAAGCAAGACCAAGCCTCCGCCCAAGCCCCAGAACGAACAATCATGCTTGGTGTTCACCTAGCTGACCGACTGCAATCCAAAGTTGGCGACATGGTGAATCTGTTTGACGAAGCCTACAGAGTAACTGGCATCTTCAAGAGCACCAGCACTTGGGAGAACGGCTCGATGATCCTGCCGTTATCGCAGCTCCAAAAGCTGACCGACCGAACAGGGCAAGTGACCTACATCAACGTTGTCCTCAAAACAGACGATTCGAAGAAGTCGGCAAGCGAAGCCATCAACGCGATTCAGCAAATGGACAAACGCTTGTTGGCTCTGACCACTTCAGAGTACGTCGAGACCGACACGCGAATGCAACTTGCACATGCGATGGCTTGGATGACTTCAGCGATTGCACTGCTTATAGGGACGATTGGTACTTGGAACACGATGCTAACGAGCGTGATGGAACGAACCAAGGAGATCGGCATTCTAAGAGCTATAGGATGGCGCAGACGTCGAGTGGTCGCGATGATCCTCGGTGAATCTTGCAGCTTAGCTCTTATCGCAAGTGTGGTTGGTATCGTCTTGGCCAAGTTGCTTACCTGGGCACTTAGTCAAGCTCCTGCCGCTCGTGGACTGCTTAGCCCGCAGATCGATGGAGCGGTTTTGGCACAGGGATTGCTACTAGCAATAGTGATTGGATTGTTGGGAGCGTTGCTTCCAGCTTGGCGAGCGGCTCAGTTATCGCCCACGGAAGCCTTCCGAGAGAATTAACATTTAGGTGATGAGAACACTATCATGACGACTCCTAACTCACAACGATCGATTGCCGATTCACTACGCGTGGCGCAAGAGCCCATTGCGATCATCGGACTTGGATGTCGCTTGCCAGGCGGGTCAGACGATTGGCGTAGCTATTGGCGTATGTTGGAAAGCGGTACCGACGCGATCATGGAAACGCCCGCGGATCGATGGAACTTACAGAAGTTCTACGTCCCTGGCAAAACACTTCCAGGTAAGACACAAAGCAAGTGGGGCGGATACGTAACTAACATCGATCAATTCGATGCGCCACTGTTCGGTATTTCGCCGCGCGAAGCAGCCAGCATGGACCCTCAGCAGCGTATGTTGCTGGACTCGGCGTTCAGAGCCTTAGAAGACGCAGGTCAGCCGCTCGAAAAGATCGCGGGCCAGTCGGTTTCAGTCTTCGTCGGAATCTCCAGCTTTGATTACGCCGTTGCTGGGTTGAGTTATCAAGATCGTGGCGTGATCGACGCCTACAGCAATACCGGTGGATCATCGAGCATCGCTGCCAACCGCATCTCGTACTGTTTCGATCTTCGCGGACCTAGTGTTGCAGTAGACACCGCATGTTCATCATCGCTCGTCGCAGTTCACATGGCTTGCGAAAGCATCTGGCGCGGTGAAGCAGCCATGGCTCTAGCCGGTGGTGTCAACGCGCTGATTCTACCTGACTTTTACGTCGCCTTTAGTCAGTTGGGCGTCATGTCACCCGACGGACGGTGCAAGACGTTTGACTCACGAGCTAACGGATATGTGCGCAGCGAAGGCGCTGCTGTTGTCATGCTCAAGCCGTTGAGCGCAGCGCTTCGCGACAAAGATCCAATCTACGCAGTCATTCGAGCCACCGCGCTAAATCAAGACGGTCGCACGCCTGGGATGACCGTCCCAAGCCAAGAGGCTCAGGCTTCGCTGATTCGCGCGGCTTGCGAAAAAGCCTCGGTCGCGCCTCGCGATGTTCAATACGTCGAAGCTCACGGAACCGGTACTCCAGTGGGA
Organism: Planctomycetota bacterium; assembly: GCA_963204965.1. Lineage (GTDB taxonomy): Bacteria > Planctomycetota > Planctomycetia > Pirellulales > Pirellulaceae > Aureliella. The sequence goes on along the minus strand of CAUJKA010000317.1, from coordinate 3,967 downwards.
GATCCCATCGAAGCCAACGCCATCGGTAGCGTCATCGGTCAAGGACGCACCGGCGACGATCGTTGCTGGGTTGGATCGGTGAAAACCAACATCGGTCACTTAGAAGCCGGCGCGGGTATGGCCAGTCTTCTCAAAGTGGCTCTGGCACTGCATCACCAAAAAATTCCGCAGAACTTGCACTTCGAGAACGCCAACCCGGCCATCAACTTGGATCAACTTGGTCTACGCGTTCCCACTCAAACGTTGGCGTGGCAGTCGTCGACATCCCGCTTGGCTGGGATCAACGGTTTCGGTTACGGCGGCGCCAACGCGCACGTGATTATCGAACAGGCTCCACAAAGCGCCAGTCAAATCTACTCGACTACGCCCTCGCGAAAGGCAAGTAGCTCAACCGCTACATCGTCCGATAGTTCGGCTCAGTCGGTGCCAGTCCTGCTTCCACTTTCAGCCAGGAATCTAACAGCATTACAGCAGTCAGCTCAGCAAATGGCCGACTGGTTAGCTGGTCCAGGTAGCAATTTTCACCTAGCCGAGACCGCTGGTTTTTGCGCACATCGTAGAAGTCACTTTGATCTCCGCGCAACAGTTTGTGCCAGCGATCATGCTGCGATGATTGATCAACTGCAAACTTTGGCCAAGAGTTCTGTAGCCGAGATGAATCACGATATCTCTGCGGCTCAACGTGAGAAGGGGCTTGCCTTTGTTTGCTCGGGGCAAGGTCCACAGTGGTGGGCCATGGGCCGAGGCTTACTGAAGTACTCACCTGCGTTTCGATCGATGATCAAGCGTTGCGACGCGGAATTCTCCAAGTACGGCGACTGGTCGCTGATCGAAGAGTTGGAGCGCCCCGAGGCTCAATCGCGCATGCAGCAAACTTCGATTGCTCAGCCGAGCATCTTCGCTATCCAAGTAGCCCTCGCTGCTCTTTGGGAGAGCTGGGGTATTAAGCCGACTGTCATCGTTGGTCATAGCGTCGGCGAGATTGCCGCAGCGTATCTTTCCGGAGCTTTGAATTGGGAGGATGCTTGTTGCGTCGCTTTCCATCGCGGCCGCACTATGGACCTGGCAACTTCACAAGGCGCGATGGTGGCTGCAGGGTTATCACCCGATCAAGTTCCAGAGTGGATTCGCGGTCTCGAGGATCAAGTTGCGGTGGCCGCAATCAACGGCCCCACTAGCGTGACGATCTCGGGAGCTGCTGTTGCCATTGAATCGATCGCTCAACGTTTAGAGGCCGCCAATATCTTCTGCCGACGTTTGGCTGTCGAGTATGCCTTCCACAGTCCGCAAATGGATCCAGTTCGCGATGAATTGCTGCGCAGCCTAGCTGGAATTCGCCCGCAAGCTACGCATACGACTCTTGTTTCGACGGTTACAGGAAAGGTTATCGACGGTTCACAAGTAGGTGCCGAGTATTGGTGGCACAACGTCCGCGAGAGCGTGCGATTTGCCGATGCGATGTATCAACTTGCCGAAATGGGTTACGCGGTAGCCGTCGAGATTGGTCCGCACCCAGTGTTGGCTTACTCAATCAACGAGTGTTTCCAAGCCAAGGGTTCGACCGTCCGTAGCGTGGCTTCGCTCAACCGTCAGCAAAGCGACTTGTTGTGCATTTCCAAGTCGCTGGGCACGCTGTACTCACTCGGGTTCGATATTAACTGGAGTGGATTCTATAACCAACCAGCTCGCAAGCTATCCACACCGACCTATCCTTTCCAATGCCAACGACTCTGGAACGAATCGCTTGAATCGCAGTTAACCAGACGCGTAGAGATCTCGCATCCATTGCTGGGTGAAGCAGCAGACGAAGTACAACCAACTTGGCAACAACGGATCGATCTGAAGATTCATGACTACTTAGCCGATCACCGTGTTCGTGGAAGCATCGTCTATCCTGCTGCTGCCATGCTGGAAACGGCCGTTGCCGCAGCTTGGGAGATTGGCAAGGAAAAGGGCGAACCCAAACAGATTCGCTTAGAGCGATTGCGACTACATAATCCTTGTTTGCTTTCCGATGATCAGCCTCAATGGATCGAATCTCGATGGAATCGAGATCGTCGACAACTCAGTTTGGCTAGTCGAAATTGCAGAGTATCCAGTTCTGGAGAATCTCGTTGGAACCCACTTGCAACAGTAAGTCTAAGCACACAGCCTATCGAAGCGGTTGATGCCAAGAGTCAGTTCGCACGTATTCAATCCGCTCGTCAGCGATGTAATCGAGCATTCACGCAACAGCAGTTGTACGACTACTGCAGCAAGCTCGGTTTGCAATATGGTCCAGCGTTTCAAGGCATCACTGGTGGTGTTCAACGCGGTGGCGAAGCTGTTGCCGAAGTGACATTGCCCGCGAATGTGGACAGCAGCGGTTATCAATTGCACCCTGCCCTGCTCGATAGTTGCTTCCATGCAATGATCGCAGCCGATCACTGTTTCGACTCGGCTCTCGACGGCTTGTATTTGCCAGCCGAAATTCGTGAGGTTGTCGTCTACGCTCCAGCCAATGCTTCGCTAAAGCAACTTCCATCGAAGTTGGTCGTCCATGCTCGAGTACTTCGAAAGACACCCAAGAAGATGTGGTGCGATCTGGACATCACAACCGTCGAAGGTGCTTTGGTGGTTACCATTCGAGGTTTTGAAAGCCAACGCGTTGTCAGTCCATCGACGGTCGAAACGACTGAAGATCTGATCTACAGCTATCGCTGGCAAGCTCAGCCAATTGTCGAAGACGCCTCGTCGACAGAATCTATACAGCCATTGCCGGTAACTTCGGTAGACTCGCCATCAACTGCAGCAGCTAGTTGGCTATTGTTTATGGATGAAGGTCGCACTGGTCGCGAATTGGCGCAACGACTCCGAGGTCGTGGCGATAAGGTTGTCGAAATCTATCGATCTCAATCGCAGATCCCTCAGACTTCTGTTCAACCGTTCTATCAAATCGATCCCGAGAATCGCGATGAGTTCGAGAAGTTGTTCCGCAAAGTTGCAACAACACCAGTCAGTGGAGTTGTCTACCTGTGGGGCTTAGATGCTACTGCTGTTAATCAACTGCAGTGCGAATCATTGCGACAAAGCACTATACTCACCACGTTGGCACCGTTGAATTTGGTGCAAGCTTGGGAGAACGCCACCGAAGCGATTAGTGCAAGCTTGGCCATCGTTACCAGTGGCGCGCAAACGACTGACGACGATGCCACACCATGCGAAGTAGCTCAGGGGCCGCTGATCGGATTGGGCCGAGTTATCGTCAGCGAGTATGGACGACTACGAGCAAAGTTGGTGGATTTGCCGCCGACGATTGCTGCCCGCGATTTGGATAACTTAGTTGCTGAACTGATCGCCGAGGACAATGAAGACGAAGTCATGTGGCGCGGAGACAACCGTTTCGCCCAACGCTTCTTGCCTCAACTAGACAAACCGCTCAGCCAACAAGCGACGGTTCAATTGCCAGTACAGTTGCGATTGGGTCGATCGTCGGGCGTCGAAGAGCTGCGGTACGAAACGAAGGCTCGTGGTCAATTGTCTGCGGGACAAGTCGAGATCGAAGTTGTTGCCGCCGGTTTGAACTTCAGCGATGTGATGAAAGCTCTAGACCTGTATCCTGGCTTAACCGACGCAGTTGTCGAGCTGGGCGCAGAGTGTTCGGGAAGGATTTCTCGCGTCGGTCCGAATAGCCGCTGGGCTGTTGGCGATGAGGTGATTGCCATTGCTCCCGGCGCGTTTGGTAGCCACGTCACAGTCAACGAATTGTTGGTGGCTCGCAAGCCAAACAATCTTAGCCATGAAGAAGCCGCCGCGGTTCCCGTTGCGTTCCTCACCGCTTATTACGCTCTGTTGGAATGTGCGCGACTTCGTAAGGGCGACTCGGTGTTGATTCACGCGGCCAGCGGTGGTGTTGGACTCGCGGCGATTCAACTGGCTCAAGCCGAAGGTGTTCGCATCTTGGCAACGGCTGGAACCTCCGAAAAGC
>CAUJKA010000316.1 GCA_963204965.1 Planctomycetota bacterium | reverse complement strand
GATGGAAAATACTCGAAATAAGGACTTGCGCAACATCAGTTGGTCTCGATGGGAATAAACTTGAGGAATCGATCGGCCCGAGGTGTCCGACACAAGGACATATCCTACCGTAATCTACCCTACCATAATCTACTGGGGTAGCTTGGCATGTTGCCGATGAGCCCCTTTTGTTGCAGCAGTTTTTCCCGAAAACGATGATTTCGTACTCAACAGCTTTGCTTCTAACCCTAGGAATCGAATGCTTGGTCGTCGCGGTGTTTAAGTTAGTCGTCGACAAGGATCAAGTGCGGTCAGCTAGCCCCCAGAGCAAACCGCGAATCAGTTTCCTGCAATGGATGATCGTTGTCATGGGCGTGAACTTGCTCAGCCATCCTATAGCCTGGACCGCGGTATCTACCGACGTTCTGAGCTTTTACTGGGTCGAGCTTTTCGTCATTGGAATTGAAGCTGCGATATATCGAGTCCTTATTGTCGACTCGAATTCGAAAGCCGTCTCGCTCAGTCTAGCTGCAAATCTCGCATCGATGCTCGTAGGGTTCGCGATACGGTAGTCAGACTTTAGAAAATTCTTGACGCCAAACCTCGGCAGCAGTAGAACACAATCTAGTTGGCAAGTGATCTTCAGCTTGTCCAAGCCGCGATTCAATGGAGAGAGTTAGGATAATGCTGTCGGATTTAGTACGAAGACAAACTCCAAAACCCGAGTACGCTGAAAGACTAACTACTCGTGATGAGTTAAAGCAGTTGAGAAGCGACTCGGCGCTACTTGAACAGTACTATAGCAGTGAATCGAGTATTGATCGAATGAACGCGACAACTGCTGGTATTCTCAATCTTGTAGCCGGGAGCGACGCATCGGAAAAAGAGTTTGCAAGAATATGCGTTTGTTTGGAATCGCATATTGGCCACAGTGATTCGGAGGTTCGAAGTAAAGCGTTGCTGCTGTCAACTATTTTGCTCGCCCACTTTAAGTCAAACAAAGTCAACTCGATACTTGCTAAATTTGCCCTGGATGAATCCTTTACGAAGGAGGAGCGAGTTAAGGCTGCTGAAGGCCTCTATTTCGCAAATTGGCCCGCTCCAGGCGACAACGAGAGTCTTTTGAAGAACGTCCAGCGAATTTTGGATCGAGAGACTCTTGATGTTGAGTACCTACATCTACTCGCAAATCCAACCGAACCTTTGTCCCAATAGCACACACAGCTCAAGCCCGATGAATTTGGGAAATTGTCGAGCTATTCGGCATCGGAATTGAAGCCGCAAACTATCGGGCCCTCCTCGTCAATTCGAACTCGAAAGCCACCGCGATCAGTCTAGCTACCAGTTCTTTGATGACGATTGACGAACGACTCAATCTCCTTCCCAGACCTCACCGAAACCGATGGCGGGAAACGTAAATCGTCAAGTGTAATACTTCCGCTCAGCCAAACATCAATTCTGACTTTATTCTGAGTTTTGGATATCGCATCATCACCGGCTATCGTAACGCTCCAATCGGCATTGTCGACGAAATTCTTGGACCACGGAGATTTTGCTTCGCCCTTGCCAGCATGCAAAATGACTTCAACTTTCACACCTTCCGATTGAGAAAGTAAACCTGCCATCTTTTGCAAATCGGCATTTGAACCTTTGTAGAAGAGCGTATCAGACGAATTGATCCAGAAGCCATGGACTCGATTGGGACTATTCACTGCTTCATAGACTCCTTTGCCCCATCCGTCATGAGCAGGCAAATTCCCAGGCCTATAATCCGCCCCCATCCCAAAACAGATCGCCGGAGCAACTATGAGCAAAAACCAAACGGGAAAAGCGATGCGGTACACTTTGTTTCTCCTTTGTTGAATGAAAATCGCTGACAAAGAGAAGACACTGATAAACAAGTTTTCTTAGGCTTCCTTTTTGCTTTTTGGGAAAATCGCGGAAAACCTGTGTTAGACGGTGGCGCATAGAGCGTGTTGCATCCGGCTACGACAAAACAGCCACCAACTGGCGACAGTGGCTACCGCATTTAATCAAGTTCAAAACGATTCTCAGTCCACCCGAACCAGAGCTAGCTTACTTCGTCACTGGGGCGGCTGATGATCGCTAGCCCGACGCAAGTGATTGCGGCATTGATAATCAGCGATTCGAAGCCAATCTTGTATCCGGCAAATAGCTCGGCGCTGTTTAGCTTGAGCAAGTAACTTCCGCCGGCCGCAATTAAACACACCAAGGGAACCAGCTTTTCATGAACCATTCGTGTCGAGGCGATGCCGAAGGCATACAGCCCCAATAAAGGGCCATACGTAATCGCGGCGATGTCGAAGAGCGTATTAATGATCGTCTGGTCTTGTCGCCAATAGAACCATAGTACCATGCAAAGAAACAGTACCGCGATCACCGAATGCACCGACTTACGAACGCGAATTTGCTTGGCTTCATCCCAGTTGCGTTGTCGAATCCCAAGAATGTCGATGCAGAAACTGGCTGTTAGCGCTGTTAGTGCCCCATCAGCGCTGGGGAAAAGTGCACTGATCAAGCCAATGATGAAAACCAAACCAAGCCACGCCGGAAAATACTGCAAAGCCAATGTCGGGAACAGCTCGTCAGTCTTCGCAGGCAAGGTCAGTCCCAATGAGCCTGCCTTCAAATAGAGCAAAGCCCCTAAAAGCAGGAACAGGAGATTGGTGGCCAACAAGACAACACTGAATACGATCACATTCTTCTGAGCTTCCGGCAAAGTCTTGACGCTCAGATTCTTCTGCATCATCTCCTGATCCAAGCCCGTCATGGCCACCGTGATGAAGATGCCGCTAATCAATTGCTTGAAAAAGAATTGCTCGCTTTTCCAATCCCAGTTAAAAATGGTCGTCATTCCACTATTGCTCAGTTGTTGGACTGGATTGGGCAAACTGCCATCGAACCAAATGTACGCGATGGTTCCAATTAAGGCGGTGAGCATAAACGTGGTCTGCAGTGTATCCGTCCAGACGATTGTTTTCACACCGCCCCTGAGCGTGTACAGATAGATCATCAGCAGGACAACAACACTGGTTAACCAGAATGGAACGCCGCTGGACTCTAACAAAAAACTATGGATCACAAAAAGTACGATGTAGATCCGCAGCGTGGCTCCCAGCAGTCGACTCAGCAAGAACAGCGAGCTGCCGGTCTTGTAACTCACCTGTCCATATCTTTGCTCAAGATAGCCATAGATGCTGGTCAGCTGCAATCTGTAGTACAAAGGCAGTAATACGAAAGCGACGATCCAGTATCCAATAGAAAATCCGATGACCAGTTGCAGATAATTCCAAGCTGTATTCTTAACGTTGCCGGGAACGCTGATGAAGGTGACTCCGCTGAGCGACGTGCCTACCATTCCAAAGGCTACAAGCCACCAAAGGCTCTTTCGATCCCCTGAGTAATACGCGTGCTCACCGGCACCCCGCGAGGTGTACCAAGCGATGAACAGCAACGCCGCGAAGTAAGCAAAGACTGTTAGTAGCAGCAGACTGGAACTCATGGAAGACATCAATTAGTGATTACGACTTCGGCCGTGTTCGGACCATCGACAACGCGGCCTCGGCGAATTGATGCAACAGTCTACTCTAAAGATGCTTGTCGGCAAAACTCAAGTAGTGAACCCAATCGGCTGGCAACATGGCGTGGGGACCGGTGCGAATGTGGTAGCCAATGATTCCCGATTGCAAGGCTTGATCAAGCTCGGGCATCTCAGTAGGAGGCGCGTTACCGCCCATACCCGTCGTGCCTAGCATGCGATAAACAGGGTCGGCGTGAACGCAGGACAGGAACTCGCCCTTCGGATCGGCCCATTTGTCGTCGCTCGCACTAGCGACGTAAACGGGTCGAGGTGCCATCAACGCGATCAGTTCGTGATTGTCGATAGGCATCGCAGCTTCATTTTCGTTGTACTGACGATGATTCTTGCAGAACCAGTGCGGGAATGAACGATTGATGCGTCCCACGGTTTCACCATAAGCCCGTCGACTGAGAGCCGCTCCGCCACATCCGGAATCGTTGCTGATTACCATTTTGAAGCGAGGATCAGATGCTCCCGCCCACAACGATGTCTTTCCTAATCGTGAGTGCCCGATAACAGCGACTCGCTTTCCATCGACCAGTTCGTCCGTTTGTAGATAGTCCAAAGCTCGGCTCAGTCCATACGACCAGCCTGCGATCGAACCCCAACGCTCACTCTCAGGGATCTTCTCTGCCCAGTCGCTGAACAAAGGGTGAATGCCATTTTCAAATTGGTCATCGAAGTCAGGATCGATATCACCGTAGTAGATCACCGCCAAGCCATAGCCACGCGAAACAATCGTCTCCGCGGGCCAATCGCGAGCGTCGATGCCGCGGCTCTTCTCGGTAGCTTGATTGTTCACAACCATGCCATCATCTTTACGCTCGCGCATCCAGGACTTGGTGATGCGAATCGCGGGATCGCTTTCGAGAGCATGGTTGCCTTGAAAGTTGAGCCCCAGAAAAGTCGGTGTCTTGGCCTTGCCTACGGGAGTATAGACCAGCACGCCCATCGTCAACGACTTGCCATTGCGAGTCAGCGTCAAGTCGATCTCGCGTCGGACAGCCTTGCCATTCAGTGCCTTGTCCGTTGAGCTTACCAACTTAGAAGTGACAGCAATCGGCACAGGGCTTCGGCCAAAAACCTGCTTAGCGAAGAGGTCCACAATCTCCTCACGCCGCTTCTTCCAAGCCTCAGCATCTTTGACCGGTTTGCCAGACAGATCGATCAGCGGATCAGGCAAAGTGTATTGAGGCACTTTCGATTCGTCGTAGTTGGGTACAAACACAAACTTCTCCTGAGCTCGTACCAAGGATGAAAATGGTGAAAGGCAGATTGCGAAGAGGAAAGCTAATGGTGATAAGCGAAACATGGGTAGGTTCTCGAGGTAGGATGGAAGGTCGAATCCCGCTGGCTTGCCCAGCGGATTTTTAGGTTTCTAGCTACTCAATCCAAAGGCGTTGGGCAGCGAGATGATAGGTAGTTTGAAGCCTAAACATCTGCCGGGCAAGCCGGCAGGATTCTTTTGGTAGTTCGTTGACAATAGCATTGATCAATGCGGACGGGACATCCGCGTACCAAACTGCCCAAACGACACGGGGAAAACAGCGGACGGCACATGGAATGTACCTGCTACTATTTGGGCCGCTGCTGCGTAAATAGATCTTGCGTGCGGCACCAATATTCACCGCCCAATCGGGCTACAGACTTGAGCTTGCGTGGATCAGGTAAGTTCTTTTCATCCAATATGGCATCATCGACGTGAATAAAGACGATCTCGCCAATAATCAGATTGCCAGAAACGGGGCCACCGCCCAGCGGCACAATCTGCTGTAGTTTACATTCCAGTGCCCATGGTATTCCCACTAGCTTGGGAACATCCACTACTCGCGATGGCTCAGTGGGAAGCTTCAACCAATCCACTTCGCTTTCATGGTGCGGTAGCAGCTTGCTGCTCTGATTAATCAGATCGACATGCTGTTCGGTCGAAGCGTGAATGACAAACTCTTTGGTGGCTTCGATATTTAGATGAGTGTCCTTCTTCGATCCGTCCGGGCGCAGTGTGGGAGAGAAGACCACGACCGGTGGATTGACTCCAAACATATTGAAGAAGCTAAACGGCGCTAGATTCACGATCCCAGCCGGTGACTTGGATGTGACCCACGCACTCGGCCGAGGAGCGATCAAGCCGACCAACAAAGAATAGAATTGCTCGCCGTGCTTGCCTTGAACGTCTATTTCCATCTCAATCCAACCATGAGTAAGGGTAACTTGTATCTTCCAGCGAAGCAGCTTGCTTCGCTATCTTTAGCGGTCGAAAGGTATCGACCATCACAGCTAATTCATCCGTCGACTTAGCATTCATGCTTGCTGCGATCGTGCCTGGATGTGGACCATGCGGTATGCCATGCGGATGAAGCGTTAACGAACCAATCTCAACGCCTCGACGGCTACCAAATTGTCCACGCACATAATAAAGCAATTCATCCGATTCCACATTGTTGTGCGCGTAGGGAACTTTGATCGCATGAGGATGCGTATCTAGCAGTCTGGGCGCGAAGGTGCAAACGACAAAGCCTGACGCTTGGAAAGTCTGATGGATCGGCGGTGGCTGATGGATTTTGCCGGTAATCGGTTCGAAGTCATCGGCGTTGAATGTGTACGGGTAAACCATTCCATCCCAGCCCACGACATCGAAGGGATGGTTGGCTAGTTCATAACGTGTCCAGTGATCACCATCTTTGATACAAAGCGTGATCGGTGCTTCGGAGTCCACAGGTGTGAGGCTCGCTGGTCCATGCAAGTCGCGTTCGCAAAACGGCGCTCCCAGGCGGAATTGTCCATCGGGATTGAGATAGCGAGGCGGAAAGCCCAGGCTGCCGATCGCTTCCACAACCAACAGATCCGCCGCCGGATCATCGGAGCTGGCCAACTGATTAAAGCACAGCTCATAAGTCGTGCACTTAGGAATCACGATATAGTCGAACTCGCGAAATGGCAGCTCGCCAAACATAGTCCGCAAGACTCCGCTGCCGCGATGGACAAAGATCAGCTCATCAGCTTGCGCGTTACGGTAGAGTTCGGCTTGCGGCTGGCTAGGGCGACAGCGCGAGATAACGACATCGCTATTGAACAATAGTGGAACGCGACCAGTGATGGGATCGCCTTGCGCAGCGATACCAGATGACTTGAGGTGAAGATGTCGCAGAGCCCCCTGCTCTGCTGCTTCGATCGGCTTGGTACCTACAAACTCGACGCGACGCACGCGGGTCGGTGGGCGGAGGTGATAAACAATGCTGTACGCTCGACTGAATCCTTCGGTCGTAATGACCTCTTCGTAGTAAATGCCTTCGTTCTTATAGCCGCCCGAAAGTTGATTCGGATCGCCGCTAATTGCATGAATAGTGTGTCGCTTGGCTGGGGTTGTTCCAAGCTGTCGGTATTGCGGCATTTTGAACGCTCCTTAGGAGTGATCGTAGTAAGTTAACTTCGATGAGCGACCGTATTCTCAAGTGTACCTAATCGTTCGATCTTGAGCTGGACGACATCTCCCGGTTTCAACCATCCGCCGACCGCCTCTGGAGTGAGCTCAAGGATGCATCCTGAACCGACGGTACCCGAACCGATGACGTCACCTGGCAATAGCTGAGTATCGCGACTGGCGTGCGCCAAAAGCTGTGGCCAAGTCCAGTACATCGATGACGAATTGGCCTGTGATACACGGCGGCCGTTGATGAAGGCCTCCATCTCCAAGTTCAACCGACCATTATGGTAGCGATCTTGCAACTGTTGAAACGGAACTAGGTGTGGACCAAGAGCATTTGCAAAATCCTTGCCCTTGCTGGGGCCAAGGCCAACTTTCATTTCTGCTCGTTGCAAGTCTCGTGCAGACCAGTCGTTGTAGATCGTAAAGCCCGCTACGCAGTTCATGGCACTTTCATCTGCGGGGAGATCCGAAGCTGGCTGGCCGATGATCGCAGCGATCTCCAATTCGAAGTCGATCTCGTTGCTACTGCGAGGCACATAAACGGTGTCACCATCGCCGATAATTGCCGCGGGATTGGAGAAGTAGAAGACGGGAATCTGGTACCACTCGTCTATCATCCCCAAGCCACGATGCGCGCGGCACGTCTTCACATGCTGCTCGAACGCGTAAAAATCGCGAATGCTTCGGATGGGTGGAAGTGGAAGGTTCATGGAATCGTGTTTCGGGTTGTTTAACCGTTAGCCGCAGGCGTACGCTTCACGCGTTCGACGGCAGCAAAGTAGTTTGAGTAAGGTGTAGGAAAAACGGAGCACGTGTACGCCTACGGCTGACTGTTAAACTAGGAACAGTCGCCTTCGGCTTGCCGTTAACCGATGGGCCGCTACAGGGTTCCACGAATGTCTTGCTCGCGTTCGATCGCTTCGAACAGGGCTTTAAAATTGCCTTTGCCAAAACTCTTCGAGCCCTCGCGCTGGATGATCTCGAAGAAAAGCGTAGGACGGTCTTGCACGGGCTTCGTAAAGATCTGCAGCATATATCCTTCGTCATCGCGGTCTACCAAAATGCCAAGCTCGGCCAAGTCATCGATGCTCTCCTTGATATTACCAACGCGTTCACGCAAGTTTTCGTAATAGGTCTTGGGTACTCGCAGAAAGGACACGTCGTTATCGCGAAGGTGACGCACGGTTTTGATGATGTCGTTGGTGGCCATGGCGATGTGCTGAACGCCAGCTCCACCGTAGAAGTCGATGTACTCTTCGATCTGGCTTTTGCGACGTCCGACGGCCGGTTCATTGATGGGGAACTTGATTCGACCTCGACCGCTTTGAACTACCTTCGACATCAGCGCCGAGTACTCGGTGGAGATATCGGTGTCGTCAAAGGAGACCAGTTGTTCGAATCCCAGCACCTTCTTGTAGAACTCGACCCACTCGTTCATCTTACCTTCTTCGACATTACCGACAATGTGATCAATGGCCAGCAGACCGGTATCGTGGTAAGTCTTGACGTCATAGCGAGATGGGTCGATCGGATCGAATCCCGGCGCGAAGGCTTTGTAGCGATCGCGATTGACGAAGGTGTGAGTCGTATCGCCGTAAGCTCGAATCGTCGCATACTCGTAGATCCCATACTTGTCCTCGATAACGCGAGGTCCAACCACTCCCACCGCCCCACGCTCGACGGCCAAGTTGTAAGCCCGTCGTACATCGTCGACCTGTAGAGCTATGTCAGAAACGCCATCGCCGTGCAGAATCAATCGAGAAGATTCAGGGTGATTCGCTCGTAGCGGTGAGACCAGAATGAAAGTGATTCCACCTTGTTGAACGACATAGCCTGCTTCGTGCTTAACCTTCGTTTCCAAGCCCGCGTAAGCGACAACATCAAAGCCATAGGCATTGCGATAAAAGTAGGCCGATTGTCGCGCATTTCCGACAAAAAACTTGACGTGATCAATCTTGCGAAGTGGCATCTGGTCATCGGACATCGCTTTCGGCTCCTCTATTCAGAATCAAAGTGCATGAGCAGGACTCCAGCTTTCGAAAAATCGCAGCGACTCTGGGTTAGCTAGAGCCCCGGCGTTTCCGAGTGTTGTCCCTGAGATCGCGTTGCGCACTGCGATCTCCGATAGTTTACCACTGATCGTACGCGGAAGATCGGGGGCTGCCGCCATATAAACCGGAACATGTCGCGGGGAGCAACGACTGCGGATTCGCTGGCGAATGATTGAAGCCAACTCCCTCGTTAATTCGCAACCTGAAGCCATGCGAACGAACAACACGATCTGCTCGTCGCCATCGCTTCGAAGAACCGTGGCCAGACTTTCAACGACTTCTGGGAAAGATTCGATCTGCTGGTAGATCTCAGCGGTTCCGATCCTAACACCGCTAGGATTTAAGGTTGCATCGGACCTACCGTAAATGACCAGTCCGCCCGACGGCGTTTCGCGGCTCCAATCGCCGTGGCACCATAC
>CAUJKA010000315.1 GCA_963204965.1 Planctomycetota bacterium | reverse complement strand
ACAGCCTACGATCGCGCGCTTCGAGCTCTGACGGGTCTAACGCAGGAGATCGCTACACAGCCTGGGGATCATCAGATTACCTTGGTGCGTTGGAGCCGCGCAGCGCTAGCGATGAGACAGATTCAAGACTCGGAGGATTCGACTAGCATGGGAGGTGATGGTTCGGCGGATGGTAAGTCGACCGCTGCCGATGATGCAGATGCAGTTAAGTCGGATGCAGCCAAGTCGGACTCGGCTGCACTGGCCGCTAGCACGATAGACATAGCTGCAGATCTTCTCGCACAGACAGTTTCGGGTGACGCAAGCAAGCTGCTTGAACGCATTAATTCGACTCAACCAACCGCAATGCAACTGCTGCCCGAACAGGCTATTGAACTGATCCAGCCAAGTTTAACCGCTCAGACCGGCGAAATGCCAATTGTGTATCTGCTTACCGACCTTCGGCGCAATCAGTTTGCCGAAGCCGAGTCGCTGAAGACCCTCCTGCAACAGATGTCACAATCGAACGTGCCAGTCCAATTGATCGACTGCGCGGAGAATGAAGGCCAAAACTTGACCGTTGCTTCGCTGGTTCCCGAGCAAGAGGTGTGGGCGACAGGCGTTCCGCTTCTGGTGCGTTTTTCAGTTCGAAACCCGTCGGCTCAGCCAGCTAAGAATGTCGTAGCAAAAGTTCGCACCATTGTTTATCCAGAGGGACAAGTCACACCAGCGGCGGATCGCGAGTACTCGGGGGTAGTCGTCGAACTTCCTCCCGTCGTGATTGAATCGATCGACCCTGGCCAAACAGTTTCGCGTCAAGTTCAAGTGGTCTTTCCTTCGCCGGGTGGTCACGTCGTCGAGGTACTGATTCCGGACGATGTCTTGGCCGTTGATAACACTCGTTGGTGCACGATCGATATTCAACAGTCGCAACGCGTTCTGCTGGTCGATGGAGATGTGAAACAAACTAACGCATTTTTCTTTGAGTCAGTGATCCAGCCCGGCGAGCGATTGCAGACTGGTATGACGCTTGAAAAGGTTGATGCGTCTTACTTGCGGGATGTCTCTGAAGAAGAACTAGCCAGCTTTGACGTTGTGGCTTTGTTGGATGTTCCGCGTATGGACCCGCAAGCGGCCGACAAGTTGACCGCGTTTGCCGAAGATGGTGGCGGCGTAATGATCATCTGTGGTCAGAACACCAACTTGAGTTTTGCCAATGAGCAATTGTATCGCGGCGGCAAAGGGCTTTTGCCAGTCGAACTTTCGGAAATCGATGAACTGCCCGAGCAGATCGGGGCCACCGAGCCACAGGTGAGCGCAAGTGATCACCCAATCTTAGCACCGTTGCAAAAGCTCTCGTCGAGTCCCTTCTTTGCGCTTAGAATCCGAAAACAGATTCTTCCAACACAATCCTCGTTGTCGCTGTCGGGTCTCCAAACGATCGCCATGGGACCTAACAAAATGCCGATCTTTGTCGATCATGCGGTTGGTTCTGGTCGATGCGTTGCACTACTGACTGGGTTGACTGGCGACTGGAGCACATGGGCTCAAGATCCAACCTTCGTTGTCTTGGCACTGCGATCCTTAGGATACTTGGGTAGTTTCAAACGCGCCCCAACTGAAACTGCGGCTGGCAATGACTTGTTAATGGTTGTAACCAACAAGTCAGTCTTGCCTCAAGGCGACATCTTACTACCTACGGGAACACAACGACGAGTTCGTTTACAGAGACAGGTAGAAATTGCCGAAGGCCGCTCCGTAGCTAAATTGGACCTAACTAGTAATTTGCAGGCTGGTAATGATCGAACCATCGTTGATGGACTTTTGAGAAGCGGTGTGTTTGAAAGCTGGATGACCACCAGCGATGGCAGCTTTCTCGTTCATAACGAAGCCCACAATGTCGCTCCCGAAGAAGGCAACCTAGAACGTGTGAGTCATCAAGAGTTGGAGCGTCAGTTTCAAGGTCTGGATTTAAAGGTTCGGAACTCCACTGCCTTTGCATCTGGTCTAAGCTCGCGCGAGTCGTCGCAAAGCAATTTGGTCATGGCACTTCTGGTAGCGTTGCTCTTGGGCGAGCAGATCTTGGCCTATTCGGCAAGTTATCACACACAGACTCCTACACGTCCTCATGGAATCGCTCAACGCGAAGGAGGCGTTCGATAATGCAAGTCGAATCGCTGAATTCCATGGTCTCACTGATTCCTTTGGGGCAATCACGCGTTGTCTACCAATGGTTGAGAATTGAACAGTTAAGTCAGTCGTGGCACTGGTTGTTGCTGGTAGTTATCGCGGTTGCGGTGCTCCTGTACGTGGTCACGTGGTATCGACGCGACTGGACCGACTTGGCACGACCAACCGGAGTCGCACTGCTCATTCTAAGACTTACCGCACTCGTCGGAGTGATGGTCTATTTCTTTCAGCTTGATAAACGAACCGAGCAGCGTATCGTCCGCGACTCAAGAGTCGTTGTCCTCGCTGATACCAGTCTTAGTATGACTTCTTCTGGTACACCCTCTCCATCTGGAGTCCCTTCCGCCAAGACTCGGAGCGAAGAACTTGTCGAACTGATCGCGAAAACTCCGCTGCTCGAACAGCTTAGCGCCAAGCATCAAGTCACCGTGTATCGCTTCGACCAAGCCGCTCAACCCGTGGCAATTGCATCGCTGCCTAGAGTTGCTGGAAAGAGTGCGACGTTAGGTGCGGCTGCAAGCGTAGAGGCTGCGAGCGAATCAGAGGACTCGGACACGGCTGAGGAGTTAGCAAGGTTGTCGGGCTACACGCGAGTGACCAGCATTCTGGCGATCGTGGCGTTAGTCATGGTGGGCATTCCTTTGGTCGTACAACTGCTGCGAAGCGTAACGTGGGTCACCGGATCCTGGATGATTTTGATTGGTAGCTGTCTGCTTATCCTGTCGCTCACACTGTTGGCTTGGATTGTAGTTCCCAACACACAGCATTCGCTGAAGAAGCTGTTTGGTTTGGGTGGCAATGAACAATCGAACGAGCCTGACATAAACAAAGCCGGCGACGGCACTGAAAAGGTTAAGGCCGAGTTACCCTCGGACTGGACCGCTGTTCTTAATGCCAACGGTGCTGAATCGCGGTTGGGCGATGCCCTTCGCGGCGTACTTGATCGCGAAATCGGAAATCCTCTCGCTGGTGTGATCGTTGTTACCGACGGTCGCAGCAACGCTGGAGTCGATCCCAAAGCGGTTGTTCCCGTTGCACAGAACGCTCGCGTACCGCTTTATGTGATCGGACTTGGCTCCGAAAAGCGGCCTCCCAATCTGCAACTCGTCGAAGTGGACGCGCCGCGACGATTGTATCCCGGCGACCGTTTCTCAATCTCTGCCTTGATCGCCTCTGTTGGTTTTGAAGGTCGAACTGTTAGCGTTCAATTTTTGGCTGGACGCAAAGACTCTGACTTACAATCGATGGCGATTGAAACCGAAACCACTGTAGAAATTCCCGCAGATGGTTCTCTGGTCGCAGCCAAAGTAGAACTGCCGCCGAAAACGGTTGGCAGTTGGACTTACGCGGCCAGAATTGTACCGCTGGGCGGCGAATCAGATGAACGCGACAATGTGATGACCACCGATGTTGAAGTGATCCAACGTCAAAATCGCGTATTGATCTTCGCCGGTGGTCCATTGCGAGATTATCAATTTGCAAGAAACTTGCTGTACCGCGATCAAGATGTCGAGTCGCATGTGTTGCTGCAATCCGGCGGACCTTTGACTTCGCAAGAAGCCAAGAAGCTGCTGGAAGAATTTCCAGCGGACCGCAACGCTTTGGCTCAGTACGATGCAATCCTGTCGTTCGATGCTGATTGGACAAAGGTTCCTGAAAGCGCCGTACAGGCCGTTGAAAAATGGGTTAGCGAACAAGCTGGTGGATTGCTGATCGTCGCCGGTAGTGTCGAGACGCCGAAATGGTTGGCTCGATCCGCAACCGGCGTCCGCTCGCAGTTGCTTCGCGATCTTTCACCCGTTGTGCTGGATGTGAGAGGAAGTGCATTGCTGTCATCGGGGCGAGTCGAATCGGAATCAATATGGCCGCTTACGATAACTCCTGAAGGCAAACAGACTGAGTTCTTTTGGCTGACTGATGAACCAGAGAGCAGTATGGAGCTTTGGCAATCGTTCCCCGGCGTTCACACCTATTATTCAGCTTATGAATTAAAGCCCGGTGCAAAAGCTCTGGCTCTATTCTCAGACCCCACCGCAGCCGCAAGTGGACAACAGCCCATTTACATCGCTAGTCAGTTTTATGGAGCTGGCCGAGTCGTCTATCACGGCGGCGGCGAGCTTTGGAGATTGCGAGGTTTGGGCGACCAGTACTTCGATCGCTACTTTACGAAGTTGGTTCGTTGGATTTCGCAAGGTAGACTATTGTTGGACTCGGATCGCGGAGTGCTGCTGGTGGATCGCGAGGAGGCGGTGCAAGGCGAACAAGTAAGCGTGCGCGCGGTTCTGAAGAATGAACGTTACGAACCGTTAGTACAGAGTGAAGTCGTTGCTCGGTTGGTCGATCCTCAAGGTCTTAACGTTCCCGTCGTGCTGCGTCCGTTGATGGATGGTTCACAACCAGGAGTTTACACCGGCCAGTTCCCTGTTCTGACCGCGGGAACCTACCGATTGGCTCTACAGCTTGGCGGGCTAACCAGCGAAGAGATCTTGAAAGCCCAAGTGCAAGTCAAAGTTCCTAAAATGGAAATGCAGTTTGTCGAACGTAACGATGTATTACTGAGCCAACTGGCAACGGAGACTGGCGGGCAATACTGGAGAGGGACTCAGGCGGCTACCGAGATTGTCGAACAAGGCCAGCTTGCGGTCGTCCAAGCGATCGTTCCTCAAGACCAAGTGGCTTATTCGCCTGGAACACCGGAACGCGAATTTCAACTACGTTGGCTAGGATGGCTGATGACACTGATTGCAACTTGTTTGTCGCTCGAATGGCTGACTCGAAGGATCCATCGTTTAGCTTAACGAAACACACCGATGACCCAACCACCTAAACACCCACTTCCCTACGCGATCTCGCAAAAGCTTGACGAAGCTCGTCAGGTTCTGCGTTCGTATCTGACGAAGAAGTGGTTGTCGATGACGATCTGCTGGGTACTGCTTGTGTTCTGGGTTGGCGCGGCGATCGACTATTTGCCAGTTCGCGTAGGATCAGATGAAACTCCGCGGGCAGTTCGAATCGCCTTTCTGGCAATTATGGCCGCCGGAGCAGTTTGGTTGCTCTTTGGTTGGTTGCTACCAAGATTGCTGAAGAGAATTGAGAACTCGTCGTTGGCTTTACTCGTCGAACGACAGCATCCTGAACTTGGAAACCGATTGATTACGGCAGTTCAAGTCAGCAATTCTGACACTGACGTATCGGATCCTGATGCGCATGGACAGATGTTTGAGCGAGTGCTTGACGAAGCTGCATCGCTCATGCCTGGGGTAAACGTTGAGCAGTTGTATCGTTGGCAACCGCTGCGTTACTTCCAGTTCGCGGCCTATGGAGGGTTGTTGCTGACGGCCATCGTTGCCATAAGTTCTTGGGCATGGTTCGGTCAATGGGCTACGCGATTGTTCGGACTAAAGGACACACCCTGGCCTCGGTCCGCAGTGCTTCGCGCGGATTGGTTGCAACTGCCATTGCCGACCTTTACAGGCCAGTTGAGTGCTGAACAAATCACGCTGAAGTTTCAAGACGGCTTGGTTCGCGTCCAGTCGGGCTCATCTCCTCGATTGCAAGTTTCCGCCGATGCCTCAGCGCCACGCCTACCTGAGATTTGCACGTTACACTACCGCGCGGCCGATGGAACTCGTGGCCGAGCGAACTTGCGCCGCATCGGTGCGCCTCGCGATGGTTGGCAGCAGTTCCACTTAGATGGACCGCCGCTCGATACCGTGGCGGCCAGCATGGATATCGACATCGTTGGCTTAGACGCTCGACTTCGCAATTATCGGATCGAAGTTGTTGAGCCCGTGGTGATCGTCGAGTTGCAGCTTGAATGCGAGTATCCCGACTACCTGCTCGATTCCCTAAGCACTCGTCCCAAGCTCGAAACCGTTCCCTATCGAACAGGGATGAAAATTCCCGAAGGCACGATCTGTACGCTGATTGGCAAGTGCAGTTCTGACCTTAGCTTGGTTGAGTTCACGGAGTTGTCAACGTCGGCTGAGCCAACCAGCGAATTGGCGGTAAAGCAGGCCAAAATTGATGGCGGCGAGTTTCGTATTGCCTTGGGTGAAATCGTCGCTTCAAAGTTGGTCGAGATCCGTCCGCGTGATCAGTATGGATTGTCATCCGAACAGGTCTTGCGCTACAACATCGCCGTTCAACCAGATACGGTGCCGGAAGTGGCATCGCGGTTGGAAGGAATTGGATTGGCAATCACACCAGTTGCCAACCTTCCGATTCGAGGCAAGGTTACCGATGACCATGGAATCGCGCAAGTGGCTGCGGAGATGAGCGTCAATGAGTCGCTCTTGCCGCTGATTCCGTTGAGTCTGAAGGATACTCAGTTGAGTGGCGAAATCGACCTTCAAAAGATGGCCAGCGAAGGCCAGCTTACTTTGGCTCCCGGCGTCACGATAGGCTTGAGTATTCGCGGCAAGGATCGTTACAACTTGGGTGGCGGCGAACACGTCGGACGCGGGCAGCCTCAGCAGCTAACCGTTGTGACCAACGATGATCTTTTGAAGGTCTTGGACCGCCAAGAGCTGGAATTACGTCAGCGGCTCGAGCAGATCATCAATGAATTGGGGCAAATGCGCGATGTGATGGAGAGTTTGGTTGAGCAATTAACGGAATTGGAAACTGCTTGGAATAAAAAGGCGTCTAACTCTTTGGCAACCGCCTCTTTGGTGACAACAAGTTTTGCCGCAACTCAAGGGTTCGTTCAGGACGGAAAAGCCGCAGATGAGCAAGCTAAACTTTTGGAAGCTCAAGAGAAGAAAGCCGCCGAAGACTTGGCCGCTGAGCGACAGGCGATCCAGCGGTTGTCCGTACTGAAGGCGCAGCAAAGTCAACTTCAAGCAGACAAATCGCGACAAGAGTTAGCCAGCATTGTCAATCGCGTCGAGAACCTCAGATTGCAGCTCGTGAACAATCGCATTGACAGTGTGGATCGCCAACAACGACTGCTGGAGCAGGTGGAAAAGCCACTTAGCGCACTTCTGGCTGGTGAATACGGCGAATTGGATCGTCAGATTGGTCGTTTGCAGAACGCGGTAACTTCGGGCAAGGGGCGCGAACCTGCAGAATTGTCGGCTCAATCGTTGGAAAAGATCATTGCGACGCTTGAGGCGATCAAAGCGAGTATGCTAGATATAGAATCGTTTAATGAGATTGTAGACTTGGTTCGTGGACTTTTGGACGAACAAGAGCGTCTGCTGAAGGAAACCGAAGAGGCTCAGAGCGCACGAGTGCTAGAGATCTTTAAGCAGTAGCGCCTGCGGTTCAATGAGTGATCGCCGGGGAGACCACACGGCACAACAGACGTATCGTTAAGAATTGAGCAAGAACCGGACGGCTCGCGCCGATTCCGTTAGCAATTGGGAGCACGAAACGTGTATACCGTACTAACAGCACGACGTTGCTTTGCATTAGTGTTCTGTCTTGGATTGGTCTTTCAACTTTCCGCGCAGGAACCAGCTCCCGCGAAGACAGAAGATCCGCTGGCGAAGAGCCAAAAACAGCTTGCCGAGCAATTGGAGAAGCTAGAAGCTCTACTCTTGCGATCGGCCGACATCGAATCGGTTGACAATCCGACGCGAGCAGCATTGCTACAACAAGCCGCTCAGCTCAGCAAACAGACTCAATTGAGCACTCTGTTGGATAAGGCCTCGCAGAACCTCAACAGCAATCAATTCAGTGAGGCGATCGAGCAGCAGAAGGCTAGTCGCGAAGCTCTTAAGCGTTTGTTGGAACTACTGCAAAGTGAGAATCGTGAAAAGCGTGTTCGCGAACAGCGCGATCAAGTGCGACGTTGGATCGAAGATGCTGATCGATTGCTGCGAATGCAATCTTCGTTGCGTGGGCGTACCGAAGGCGGTCAAGACACTCAAAAGGCTGCCGAGGATCAGGCCAAGCTGACCGACAAGGCTCAGCAGATCTCCCAAGATCTTCAAGGCGAAAACGGGCCCGACAAAGATAAGTCGCAAGCTGGTAAAGAAAAGATGCCTGAGAACTCGGATTCTAAAGACGATCCAAATTCACAGTCCAAAAAAGCCGACGGCCAATCTGGTGAGAACAAACCCGAAGACAAGGAGTCTGGGGATAACAAATCAGAGCAGAGCAAATCTAGCGGAGAGAAGTCTGACGGAGATAAATCTGGGGACAAGAAGAGCGAAGACGGAAAATCTGAGGACTCGAAGTCGTCCGAAATGAAGTACAAGGACGATCCCAAGTCTGACAAGAAAGCGGAAGATAAGTCTGAGGGCAAGTCAGAAGATAAAGCCAAGGACTCGGACAAAAACTCAGCTGAAAGAGGCGATTCATCTGATTCAAAATCCGGTGAAAAGTCTGAGCAGAATCAGCAAAAAGGCCAGTCTCAGAAGGGCCAACCTCAACAAGGTAAACCTCAGCAAGGAAAGCCCCAACAGGGCAAGCAAGGTCAGCCTCAGGAAGAGCAGTCTGAGCAACAACCAGAAGAGTTGCAACAACAGCAACAGCCCAAGTCCCCTGCCGAACGTGCTCAGGAGCAGATTCAAGAAGCTCAAAAGCGCATGAAAGAGGCTGAGAAGGATTTAAAGGATGCGAAGCGCGACGGAGCTGTTGAGAAACAGCGCGAAGCCGAAGAGAATTTGAAGCAAGCCATCCAACAGCTTGAAGAAATCCTTAAACAACTGCGCGAAGAGGAAGTCAAGCGATCGTTAGAAACGCTTTCGACGCGACTGCGACGAATGTTAGACATGCAAACTAAGATCTATGACGAATCGAAGCGATTACATGAGATTGCTGGCGAACAACCCGATCGACAAATCCTTGCGCGGGCCTCGTTGTTGGCTCGTGATCAACAGAAGGTTGCTGCTGAAGGTGAACGAGCACTTTTGCTTCTGAAGGAAGAGGGATCCAGCGCGGCGTTTCCTGAAGCTTTAGTGCAAGTCAACCGCGATTCGGCCAGCGTCGCCAATCGGCTGGATTCAGGCGATGTCGGCAAGGTGACTCTAGTGATTCAAGCGGACATTGTTCAAGCTCTGGAGGAGATGGTCGAAGCGTTAGCCAAGATCAAGAAAGAGAACGAGGAGAAGAAGCAGCAACGCCAGCAGCAACAGCAACAAGGCGGCGGACAACAAGACCAAAGCCAACAGCCTTTAATCAACAAGCTGGCGGAGTTACGATTGATTCGTACGCTGCAGGTTCGTGTCAACAAACGTACCTCGACGCTTTCTCAAATGTTAGACAATCCTACCGACCCAGTTGGTCAGGCTAAAGCAAAGGACTTGATGGAACAGTTGCAAGATCTGGGCAAGCGGCAAGACAACATCGAAAGCGTTACCCGCAAGGTTGCCACAGAAGAGAAGTAGTCAACTGTGAACGACCAAATCCCCAAAGATCTGCGTGACTTTTATGAGTCCGGTAGAAGGCTAGAGTACGATCCGAAGAAGTGTGCGGTTGGCAAAGTTGAACTCTACGATCTGCAGTCAATCAAGCTAGTTGACTTCGAGGTTAACTCGCAACATTGGGCCCCTTGGGCTGCCGAAGATCCGCATGCCGACGAAGTTGGATACTACATAGTGCCCGCATTGGATTTGATCTCCAAGTGCGAACATTATTCCCCAGGGGGAGTCTTAATCTATATCCCGCAACTTGGCGTTTACGGCAGTTTTGATGATGATCATCGCACCATAACCTACTTTCCGAAGATTAAGTTTTGGAGCATTGTAGGCGACCCAATTAAATACCTATCTGCACAATGGCGACCGAAACAAAGTGATTTCAATCCAATTCTAAATCCTGTGGGAGTGTTTCCATTTCAACCTGGTTGGGACTGGTGATCCTGTCTCTTTCCCACTCTCAATCGTTCGTGAGACTCTGTCAAAATTGTGGTTCGAACTAACCTCGTTTATCCAAAGATGCCTGGCAGTGGTGATGCACCGCTTAGCAACTGCATAGCCTTTGAGAAGTACGATGGTACCAACATCCACTGGGTTTGGGAGCCGATGCTGGGTTGGTACACTTTTGGCACGCGAAGGGACCGATTTGATCTCGACGCAAAAGGCATAGTTGAATTCGATTCGGCGCATCCTGGGCTTGAGGATTGCACCGACATTTTTCTCAATACGCTTGCAGAACCATTGTCCGCTGTTCTCAGTCGGCTCAAATTCTACGATTCTGAAGAATTGATTGTCTTTACCGAGTTTCTTGGCGACAACTCATTCGCTGGCAAACATAAATCCTCGGATGTCAAACGGTTGGTGATCATCGACTTACAAACTGCGAGCGGATTCCTTTCGCCCGAGCGGTTTGTAAATGACCTTGCCGAGCTTCCGATTGCCCGAGCCGTTTATCGCGGAAAGCTGACAGGAAAATTTGCCGAGGATGTACGCATGGGCCGATTCGGTGTTGCTGAAGGTGTAGTCTGCAAAGGTGAAGCTCAAGGCAAAGTCTGGATGGTGAAGATCAAAACTAACGCTTACATGCTCCGACTTAAGGAAGCCTTTGCTGATCGCTGGGAAGAATACTGGGAGTAGCGGACGCATCAACCTCTAGTCAATGAAGTACGGTTACCACGAAGGACGCGAAGAGCACGAAGAAGAAACATTGCGAGCTGAACGCTGAATTAATCGGGTCTACAAAAGTTCGAATCGAAGTTGAAGAAAACAAGTATTCAGCGAAGTTGACTGGTGCCTAGCGCAATTCGTTTAACGGCAAGCCGCAGGCGACTGTTACTCTGGACCGACTTGGCGTGGGACGTTGATCATTTTGGAGTGATTGTTCCACGGGACGCCATGGAAGTTTTCTAATAACTTCGATGATCAATGTAGAGTAGGAGAAGCAGTCGCCTGCGGCTTGCCGTTAAACGATTTAGCGTCTGAAACTCGGGTACGTCAAAGTCCTGCCGAGCTTGACCACACTAGACTGCGTTGAAAGAGTAGCTCTCGCTACGAAAATCTCATACTTCGACTCAGTCAGATCGAGGTGATTTTCTGGGCCATGAGAAACCGTTTAATGTATGGCCCGTTCCGGTGGCTGACGCTCACCGGCATAGATGTGGCGCCCTTCGGGCTGAAGAAAGTTGATTGGTAAACGAAAAAAGCGAAGCCCGGTTTCGACTTCGCTTTCTTATTTGTTGATCAATTCGTTGCGTGTACTTCAGATTGCTTAGCCGACTTGCCAAGTGTCGCCAGAATTGAACAGCTTGTTGAGATCACCAGCGCCGCGATTGGCGATGGCGGATTCAACTTGCTGATTGACTTGGACGTCATACATCGGCTGTTCCACCGAGCGGAACACGCCAATTGGTTCTGGGAACTGCGGATGGCGCATACGGGCTAGGATGTTCACCAACGCTGGATCGGCCGTCTCGTCGTGGAACAACAGATCGTCGTGCGAGTATTTTCCAGTGGATAAATCGACAACTTCCGGTGTTAGTCCGTTCAGGCGAATGCCCTTGTCACGGTTCTTACCAAAGATCAATGGCTTGCCGTGTTCAAGTTCGATAGTGGTGTCTGCGCGAGTGGTCTTGTCTTGCGCGTAATTAAATGCGCCGTCATTGAACACGTTGCAGTTCTGATAGACTTCGACGACCGCGGTTCCCTGGTGCAAGGCAGCTCTATGCAGAGTTTCCGTTAGGTGCTTAACGTGGACATCGATACTGCGAGCGATGAAGGTTGCTTCAGCGCCCAAAGCAAGCTTGATTGGATTTAAAGGGTGGTCCAGAGCGCCTAATGGTGTGCTCTTTGTCACTTGTCCTTCTGGACTGGTTGGCGAGTACTGGCCTTTGGTCAAACCGTAAATTCGGTTGTTGAAAAGAACCAGAGTTAAATTCACGTTACGACGCAACAGGTGCATGAAGTGATTGCCACCGATGCTCAGCGAATCGCCGTCGCCGGTAATCACGAAAACCTTGAGCTCGGGTCGTGTGATCTTAAGACCGGTGGCGAATGCAGGAGCACGACCATGGATGCTGTGCATTCCATAGGTGTTCATGTAGTACGGAAAGCGGCTTGAGCAACCGATGCCGGAGACGAATACAATTTGCTCGAGTGGTAGACCCAAGGATGGCAACATCTTCTTCATCTGCTGAAGAATGGAATAGTCGCCACAACCCGGGCACCAACGAATTTCTTGATCGCTGGCAAAGTCGTTTGCAGTAAGAACTGGTAATGAGGTGCTCATGGGAATCGTTGTTTATTGCTAAGTTGTTTGAATTCGAAGTTGACTAAAAGGCTTTGGACGGATGACCTGCAATTAAGCGTGTCGACCATTACCGCTGGCGGTGCAAACCTCTTTGATCTTGCTCACCAATTCGGAAACTGCGAACGGTTTGCCTTTGACTTTGTTGAGCCCCATGGCGTTGACCAGATACTTGTCTCGCAGCAGCATGCGAAGCTGTCCGAGGTTGAGTTCGGGGACAAGCACCTTTTCGTACGAATGCAGAATCTCGCCAAGATTCGCTGGGAACGGATTGAGGTGTCGAAGGTGGCAATGCGCTACGCTCATTCCAGCAGATTGAGCCTGCTGAACGGCGGTGTGACATGCTCCATACGTTCCGCCCCAAGAGACCACCAGCAATTGCCCCGACTTTGGTCCCATGACTTGTTGTGGAGGCAGAATGGAAGCGACGTTGGCGACCTTCTCAGCGCGAAGCTTGACCATCATCTCATGATTCTCAGCATCGTAGCTCACGTTGCCTGAACCATTAGCCTTTTCCAAGCCGCCGACGCGGTGCATCAAGCCTGGTGTTCCAGGAATAGCCCATGGACGCGAAAGCAATTGATCTCTCGAGTATGGCTTGAATGGTGGATCAGCTTCTGTGCGCGGACCTGGATGCTTGATCGAGATCTTCTCGATGTTGTTCATGTCCGGTATCAACCAAGGCTCGGACCCGTTAGCAATGTAGCCATCGGAAAGGATGACGACAGGCAACATGAATCGTGTCGCTATACGCCACGCTTCGATAGCAGTGTCAAAGCAATCGCCAGGGCTGCGAGCGGCCAGGACCGGAATCGGCGCTTCACCGTTTCGGCCATAAAGAACTTGTAGCAAGTCGGCTTGTTCAGTCTTAGTAGGCAAGCCCGTGCTTGGACCGCCTCGTTGAACGTCGATGACGATGAGCGGAAGTTCCAACATCACGGCTAGCCCCATCGCTTCAGCCTTGAGTGCGATACCTGGGCCGGAGCTACAAGTAACACCCATGCCTCCGCCGTATGCTGCGCCAATCGCCGAGCAAACCGCGGCGATTTCGTCTTCAGCTTGGAATGTTCGTACGCCAAAGTTCTTGAACCGGCATAGCTCGTGGAGAATATCGCTCGCCGGAGTGATTGGATACGTTCCGTAGAACAGATCTTTGTCGCTAAGCTTTGCCGCAGCCATCAAGCCCCAAGCCAACGCTTGATTGCCCATAATGTTTCGGTACTTGCCGGGAGCCAACTTGGCTGGTTCCACTTGATACGAAGCATCAAGAAGCTCGGTAGTTTCTCCGAATGCCCAACCCGCCTTCAACGCTCGTTCGTTGGCTTCGCGCACTGCGGGTAGCTTGCTGAACTTGGAAGCGATGAACCGCATGGTCGTGTCCATGCTGCGTCCGTACAGCCAATAGACCAAGCCCATCGCAAAGAAGTTACGGCATCGATCCGCTTCCTTGGGCGAAAGGCCCAAGTCGTGAACGGCTGTACGAGTCAACTTGGTGATCGGAACTTTGGCTAGACGATACTTGTCCGTCAGAGTCTCTTCGTCCAGCGGGTTCTTTTCCAGCGCGGCTAGCTTCAAGTCTTTTGCTTCAAAGCTATCTTCGTCGACGATGATCAGCCCACCAGCTCGAAGATCCGCGAGGTTCGTCACCAGTGCCGCAGGGTTCATCGCGACAAGTGTGTCCAGCGTATCGCCTGGAGTATGGACTTCATGCGAGGCGAATTGGACTTGGAATCCGCTGACGCCCGCACGCGTTCCGCGCGGAGCGCGAATTTCGGCAGGGAAGTCTGGGAAGGTCGCGACGTCGTTTCCTGCCAGCGCTGAGGTGTTGGTCAACTGGGTGCCCAGCAATTGCATGCCGTCCCCTGAGTCGCCAACCAATCGAACTGTGATACCGCTAACAACTTGAACTCTTTTCGAGGCCGCCTGAGGCGCATCAATGGACATGAATGAACCTGTTTATTTTCTAGGAAATCAGAGCCACACATACGAGTGTGCAGCTAAGCATGGTTGGATTGGTGTTCCAGATTTTTGTTTTCGGCAGTTTGTAGCGATTAAGTCGAGTCTTTTTTCTAGGAAGACTTTGGCTATTGCCCAGACACCGCGAAACCTAATGTGGCGTTATCCGGCATGAGTGCCGTTTAATAGTCAATACTCTGCCTTAAGAACTGACAATTGTTGCAATCGCTAGATTTTACGGATAGCTCGCATCTTGAATATGGGAATTCCTTGTCGAAACCCAAGCAATTTTGCAGTTTTCCGGCCCTGATCTTTCGGGAGCCCATATGGGTGGCTGGATCAAAACACAGAATTCAGCTTAGCACTATCCATTCAACAGCGATCAAGTAGCATTTGTCCTTTTGCTGCACAGACTTGTTCCAAAGAACCTCTGGGTAGCCCCGATTTCCGCGCCGGATCCGCAAATGAATGACTACAACGAACTGGATAAGGAATTCGAAGACGACGATCTTCCGCCTCCAGCACGCCCTAAGAAGCCCAAACCGCAGAAGCTCAAGCCCACACAACTAAGAATTGTGGCTGGAGACTTGCGAAGTCGGCGCATTGTTTACAACGGCGATCCAGCGACCCGGCCCATGAAAGAAAAGACTCGGGAAGCGGTCTTCAGTGTCTTGGGTGGTTATCTAGATGATAGCTATGCATTGGATCTGTTTGGCGGCACGGGGATACTAGCATTTGAATCGATTAGCCGCGGTTCCGATGGCGCAACAGTGCTGGAGCTATCCAGGCAAACGGTCAATTCCATACTCGACAACATGAAGACACTGGGTCTGAGCGATCTAGTTGATGTCCAAAACGTCGACACATTGCGATGGCTCAAGACCAGTGATCATCAAACCTCTCGATTTCCGCCCTATCGCTGGATCATCTTTTGTTGCCCGCCTTACGCGATGTGGGAACACCATGGTGACAAACTGGTGGAAGGCCTTAAGCTTCTGATGCAGGTTGCCCCCGCGGGGTCGCGACTGGTTTGCGAAACGGAGGAGTCGTACGACATCGCTGCACAAATGCCTGAGTACGACTGGGATGTGCGGCGTTACAAGCCTGCAATTGTCGCCTTTGCAACAAAGCACGGTGCCGAAGAAGAAGTTGAGACTAGCGAAGAAGATGACGTAGAGGATGAAGACGTAGAGGACGAGACTGTTTAGATCGCTTCACGACCCTCAAGACAACAACTCAACAATCGCCTTACTCCCAAAGCCTATTTACTTCTCTCTTGATCATGGTTCTATCCGAGCTACAGAATTCGTTTGGCCATGATCAATTTCGTGGAATCCAGCGCGAAGTCATTGATCGAGTACTCGCTGGTCGTCACGCGCTGGTGATCATGCCAACTGGTGGCGGTAAGTCGCTGTGCTATCAGTTGCCAGCGGTTGTGCTGCATCGTCAGAAAACTGCTGAGCAAAAAACGTCTAACGCTAAATCGAGGCCGCCATTGACGCTGGTGCTATCGCCGCTGATCGCGTTGATGAAAGACCAAGTCGATGCACTGCAAGCGAAAGGCATTGAAGCAACCTTTGTGAACTCTTCGCTAACGAGAGAGCAACGACAACAGCGTTACAAGGCGCTTCGGGATGGGCGATATGCAATACTGTACGTGACTCCCGAGCGATTTCGGAAAGCGGAATTTCGTGAGCTGATCAGCCAGCGCGAGATTGTCTTACTTGCCGTCGACGAAGCGCACTGTATCAGCCAGTGGGGCCACGACTTTCGTCCAGACTACACCTGCGTTGGCGAATTTCGGAGTTGGATTGGCGATCCACCGACGATTGCTCTAACAGCTACAGCGACTCGCGAAGTCCAGACCGATATCTGCCAACAACTGCGATTGGGAGCATTAGATCGTAGTCCGCAAGCAGCTTGCCAGCTTTTTCACACGGGAATCGCTAGGCCAAATCTCTCATTGTTGGTCGAAGATGTATGGGATCACGATGCGAAGCTGGATTTGATCTGTCGCGAAGTCGATGAGTGGAAGTCCAGTAACACAGGCGGAAGTGGCATCGTTTACTTTACGTTGATTCGAACTTTGGAGGAGTTCAGCCAACAACTGCGCAAACGAGGCGTCCATCACATGGCGTACCACGGAGACTTGCCTCGCAATCTTCGTCGTAGAACTCAAGAGGAGTTCATGGAGTCCAGCGATGTAGTCGTGCTGGCAACGAACGCGTTTGGAATGGGTGTCGACAAGGAAGATATCCGATTTGTATTGCATGCCGAAGTTCCTTCGTCGATTGAATCCTACTACCAAGAAATCGGCCGAGCGGGACGTGATGGCGAGCCCGCCCGATGCGTGCTGCTCTACGATCAGAACGATCTGATGACGCAGATGGAGTTCATTCGCTGGAGCAATCCCGACGCAGACTTTTACCAACGCACTTACGATCTAATCACGACGGACATCGATTCGGTGCGAGCTTTTGGCTATGAGTGGCTGCATGAGAAACTGTGTCACAAGCAGCGTCACGATCGGCGTTTGACCACGGTACTGTCGATGATGGAGCGATACGGAGTGATCGACAATGGCGAATCGCCCATCGACTCAGACGAGAACAGCGATTGGTCTGGTCTTAACATCATGGGGCAACTGCCTGAACCGCTTCAATCGCGAGCCAACCTTGCAGCTAAGTTGGAACGAGATCAAAAGAAGCTCTTGGGCTTGGTGCAGTACGTCCAATCCGAAGATCGCGTAGCGTTTCTGGAAGAGTACTTCGGTTAAGCAGAGTAGTAGCCAGCAATTTCGTAGCCACCGTCGCCAGATCGCCAGACGGTGGATCGGCTAGGCTCCACCGCTTGGCAGCGGTGGCTACGGTGGTAGCCATGACAGTAGCCACTGTCGCCAGACTTGGCAGCGGTGGCTACGGCGGTGTCTTCCCTAAATCCTAAGAGAATTGTGATTTAGTCGTTTTTCTCGCGATGGATTTCGAGGCCAAGTGTGATAAATTCAAGGCTTGTGGAGAAGTTGAAACGCCCAGACGAGGTGATGCGATGCGAAATACGAGAACTGAGCTTTGGAATGTAGTCTGCAAGTTGTGCACGGCCTACATGCTCTGTGCCACATTCTCAGTGCAGTTAGAGGCTCGCCAGACCGACGCACACGATCCAGCGGTCATGTCTGCAAAGATCGACCAGAGGATTGATGAAAAGCTGAAGACAGTCGGTTGGGAAGCCGCTGAAGAGTGTTCGGACGCAAGCTTCATCCGTCGCTCTTATCTCGACTTGACTGGAAGCGTGCCGCGTGCAGCTGAGGTGATGGAGTTCATCGAGGACAACACCGCAAACAAACGGTCCGCGCTGTTGCGGCGTCTCGTTGGTTCGCCCGCTCACTCTGAACATCTTGCGGCGATCTGGGCTCAGTGGCTCACTCCCGAACGAGACGACATGCCGAACTTTGGACAAGGTCAAGGTGGCCTGCAAGTTTGGCTTCGCAGCCGCTTTCGCGAAAACTTGAGATACGATCGCCTTGTCGCCGACATGCTGGTCTCGAGTGGCTCGGCTAACTCGGGCCCAACTTCGTTCTTCGTTGCCTTGGAGCGCAAACCTGAAAAGATCGCGACTCAAACAGCTCGCATCTTCATGGGGGTGCAGTTGGATTGTGCACAATGTCATGATCACCCCTTTGATCAATGGAAGCAGCGGGACTTTTGGGGATTCGCGGCTTACTTTGCGCAGATCTCTCGCTCCGATGAGATGGCCATGCAGAACGCCGATGTGATCGATCAGGATTCAGGCGAAGTTACGATTCCAAACACCGAAGAGGTTGTGTCGCCCAAGCCGTTGGTCGAAACCAATCGGACAAGCGGTAATCGCGGCACTCGTCGGCAACAACTCACGCTGTGGTTAACGACCAAGGACAATCCGTTTCTGGCTCGAGCAACCGTAAATCGCGTTTGGGCTCTGCTAATGGGACGCGGTTTGGTTGAACCCATCGACGACATGCGAGCCGAACATCCGGCGTCGCATCCTGAGTTGTTGAATGAGCTTGCGACTTACTTTACTGATACCGACTACGATCTTCGCAAGCTGTTCTTGGCGATTACGGGAACACGAGCTTACAGTCGAAGCACCCGTCATGCCTCTGGGCAATCGCCCGAGGATTCCTACGCGGTGATGCTCACCAAGCCGCTCACCGAGCGACAGTTGGCCAATTCAGTTGGCGAGATTGCGAGGCAGTTGGGCGATCAAAGCCAAGCTATGCAGCAACAGTTGATTCGACAACTGGGAAAACTGCGCGGTGAGGCGAGTCAATCCAAGCTGGGAATCGTCAACGCTTTAGTAACCCTACACGGCGATTTAGTGAATCAGGCAAGCAGCGAACAGTCCAGTCGCTTGCTCAAAGCACTTCAAGCGCCTCACCTAGACCGCCGCGGACAGATTCGTTGGTTGTACTTGACCGTCCTAGCCAGGCCACCGATGCAGAACGAGGAGCAAATGCTTTCAACTTTGGTAAGTGAGTCCAGTGACAATGGAGGAAAGTCGAAGGGCGCTGAATTGGCTCCGACGGAAGCTTCCGGCGAAATTGCACTAGATGCTACTGATAAAGATCAACCTAAAGCGGCGGCGTCGAGCAAGAACTCTAGCGCGAACAGCCAGGAGCTTTCTTGGCAGTCGGATTTACTGTGGGCTTTGCTGAATAGCTCGGAATTCGCGATGACTCCGTAGTAAAGCGTTGCATGTATTGAGACCCAGGCTGCCATCGACACTCTAGCCACCTTAACGACTCTCGTATGAATCACTACAAGTGTTTGCAATTGCCGATCGCCTTATGTTTGGCAATATTGCTGAGCGGTTGCACGGGCTCGAGTAAATCCACTGCCTCAAAAGGTCCCAACAACGATCCTTCCAAAGACATCGTTGCTAACGATCCAAAATCAGGTCAGGTATCTGAACCGCAAAGTGATTCGGATAAAGACGCCAAAGCTGTCGACGAAAAAGATGTCGATTCAAAGACTGTAGATTCAAAGGATGCATCGGAAACCGATTCAACGAGCCTTAAAGGTAGCGATTCCAAGTCTGCCGATAACACTTCCAGTGGCGATTCAAAGAAGATTCCGTCAGACAAAATCCCAACCGGCAACTGGACAACGCAACGCTTAATCGCTGCTACTGTAAAGGGTCCAGTTGTGATCGACTTGATGCTGCAAGTTGGTGAAAACGATCTGGCAACAGCAAGTGAGGCCGCGATAGAGCCCATCGCGAAATCGTTGATCGAATCGTCGACTGAGAAAGTGGAATGGAAGACAATTCTTGACCAACCGTTACTCAAGTCAGGATGGCTTGGAAACTTAGTAGCCGACTCAGCCCAAGTCGATCAACTCATCGCGATGTACGACAAAGACAAAAACGGCTTGGTGGAGCCTCAGGAGTTGACACTTTATTTGACGCGCGGACTTTCACGGACGGCAGCTCTTTCGCTCGCTGACATTGGTAATGAACCTGCTAACAACGATTCGGAGTCGCCCTTTGGTCCGATGGATGTCGACAAGGACAATGCGCTGAGTGGAGACGAACTAAAGGGTGCCGGTGGTGTTCTGTCCAAGTTCGATTTCAACGGAGATTCGATTGTTTCGCTAACCGAGCTTGGTTCGTCAGACGACGTGCAGATGGTTGCCAATCGTAGAATGGGGCGAATGCTGAAGTCTAGCAGTCTGATATTCGAGCCCCCTAGCAGTTCCCTGGAAGATGATGCAGCTAGGAAAAAGGGTCTTCAACGCAAGGTCGTAGAACTGATGGAGTTCTATTCGTTTCTTGGCGAAATTGAGCGCGATCAATGGCCGAGTATGAGCGACTCACAATGGGTAACCTTGGACACAAATGAAGATGAACAACTTACCAGGTCCGAGCTTCTGGCGATCTTTCATTGCCCTCCCATGGTCAAAATTGCATTGCGGCTGCCTACCCCCGATGATAAATCAGGGAAACCGGCTTGGTTTGCTGAATCTCCCGAAGGTTCTTTTGCATCGACTGCTTCGGAAAGCACTTCTGAAGTTAGTTCGGCTACCTGTTGTGTGAAGTTCGACTTTGAGGAGTCGTTCACCGATTTCGCGCGAACCGTTCTGCGGACTCAACTGAATGAAGCGCTGAACAATGCACAACTTCAGCAGTTTCTGACACAACAGTTGCAGCTCAGGGAAGGTGCCTTTGAGATTGCGGACGCCAATAGAGATGGAAAGCTGGACGACGACGAGTTCGCAAAGGTTTGGAAATGGCTTACAGCCAGGCAATCGGCTCGTCTGCAATCGCGCTGGATGGTATCGGCTCGTCCTTGGTTTCAACTGCTTGATCGCGACTTGAACCAATCGATTGGCGAGGTTGAAATGAGCCAACTGGCATCTCAATTTGCCAAATTCGATGCCGACACCGATGGTGAAGTGGCCTCGGGTGAGCTGCCGACTGTCTACAGACTGCGAATCAGTCGTACTGAACAACGCCTGAACCTACCAATTCCGAACAGTCCCACAGCGCAACCGGCTGTCCAGGATTCCGATTGGTTTTCAGCCATGGATACGAACCGGGATGGAAGTATCGGTCGTGCCGAGTTTTTGGGGGCGAGTTCCGATTTTCGGGCCGCTGACAAGAACGGAGATGGGTTCATTTCCAAATCTGAGGTTTACTAACGAGGAAAAGCTAGTAAACTTAAAACTAGCCCGAATTGGTCTTATCGCCCCACCTGTCATTTCACTGCTCACACCTCCCAAGGATGGGTTTGGCGTCCAGGATACCCTGCCGGCTACTGCTGATGTGTTGATGATAGGGGGTTTCTGGAACTTTTTAGAAATGTGTCACTATGAGTATTTCGTTGGTGGTGTGTGACGACCATCAGGTCGTTCGATTAGGGCTAAAGAGTGTTTTGTCCGGAAGCGGGATTGAGGTTGTAGGTGAAGCTTCCAATGGCGAACAACTGCTGCAGATGCTAACTCAAAAGTTGCCTGACCTTGTTTTGCTGGATGTCCGGATGCCTGGCGGTGACGGGCTGCATTATCTCGGCCGAATCAAGATCAACTTTCCAACGCTACCAGTGATCTTGTTCTCGACCTACGACAATCCCACCTATGTTGCTCGCGCAGTGGCCCTTGGTGCTAGCGGTTATGTGCTGAAGCATGAGAAGAGCGAAAAGCTGATCGAAGCCATTCGCGGAGCTCTACGGGGCGAATTGGCTTGGACACGCGAAGAGTTGCGACGGGTGACAGGTGCCTTGGCAACACCGCGAGTCGTTTCCGATGTGGAAGTACCGTTGACTCAGCGCGAAAGCGAAGTGCTTTCGCAATTGGCCAATGGACTCACGAACAAAGAGATCGCAGCGGCTCTAGGCATCAGTTACGAAACTGTCAAAGAGCATGTCCAACACATCCTTCGAAAAATTGGTGTGACTGATCGTACGCAAGCTGCAGTATGGGCAGTGCGAAAAGGCCTTGTGTAATTTGCCGGAACTGCCGGTTTTCTTCCAACCAACGACGACAAATAACCCAAGCCCTAATAGCATTTCGGCTGGTGACGCAAATCAAAAAAGGTAGCTGGACAATCCAGCTACCTTTTTTCTTTGATCTTTGTTCTTGCGTCAGTCGTCGGAGCTTTAAAACGCAATACCGTTCAATTATGGCCTGGATAAGTAGTGGACGAGGTTACGAGTCCCCAGGATTCCAAGCAAAAAGGACTCGTGACCTCGTCCACTACGAACTTCATTGAACGGTTAGCCCACGAAGTCTATCTACTCCATGTTCACGACTTCGCCACCAGATCGGGTCGCCATCGCTTGGTAGACTCCCAAGTCTAGCTGTTCAGAGTAGAAGGCAACGGAGGAATCTGCTCTCAAGAAATTGACGCCTGTAGGATGGAAGCTGGAGAAATCTTCAAAGTGCCCCGACTTGTGATTGGGAGTATGGTCGGCAACGCCAAGAATACGAGCGTGGGGTTCTGCCGCCTCTTGAATGTTTCCGTGCCAAATACTCTTCCCCAATCGACTGCCTCGCTCGCCAACCATGAGAGTGTTGCTGAGTCCGTCGGTAACGTCAGCAAACCGAATACGGCTGTTTCCGAAGAACATTCCATCTCCGTGGTACGGTGAATCCTCAAGCTCAAACGTTCCAAACATCGCTGCATAGTTGCTCTTCGAAATGCTGAAAAGCACATGAGCTGGGTCATCGATGTCAGGAACTAATTCGTCTTCATGATCTTCGTGTCCATCGCCTTCGCTGATGTCAAATATAGGCTCGCCGATATCGGAGGGGCATAGGTACGTGGGAATGATCGTCGTTCTAACGGCGGCATGTGAGCTGTGATCAATGGGAATTCGAACGTCGATATTGTTGTAGACGTTGGTAGATTCCATAAATGGAAGCAGGGCAGAGCCCCATCCCCAGCCGGGCGAACCGGTTGTCTGAAACGCCACAAAGCCACTTGGCATGCGTTTGTAGGTCGATTCGTAGTTGTGAAAGGCTAATCCGATTTGCTTCATGTTGTTGGAGCAAGACATACGTCGGGCAGCTTCCCGTGCGGCCTGGACAGCAGGCAAAAGCAAACCTACCAAGATGCCGATGATGGCGATCACAACGAGCAGTTCGACAAGCGTAAAGCCGCGACGGCGCGGCGCTAAATGATGTAACATTGGAATCTTCCCGTGAATAATCTGAATGAATTCTGAGAGCGAACTAGCTTCACGCGTAACGCGAATGGATACGCTCGGGGCGTCAAGCAAGGGCTTAAACGACGTATGTACAAACTGTGGATGCACTCCACCTATAAGTACAAAATCAGCTTTAGCTCAGTGAGGGCGGGCCACGCGGGCCGAGATTATTCGACGAATCTACTACATCGATTTTGTAGGAGAGCGTTCCGACAAACGGAACAAGACCACTGCAATGCTCCAATTCGACAAACTGGGTTGCTACCGAACTCTGCGATAGCTGGTAACAGACCATGCAGTCGTCGCACGATGAACTGTCTGTTACAACAAGATTTGATCGGCTGTCTACGTTTCCTTCAGGCTTGTCTGCCTTTTCACTTCGGTGCTTACAGAAAGCACAGTCGTGACAGGTTGGCTGGCTTGTGGTTTCTGTGGAACAGCAAGAGTGCTCAGTCAGATGGTGAATCCACAACGGAATGGGACCTGCGCAGATCAGCGCAAGCATGTAGCCCATTACGATTTGGCGGATTCGAAACATGAGTAGACTCGGGTTGCGATAGAGCGATTGGGCTCTTCTTTACGACTAAGGACAGCGTCTAATTATCACGCAAACCGCAGATTTTTCAACGGTTTACGTCCAAGCAGCGGCCTAAAATTGCGGAATGGTGGTCCGACTAGGCTAGGCAGCGATGCCCTTTGAGCTCAATTTCGACGTACAATGGCTTAAAATCTAGAGCGTTTTTCTCTGGCCTTGAGGAGACTTCCAAGTGTTTCGATTGAACTGCACGGTTTGTTTGGCTGCGGCGTTTTTCGCTATGGTCAGCCCATCGGTAGGGTTTGTACTGGCACAGAACAACGATTCCAAAGCGACCCCAACGGCCAAAGATCCAGTCTGGATCTCCTCAGTCAAGTGGCTTTCCGACTCCGAACTTGTGGGAACTCAGTCTCAAGGTCTTCTCCTGCGACCAGGAAAGATCGTTAAAGCAACTGCCGACAAGCCTGACCAACTCACGCAGCTCGCGGAAAGCGAAACATCGCTCTGGTCCATTTTTCCATTGGGTGAAATCACGTTAGCGTCCGACTACAAAGGCCGTGTGCTCCAGTGGAAGTCATCCAACCTGGCTTCATTCGATTTCAAGACGCGTTGGATTCGCTGTTTGACGGCTGTTCCCGGCAGCAACACCGAGATCATCGCAGGGTCAGAAGACGGACAGTTAGTCGTCTTTGACTTTACATCTGGCAATGAGATTCGTCGGGGGCAACTCGAGTCGGCCGCAGTCTTCAAGCTTGCCTTCAGTCCCGATAAAACCCAAATAGCTGCGGCTATGGGTGACGGTAACATTCATTTGCTAAGCTGGCCGAATTTGGAGCGAGTAAAAAGCCTTAAAGGCAATGGAGCAAACTGGTGTGTGTTGTATTCCAGCGATGGGACGCAGTTAATCTCAGGAGGCGCAGATCGCAAGCTTAGACTTTGGGACATTGCTTCAGGGCAGTCCATTGTTGCAATCACTTCGGCTCACGAGTGGATTACGACGCTGGCACCTGTTCCTGGTAGCACTGCGGTAATTGCAGGTTGCATGAATGGTGAACTTTTACTGGCCGACTATGGTTCCAAGCAGCCGATTCGAACCGAAAAGGTTTCGTCGAGCGGTATTTGGGATATGGCCATTTCGCCCGATGGAACGAAGATCGCATTGGGTACACGAAAAGATGGCATCAAAGTCGTCGCCTTACAACCATGGATTGATCAAGCGCGACAAGCCGCTAATTCGGCTGAAGCGGATCGCCCGCCTCAACCGCAACAGTAGGATTGATAGTTAACGAACATCAAACCGCGTCTGGATGCGTTTGCTTCCAGTGCTTAAATGCAGGTTTGATCTCCCTCATCGGTACCCAGTGACCGCGTGTTTTGCTGTCACTGAAGAGAGGAGTATCGGGCAAGACTTCTCCCTTTTCTATTCGCTTCAATAATTCGATCTCACAAATGGGACCGATTTTCTTGTGTCGATAAAAGAACCCCGACTTCAGGAAATACCAGTCAGCAGACATGGGCTTCCTCCTAAACAAATGTGGCAGTGCAGGCCGTTGAATGCTTGCATTGCGAAATAATCGACCCTTGGTTGATATCCGATTTTCGTGTGCGAATCAAGTAAAATCTAAACGGATCGCAAGAATACTCCTTCAAAGTCCTGGGAGTTAGAACACTGTTTGGTTCAGAATGGGCCGCTGATTGACGCAAATTTCGAGATTCCCTGACAGTTTTTACCGACGAACCTCCTATTCTCGCCAGATTATTCGCAAAGCCTGTCCTATGAGCCCTAACCAACCACGCCAAAAGGGTGCGAAAATTAACCCTACTCGTCGAAGTGAACTTTTGGGAGGCTTGGCGGGTTGAAATAATAGCAGCGGTGTAGGATGGGTACGTGGGTGTCCCGCACGAATTCGGTGCGCGGGCGTCCCGCTCGCATACTCCTAAAACAGTCTCCGAACCGCTGAAATTTTAAGAACCTAACTTCGAACATTCAATCGAGCACAAACAGTCATGCAAGAACAATACGATGTAGTTGTCATTGGAGCAGGTCCTGCAGGCAGCACGACCGCTGGGCTGGTTTCACAAGCTGGTTTGAAGACCCTGCTACTCGAGCGTGAAGCGTTTCCGCGTTTTCACGTCGGCGAATCGTTGATGCCCGAATGCTACTGGCCTCTACAACGACTTGGGTTAGTGGAACGCATGAAGGAAAGCAAGTTCGTTAAGAAGCGAAGCGTACAGTTCGTTGCCGCATCGGGCAAAGAGTCCCAGCCATTCTATTTCACCGAGCATGATCCGCGTGAATGCAGCACCACTTGGCAAGTAGAACGCGCTGACTTCGATCAACTGTTGTTTGATCGCGCAGGTGAGCTCGGTGCGGACTGTTACGATCAGACTCGAGTCCTTGATGTTGTATTTGACGAAGACAAGCAAGCCAAAGCCGTCAAGCTGCGAACTCGAGACGGCGAGACCAAGACTGTTGAATGCAAAGTAGTTGTCGATGCTACTGGGCAAAGTTCGATGATCGCTCACAAACTCGGATTGCGCGAAGATATTCCGAACTTGAAGAAGGCGGCTATCTGGGGCTACTACAAGAACGCTCGTCGCGACGATGGAATCAACTCAGGCGCGACGATCATCATGCACACTGTCGAAAAGGATAGCTGGTTCTGGTTCATCCCGCTTAGCGATGATGTCACTAGCATCGGCTGTGTTGGCGATAACGAATACATGGTGAAGACCGAGTTGAGCGTAGAAGACCGCTACCAACTAGAAATTTCTCGCTGCCCTGGTTTGCAAGAGCGTTTGGTAGATGCCGAGCGAGTTGGCAAGTTGCATGTCGCCAAGGAATATTCGTACTGGACGAAACAGCACGCTGGCGAAGGCTGGGTTTTGGTGGGAGACGCCTTCGGCTTCATCGATCCAATCTATTCGTCGGGCGTTTATTTTGCTCTGACCATGGGCGATCGCGCGGCCAATTCAGTAATCGGGGCCTTCGAGAAGAACGATTTCTCTGGCGAACAATTGGGAAGCTGGTGTGAAGAATTCAAGGCCGGCTCACAGTGGATTCGCAAGCTTGTCGAAGCCTTCTACAGCAAGGAGTTCAGCTTTGGAAAGTTCATGGCTGAGCACCCTGAGTACAAGGGCAACCTTGTCGACATCTTGATCGGTCGAGTCTTCCATTCCGAAGCTGGGAATATCTTCGAATCAATGGACCCAGCCATGGCGGCTGCTGTCGATATGCAGTAATGGACTGATTGAGATTTCGCCCGAAGATTGCTTCGGGCGTTTGCCCGCTTTGATTTTCAGGCATGTCGCAGCGGACTCTCGCTCGTGCGAATGAAGAAATCCCGTCGGAGACAGGTGCGACAATTAGAGTCGCTCCCGTTTCCAACGGGATTCTTTCTTATCATGGCCCAGCACACTCGAGGCCCTGCGCAGGCTGGCCTTACTAACGGTCAGGGCGGAGGATCATCATGTAAGTTGACGCGTCGGACTTCCGACGCTCAAAATTCAGAGTCACCCATGAGGATTCATCGGCCGTCTGAGTAATTCACTACAATTAAGCGAGTTCGGAGAGTTTTAACGCGTGGAATTCCAATTCCCAACTCACTCCTTCTTTTGACAACGAGAAATCCAGTGTTTGCAGGAAAGCTGTTGTTTACTTTCGGCGTTGGTATGCTGATCATGGGCGGTTATCAATCTTCGTTACTGCTTCGTGGTACAAAGGTTGCCGAAGTGGTTTCGATTGATGAGCTTGGACGCGCGGATGGAACAAACAACGTGCATTTGACAGTTACCGACTTTGCCTTCGGAGAGTACATCGTCACCTACAAGAAAGATGGATCACCGCAACGAGCTTGGTTCCCACTTTTGACAAAAGACGGTAAATGGACCGATCGCCCCGTAGTTCTTCATTCGAAGCACTGTACTTCGCCAACGGATATCACGAACCTGATTCAACAGAAATCTGTGACGGGCGTTGTGTCAAACTTCATGCAGAGTCTTGGCAGCTTCCAGAGAGACCAGTTTGCAAAGATTTATCCCAACGACGATCTGCAAGGTGCAATCGCTTTGGAGCTAGATGCGACGCTTCCGTCGCCATGGATTGCATTTCCACTCTTCTTTTCCGGTGTCCTTGCTACAGCCCTAGGTTGTCGCTCGCTTTTTAGAGCCCTCTTCCCTACGCGGGAGAGATCGAGCGAAACGTGGGAAGGTAAATCATCGGAGATAAAGCTATCGAATGACCGATTCTAACTTGCGCTAGGTTCGGCTCGTTGGAATCGAATGATCCCACCCACTCGACAATTGGCTCAAGATAAAGGAATTAGCACTGAACAAGCGACGCAAACACATCTTCTGGAATTCTGTCGGTGCTGCGATTGGCTTAGCCGTATTTGCGGGTCTACTTACAAATACTCCCACTCCTGAAGAGAGTTGTGTTCCATTCGAAGGTACGCTTGAGAAATACGACAAGGTGGGACGGAGTACGGTTTATGCAGTTCTTCAAACTGATCAAGGCGAAAGAAAGTACCGTACAAACAGTCGCCTGATTGGGAAAAGCTTCTACTCGGCTGAAGTAGGGACGCAATTTTCTGGACTTGTAGATGAATACGAATGTGTCGTTGCACTCTCGCTGAATAGCAAGCTAATTGTCGACTACGACTCGTTTTACAAAGAGGAACGATTTGCCTCGAACTGCATTGCTTGGCTGATATTGGCTTTTGCTTTATGGTCTGTAGCTGATGTGATACGCTGGACGCGACAAACCAGTACATGACTACAAAGGGGTTGAAGTACGATAGTAGTCATAAGCCCACACCGCTGAACCTTCGCTCCACTGTCGCCGAGTTACTATTGGCTCGACTGTGGCAAGCAATCCGTCAATAGGTAGTGGCTGGAGAATCGGGTTGGATGACAAGGACGATTATCGGAGCTAGAATGAGTAGACGGAGATGAACTATGGAAATTGAAGCATTTATTGACACATTGAATCCCGAACAGCAGCGGGCTGCCTTTGATCTTCTTTGGGAACGACTTGCTGCTGATTCTCAAAAATTGGACTCTCCTGCTTGGCACGGGGATGTGCTTGCGTATCGCACAGCGAATCCTAGCAAGGAGCCCAACATGTCGATCGCCGAGGCAAAGATTGCAGTAAAGCGGATTATCGATGAACGTAGAAATTCGCAATGAAGCACATCATGATATTGCCGAAGGCGTGGCCTTCTACGACCGGCAAGGCCATGGTGCTGGTGACTATTTCTACCAACGAATCTTTGAGGACATTGATTCACTGCGTGAAACTGCCGGCATCCATGAAGTCCACTGTCAGTAGGCGCTTCAAAGGGTACCAGCGAAAGGCGCCTCAAAGGGTACCAATTTGGGTCATAGAACGAACATCCGTGTAAAGTGGTATCCTTTGGCCTATTCTTTTTCGGCAACGGAGCCGGTGGGCGCTTTGGTACC
>CAUJKA010000314.1 GCA_963204965.1 Planctomycetota bacterium | reverse complement strand
CATCATCGTTTTGATCTGACTTATCGGAATTCTGGTCCTTGTCTTGCTTTTTGTCTTGGCCGTTTTCTGGTTTCTGTTTTTGGTCTTCGCTCTTCGCGTCCTCTTGATCGTTCTGCTTTTGTTGGTCAGAGTCCTTTTGATCTTTGTTGTTTTGATCTTTGTTTTGATTTTGATCCTGCTGTTGATTGGGCTGTTTAGGGAGCAGGTCGCGAATCTCTTTGAGCATTCGCAGAACGTCGTCCTGAGCTGGTCTAGCAGCGGAGCTCTGAGAATCGACAATCAATCGTTTCGCTTCGTTCGAACGTTCGAGTATCGTTGGCGCGAGCTCGACAGTGCGCTC
Organism: Planctomycetota bacterium; assembly: GCA_963204965.1. Taxonomy (GTDB): domain Bacteria; phylum Planctomycetota; class Planctomycetia; order Pirellulales; family Pirellulaceae; genus Aureliella. Next base: position 19,879 of record CAUJKA010000314.1, on the reverse strand, counting down.
GAGAGCTTTTCGTAACTGCTTCGTAAACTCCTCTTGCTGCTTGAGTTGCTGTTGTTCAGGGGTGAGCTCAATAACTTCGCTTGAATCAAGCTCGGGCTTCTTCACATCCGTCTGAGAAGTGCTTTCTTGGCTGACTTCTGGCTGGCTAACTTCTGGCTGACTAGCTTCGTTGGAGTCATTCTGATTCTCGCTTTCCGGTAAATCCTTGACCGGCGGTTCTTCTGGCATAGATTCAAGCACATCGGCAGGCAACGATTGCAAGGTAGCATTGGCCTTGGCGGCGAGCGACTGACTGAAGTTGCTTACCCAGTCCTGTTGCCATGCCTGACCATCAGTTGAGCTATCCTTCTTGGCAGCCATCGCCGATGGGGGATTCGAAGAGCTCGGCGTTTTCTCGCTCGTTTCGATCAATGACTCTTGAAGTTCAATTGCAAGATCCAAGTTCTCTGGGAACGCGGAAAAGAGTGCCTGCAACTGTCGAAAACACTCATTGGTGAATCGCTGTCTATCTAGAGCTCGATCCCAATTGGCCGATCGAACATCTTCGGCAGCTTGTCCGACTGCTTGACTAGCTTGGTCGAGCTGCTCGGTAACCATTTTGCGAAGTTGAGCTTCGACTTCAGATTGCTGGGATGGCTCCGAGCTAGGTGTTCCACTTGGTGTTGGAGCCGATTCCTCGGGACTGTTAGCTAACTGAGCATCAATCTTTGATTTAAGTGTCGGAATATCATCCAGCAATTTCAACTGCTGATTCGCCATCTTCGATCGATCAAACCGCGAGACTTTTGCCGCGGATTGCCCTTTGTAGGGAAGCGTCGTACTGCGGAGGCTTAATTGCTGGTCGTCCAAATGCTTAAGCAACTCAAATAGACTCATCTTCTCCAGAGCCTGCTGATGATCGCGAATCTGCCATTGCTGTTGCAGATAGTTGGTCAAAGTCAGTACCAGTTCAAGGTTGTGTCGAGCGTCCTGATGTTCGGGGGCAATTCTCAGACAGTCTCGATAGTGCGTTACGGCAATCTTCAGTTTGTCCAAAGCGGCTTGACGCACTTCGGGAGCGACAGCCATCGGATCTTGGCCCAGCTCCTTACGACCTCGTTTCGCTGCAATGGCGGCAAGGTTGTAACAAGCCGCGGCGGACACCTGCGAATCGGAACTGACCGAAGCCTGCAGCAATAGCTCGCGAGCTTTGTCGTCATCTCCAGCGGCCGAAACAGCGCATGCCTCGTCGAATTTGATGATCGGATTGTCTGGAGCAGCTTGAGCCGCTTCGGCAAACGACTTCGCCGCCTGTTCGTAGTTGCCCGATGAATACTGCTTCAGTCCTTCATTGACTTTTTGGCGAGCCTGCTTGTTGGGCTGGTCTGCCAAGACAGGCTGGGCCAAAGCAAACCAATGAACTAATGTCACTAACAATAGCGCCGCGGTAAAGGCAATCGGAGAACGAACTTTGTAACTCGAGGTGCGTGCGATTGATTCACTCATTTCTGCGATTCCTTGCGGCTAGAATACCGAGCGATGCTTCTTTCGAGCATCAAAAAGATCAACCCGATCGCTGCCGGAATTTGAAATCGTTCATTGGGACGCTTTCGTTTGTCTGCAAACATCTCTCCACGACGCAGTTGCTGTAGATTCTCGGTGTAGATTTCGCCAAGATCGTAAAGCCGAGTCTGCGCGGGAATGTAAGCTCCAGAAGTAATTGAAGCGATCTCCTTAAGAGTCTTGTCTTCCATTTTCGACCATACTTCTTGCCCGTCAAACTGCTGATAGCTAAGCCTTCCATCCTTGTCGCGTTTTGGAATTCTTGCTCCCTCGGTGGGATCCCCGAGTCCCACCGCAATGATCCGAATGTTGCGTTCGGCGGCCAGCTTTGCCGCTTCAGTTGGAAAAGACTCCTGGTCGCCGCCATCAGTGATCAAGACAATCGCTCGATCACTGTTTGCAGAATCTCCGAATTGTTCGATTGCTTTGCGAATTGCATCGCCTATGTTCGTGCCACCGCGCGGTGCACTATTGGGACCGAGGTCTTGAAGGACAAGCTTGAAAAATCCGTGATCCAACGTTAAGGGAACTAAGACCGAAGGAGCTCCAGCAAAGGCGATCAAGCCCACGCGATCACTCGGCAGTCGCTGCAATAAATCGACGATATCCGACTTGGCTCGGGCCAAACGACTGGGAGCAACATCTTCCGCCAGCATCGATCGCGAGACGTCAATTACGACCAGGACTTCAGCACCTTGAGCGGTAACCTCTTCGAAGTAGAAGCCTACTTGCGGCCGAGCCATCGCTAAAATCAGGCCGACCATTCCTAGAGACAAGCAGATCCATTTCACGCCGATTCGAAACCAGCTAGTCGTTGGAGCCAATTGTACGAGCATTGGATGATCTACGAATCGTAACGCATCCCGCTTGCTCTTTCGCTGCGCATAAATCCCGACGGCCAGTACGAAAGGTACCAACCAAAGCAACCAGAAGTAATGAGGACTTGCCCAGTTCATGTTTTACGGAATCGATCGAAAGCGTGTTGAGGTGAGTAACATTTCTAAGATCACTAAAGCGATTCCCGGCAGGATCAACCAAGGATACAAGTCTCGATAGTCCGTGTAAATTTTGCCCTCAGTCTGCGTTTTCTCAAGCAGATCGATCTGTTCGTAAACGCCTCGAAGGGCCTGTGTATCCTTGGCGTTAAAGTACTGGCCGCCGGTCTTTTCTGCCAGTGATTTCAGAGTGGCTTCATCCATTCGCACGAGTTGATTCTGCAAGAACTTCCGCCCAAACGCATCGGTCATTAGAAAAGGAGCCTGACCGTTACTGCCCACACCGATACAGTAAATCTTGATGCCGAAAGCTTTAGCGGCTTCCGCAGCTTCATCTGGGCTTAGAACACCTGCGTTACTTTCTCCATCGGAAAGCAGGACGATTACTTTGCTCTTGATCTTCAAGTCCTTCAGCCGATCCACAGCAGTTCCCAGGGCATCACCAATAGCCGTCGCTTGCTCTTCCCTCAAGAGATCTTCGTTAATCACTCGTCCCTGTGAATCGACGATGGGTTCGGGCAGCTTGACGGTTTCTAGAATCTTAAGCAGCGTGTCATGGTCCAGAGTGGGCGGACATTTGGACTCAGCAAATCCACCGAAGGCGACTAGTCCAATCAAGTCATCGGGGCGACCTTGAAAGCCCTCCGCACCCTGAACAAATTCTCGGAAGACTTGCTTCACCACTTCCAGGCGATTCACTCGACGTTCATCGACTTCGAAATCAAGTGCGTTCATCGACCCCGACCGGTCAATGCTCATCATGATAGCGATACCGTCTGTATTCAAACGAACCTCTTCGCGCCCAAGTTGAGGCCTCGCAATTGCGAGCACCACGAGAATTGCTGCGATCGGCCACAACCACGCCAGCCACGGCTTCAAACGTCCAGCCAGCGAACGTGGTCTTGCCTTCAGCCCTTCAATACTGGAGTACACGATCGCTTGCACGAGTTTCTTGGATCGCTTCCGCCAAGTGATCCATGCAACTGGCAAAAGCAATAAAAGCCACCAAGGATCTTCGAATCGAAACGCGTTCATGGCGAAGCTCCATCATGGGAACTTCCACCAAGATCTGTGCGTATTTGATCGCGTTGATTGGTTGTGTCTGCACCGGCGCGATCAGCATTGCTTTCGATCAAATCCGTCAGAATGAATTCGCGAGCCGTTGTTTGGCTGTTCGTTACTTCGTCGGCGCTTGGTGTTCGTCCTGCAAACTTGACCAAATCTGCCGATTCAAGGAACGCCTGTAAGCGGCTGACAATTGCCGCGGAAAAACTCTTGCCCTGCACGACCTCTCGCAAAAACTCCTCTGTCGTCTGCTCTGGAGCGCGAACGCCTGTCGTACCTTCGATGTATCGACGAACGATCGCCGTTAGCTCGACGTAATACAGCTTCACATCCTGTGCAGCCAATTTGGACAAGACCAGCAGATCAAGTTCCTTGAGTGCTTGCTCGCGAGGAGAGACCACTGTCGCATTTTTCTTGGCGCGTCGCGCGTTTGCAAACGCGATCAAAGCTGGTATGAGAGCGATTAATGCTGCAACAACTGCGATCCAAACGGCATAACTGGCGCGGCTTTTCTCAAGTTCCAGCGGTTGGGCCTGAGCTCGCAAACTATCCAACGATGGGTTCGTCTCGGTAAGCTCGCTAACGACCTCAATCTCAAACGGATCGACTTCTGCGAATCCTAACGCTTGTTCAGCTTTCCCGTCCAGCTCAGTGTCATTCGAGTTTGAGCTATCAGACGGGACGCGATCAGACGGGGTAGCAACAGAAAGCGTGCTATCCGATTGCGAAGCAGCGAAGTACGAAACCGGCGGGATGATCAACTCTAACTTGCCAGCCTTGCTCGGTTGAAGTTGGTAGACACGCTGTTGTAGTTCGAACTCGCCCTCCAGCTTGGGAAGCACGGCTTTCGAATCGATCACGGTGAAGTCGGTGAGCAAACTCTCAAGCGGTGGGAACTCGACTCGATAATCGTCAGACTTTTTTGCTGCAAGAGTCAGCGTCAGTTCGTCGCTCAATCGAAGCTTTGCCTTCGAAATCGTCGCAGTCAACTTGATTGGACTATCGCCGGAACTTTCGTGCTGGATCGAATCTGTCGTTGCTTGATCGCCGGATGGCTTCACAGACTGGCCGCAACCTGTGCATGATAGGATCATGCCAAATAGCACAAGGCAGTGAAGTCGGGGAACTCGTATGCTATGCGGGATCATCCGAGGCGAGCTAGTATCATGAGTATCGATTTATCTGAGTGTACAAATCAAGGATTGTTCTGGGGCGTAGGTGAGAGTGATTCTGTTGTACCCTACCACTTAACGACTGCGGCTACGTCTTTCTCTCGACTCAAAGAACCGATGAAGATTGGAAGCGTACGACTGATGCGTGTCGATCTCAAGTTGGTCAACTCCAACTCGCCGCAAGCCAGCGGTGAGTTCACTTCGACGTCGGCCTGATTCTTGCTGAAACCAATTGCGAAAGGCCGAATGTGCCGAGTCCACCTCGATCAACTCGCCTGTCTCAGCGTCTCGAAGCGTAACGAAACCAACGTTGGGAATTACTTGCTCGCGAGGGTCAGCGATTGTCATAGCAACCACATCGTGCCTCATACGACTGAGGGCAAAAGGTTGAAAAGACTGGACATCTTGAAAATCGCTGACAACAAAAACCACCGCCTTACGCTTCTGAACGCGGCTGAGGAATTGTAGGACTGCGGGAACGTTCGCTCGTTCTGCTTTGGGTTCGACCGACAACATTTCTCGAATCAATCGTAGTACGTTCGACTTGCCTTTGCGAGGCGGAAAGTAGCGAGTGACCTCTCCAACGAAGAGCATCAGGCCTACTTTGTCGCCGTTCTTGAGTGCTGAGAACATCAGCACTGCGATTAGTTCAATCATCACATCCAATTTGGATTGATTCGCCGAACCAAAGATACCTGACGCGCTGACATCAAGCAGAATCATCACCGTCATTTCACGCTCTTCGATGTAGCGTTTGATGAACGGAGTACCGGTCCGCGCAGTTACGTTCCAGTCGATCGAACGAATCTCGTCGCCGGGCTGGTACTCTCGTACTTCGTCAAACTCGATCCCCTGGCCGCGAAAGACGCTGCGGTATTGACCAGCCAGCAAATCGCTGGCCGATCGATTAGCCACGATCTTGACCTTGCGAACTTTTCGGACGATTTCGGCAATGCTTAACTCAGCCATAGCACTTTCGCAAAGAAGATTGGCGATGTTAGTTGTCGAAGGAGAAAGGAATCGGAACTTAACGGGTTAAGCAACCGAGCTTTAGGAACTGCTGGTGCTTGAACTCGCAACTACGGAACGGGCACCGTAGACAGTAACTCGCGTATCACATCGTCCGTGGACATCTCTTCAGCTTCCGCTTCGTAGGTTAACAAGATGCGGTGCCGAAGCACATCGTAGGCTACATCTTTGACATCCTGAGGAGTCACATAGCCGCGGCCAACCAGAAACGCATTGGCTCGAGCGGCCATGCCGAGGAATACCGTAGCTCGCGGTGACGCGCCGTACTCGATCAGCGGCGCTAGCTTATCCAGCTTGAAACTCTTGGGGTCGCGTGTCGCGCTAACGATGGACAGGATATAGTCTTTGATCTGATCGTCCACGTAAATCATGCGAACTGCTTCTTGCATCGCGAAGATCTCGTCGGCGGTTAAGACGGGTTGAATGGGACGAGTCGCTCCGTCCAAGGCCATATCCAGCACTTTTCGTTCGTCCTGAGGTCGAGGATAGGTAATCCGCACCTTCAGCATGAATCGGTCGGTCTGAGCTTCCGGGAGAGGATAGGTTCCCTCTTGCTCGATCGGGTTCTGAGTCGCAAGAACTAGAAATGGATTCGGTAACGGGAAGGACTCGTCGCCGATGGTAACCTGCCGCTCTTGCATCGCTTCCAGCAGTGCCGACTGAACTTTGGAAGGCGCGCGGTTGATCTCATCCGCCAGAACAAGGTTAGCAAAGATCGGACCTTTTCGCGTCGAGAAGGACGAACTGCTGGGAACGTAGATCATCGTTCCGATCAAGTCCGCTGGCAACAAGTCTGGCGTAAACTGGATTCTCTGGTAACGCACACTGAGAGCCTTGGCCAGTGCGTTTACAGCCGTCGTCTTAGCAAGACCCGGTACGCCTTCCAAGAGGACGTGACCGCCTGTTAACAGACCGATCAGCAGCCGGGAAATCATCACTTCCTGGCCCACCACTGCCTTGCCAATCTCCGTTTGGAGTCGCTGAATCAGCTCGGATTTTTGAGCGATCAGCTCTTTCAGTTGTTGAATATCCACCATCACAGTGCCTCGCTTCCCCGGTTGCTTAAGAGGCTTCATTAAACAGCATTGAGCGATTTTGTTAATATCCCTCGTCTACGCAACCTGCGGCGATTGGTTCGTTGGATCGGGGCGTGTTTCTTGCGGGGGAGTATTTGCCGTTCCTCTCGGGTCGCGGCCGCCCATCGTCGCCCGCAATTTTGGAAATAGGCAAGGTAAAGCAGGTAAATGAGATGGATAGGCGCTTAGCGACGAACAAGCGAGAAAGTCGTAACAATTTGAAGCAAAGTCGGGCTAAAAAACGAGCCTTTTTCGGCCCGAATCGGTCTTGGTCTGTACGAAATGATTGAGTCTAGTTATCATCTTCGCTCCGCTGGAGGGTAAGCGAATGGCTAGCGGCATCATTGGAAATGATGTGCCCCGTAAGGGGTTGCGGGTTCGACCCCCGTGCCCTCCGCTTGAGTGGCAAATGCCGTGTTGTGACACGAAACGTCATGAGTCCCAAAACTTAGGGGCTCATGACGTTTTTTTGTTGTCAGAGCTACTGAGCAAGCGTTGATCCACCGGCGACTGGCTTCTTGGTTTTAGTCGCGTACGCGACGATATTTTACAGCCTGGGATGAAATCCCAGGTAAGATCGAGCGCACTAGGATGAGTCGCGAAGCGACGGCATTTTTTGACAAGCGCATGACCATGGAGTTCAGCACTCACCAAGCCAATACAGTCCTCGCTCCGCGACTACCGGTCCAATGATCGTAGTTTCCTGGGATTGCATCCCAGGCTTTAAACTGCCATCGCTTCCGCGATTGAAATCCAGCCTATCTGTCATTGCGATTGGATAGGTAAATTACGCGAACATTCGAGCCCAATGTATGGCTGGACGGAAAAAGACGGAAAGTCTAGCCATTGCGGGGCAGACTTACACAACCACGACCGAGTACAATTATGGGTCTGAGCTGACCAAGTACGCCTACCGCTTTAGCACGGTGGTCGATGGAGCCTACACCCATCAGCTGACCTTTATCAGCTCAAACCTGCCTCAATCTAATCCCACCTTCCACGCTCGTCCGCAAGTTGACTCGCCATGCTTCACGTACAGCGCACTGTCTGGACTACCTGCCTGTCGATCACCATTTTCGTAGCTCCTTTATCTGCGCAAGATTCGAGCGAACAAGAGCGTGCCAAGCTGGATTTCTTCGAGTCGAAAATCCGTCCAGCGCTCATCGAACATTGCCAAGAATGTCACGCTTTGGATTCCGAGCAAGCTGGTGGCCTGTTGCTTGATAGCCAAGCTGGTTGGCAAAAAGGCGGTGATCAAGGACCGGCGATAGTCCCTGGCAAGAGCAGCGAGAGTTTGCTTCTAAAGGCAATCAGCTACTCCAATCCCAAGCTACAAATGCCCCCCGATGGCAAGTTGCCCGCCGGTGTCATCGAGAACTTCCGTCAATGGATCGACTCGGGAGCTATCGATCCACGTACCACAGAACATGATTCGTCGAAGACGAAGTCGCAAGGGCTGACCGTCGATCAAGCTCAATCGCATTGGTCCTATCGTCCTGTGCAATCATCGCTGTTGATCAACGTCGCAGGCTCAAATGAACATAAGTCTTCCAGCTCGTCGGCATGGATTGACGCGCAGATCAATGCGAAGCTGAGTGAATCAGAGATCGAACCAGCTACGCGCGCAGCTCCCGAAGTTCTGATTCGACGGCTTTATTTGGATCTCACTGGTCTCCCACCCACCGTCAGTCAATTGAAAGAGTGGACCGAAGGCTTTGACGCCACTCGCTACACGCAACTTGTTGATCACCTTCTTGCCTCTCCCCACTTCGGCGAAGCGTACGCAAGACGTTGGATGGACGTTATCCGCTACGGCGATTCGGTAACACTACGAGGTTTTGTCCTACCTCAATCTTGGCGATACCGAGACTATTTAATCAACGCCTACAACGAAGATCGTTCCTTCCAACAAATGATCTGCGAACAAATTGCTGGTGATCTGATGACCGCGGATGATCCCGATGCACGCAGCCAACAATTGATCGCGACGACGTTTCTGACTCTTGGCAACACCAATCTAGAAAAGCAAGACAAAGAACAGCTCGACATGGATTACCTGGACGAGCAATTGGATGTGATCGGAGCCGCGTTTCTAGGTCAGACTTTGGGTTGTGCTCGATGTCACGATCACAAGTTTGATCCGATCCCGACGCGAGACTATTACGCGCTGGCTGGAATCCTCAAGTCTTCGACTGGTCTCAAACATTCCAATGTTTCTGAATGGATTGAGAAGCCGTTGCCGCTCGATCCCGTGGCCCAAACGAAGTTCGGCGAGCTTGAATCGCAACACACCAAAATTGCCGCCGATGTTAAAGAGCTGAAGAAGAAATTGGATTCATTGGCGAAAGCCAATCCGCGTTTCATCAAAACAGACGAACTTCCGGGCGTGGTTGTGGATAGTGCTCAAGCCACGTTAGTCGGCAAGTGGGTCGAATCGACTCATGTGGGCAACATTGTTGGCGAGTCCTACATTCACGACGACAACTCTGAAAAGGGAGTGAAATCGGCCACGTTCGAGCCGCAGAATTTGCCGCCGGGCGAATACGAAGTCTTGCTTGCCTATCAAGCGTCTGAGAATCGAGCTACGAATGTGGTAGTTCAGGTCTTCAGCGCTGATGGTGAAAAAGAGGTCACTGTCAACGAGCGACAGCAAGCTCCTGAACTAAACCTTTGGCGCAGTCTAGGTAGATACCGCTTTGAAGACAAAGGACAGAGGTTTGTTTTGATCTCCAATGCCAACACGGACGGTCACGTCATTTTGGACGCGGTGTTGTTTCTTCCCGTGTCCCAAATGAAAGACGGATCGCTGTCCGCAGCTTTGCAAGTCTCTAAGTCTGGCTCGGGCTCGGGCACTGATGCTGAGAAGCAGAAGGCAACGCTGAAAACGCTGGAGAAAGAAGCCGCCGAGCTCCAGAAGCAGTTGGACGAACGTCCCAAATACATGACCGTCGTGGAGAATTCACCGCCGAAGGATCTAGCGATTCATATTCGCGGTGATGTTCACACGCTGGGCGAAGTTGTTCCTCGCGGTTTTTTAGCCGCGGTTTCAATGTCAAGCAAAACTCGAGCGGATGCCAAACCGACGACTGAATCACCCAGCCCGACGCGTAAAGAACTCGCTGAATGGATTAGCGCAAATGAAAATCCACTGACCGCGCGAGTTTACGCGAATCGTGTTTGGTCTTGGTTGATGGGACGCGGGATCGTGGCCACACCGAACAACTTTGGCATAACGGGATCGGCACCAACACATCCAGAATTACTGGACAACTTGGCTACGCGGTTGATTCAATCTAACTGGTCCACCAAAGTGCTCGTTCGAGAAATTGTATTGTCTCAAGCTTATCAGCGACGTTGCGTTGCTCCAGGTTCGGTGGCCAGTGACGTTGACCCAGAAAACTTGCTCTATTGGCGAGGTCACACGCGTCGAATGTCGGTCGAAGCGCTTCGTGATTCAATGCTCTTGGTTAGCGGCGAGCTGGATTACTCGCGCGGCGGTTCTTTGATTCAGCCGGGAACAAAAGCTGACTACAACTACACGCATCGAACGACTCGTCGCAGCATCTATCACCCCGTCTTCCGCAATTCGCTTCCTGAGCTCTTCGACGAATTTGACTTTGCCGATTCCAGCGTCTCGATCGAAGCCAGATCACGCAGCACGGTTTCTCAACAGGGCTTGTCGCTGATGCAAGAGCCGTGGGTGATCGCCCGAGCTCGACAGGCATCGCTCAAGTACTCTTCGACTTTCAAATCGCAAAGCGTCGACGAAGGGCTGACTGAGCTTTACCTAGCCTGCTTTTCAAGAGAGCCATCGAACGAAGAATTGAAGGTTTGTCGATCGTTTCTTGGGCTGGATTCGTCACCGAACGAAGCAAGCGACGAAAAAACGTCTAGCGGTGAGAATAAGCGGGCCAGCTCGGCCAATCCTAAGACAAATCCAACTGATGAAAAAACAGTCATCGACCCGATGCGTTTGGAGCTTTTAATTCAGTCCTTGTTTGCCTCGATCGATTTTCGATTTCTTGAGTAAGCCGTATTGAGTAAATCATGTTGAGTTAGGCATTCGAGCCAGTGGAGTTTCGAAGATGAGCGCAGAAAGACAATTACAGCGAAGAGCCTGGTTGCAGCAGACCGGTTGTGGCTTCGGCGCATTGGCGGCCACTGCGTTGAGTCAATCATCGTTGTTGCCAGCTTCGCGTGCTTATGCAGGAAAGCCAGAGCTCAATCTTTCTTCTGGGCTGCATCATCCCGCCAAAGCAAAGCGAGTAATCTTTCTGTTCATGCAAGGTGGAGTCAGTCAGGTCGATAGCTTTGATCACAAGCCATTACTTCAAGAGCGCGATGGACAGGCATTTGAATTCAACGACGCGCGGCAACTGGCCAAGACCGGCAAAGCGACGACTCAGCGAATCATGAAATCGCCTTGGAAGTTTCAACCGTACGGTCAAAGCGAAAAATGGGTCTCCGAACTCTTCCCAGAATCAGCTCGAAATGCCGACGAGATGACCTTCTTGCACGGAATGCACACAGAAGGAGTCGCTCATGGACCAGCGACGTTGTTCCTGCACTGTGGAGCGACAAATTCAGTGCGACCATCGATGGGTTCGTGGTTGTTGTACGGTCTAGGCCCTGAGAATCAGAATTTGCCTGGGTTCATTTCCATCGCTCCTTCGGTTGGAAACGGCGGACCAAGAAATTACGGGAACGCATTCCTGCCGGCCCAGTTTCAAGGCACTCGAATTGGAGGCGCTGACAGCGATATCCTGCAAATTAAGAACTTGCTGCCACGCAAGGACATCTCGGAATTGGATCGAGGCCAGCAGCTACAGCTGCTCTCCGACTTGAACGCTCAGCAGATCCAGCGACGTGAGTACAAGCCGAATGAGTTCGATGCGGTAGTTGAATCGTATGAACTCGCGTGGCGCATGCAATCGGTAGCTCCACCAATCTTGGATACATCCGATGAATCGACCGAAACGCTCGAACTCTATGGGATCAACGATCCCAAGACTCGCGCCTACGGACAGCGATGCTTATTGGCCCGGCGACTTTGCGAAGCAGGCGTAAGGTTCATTCAAGTCAACTACGGGGACAACTCGGCAAACCCAGCTTGGGATCAACACAGCAACTTACCGAAACACGCCGATCACGCGCTTGCCGTGGATCGTCCGATAGCCGGTCTTCTTGCCGATCTGAAGCGCCGCGGTTTGTTGGAAGACACGATCGTTTGGTGGGGTGGCGAATTCGGTAGAACGCCGTACGCTCAGGACAATGGCACTGGACGCGATCACAATCCTGGTGGATTTACGGTTTGGTTGGCCGGCGGCGGATTTAAGTCTGGGTCCAGCCATGGCGCGACCGACGAGTTCGGTTTTCAGGCGATCCAAGGCAAAGTTCACATGCACGATCTGCATGCTACGATACTTCATCAACTTGGCATCGATCACAAGCGATTAGTCTTCAACCATGCGGGCCGCGATTTTCGCTTGACCGATGTTCATGGCCGAGTTGTCCAAGAGATCCTCGCATAAGGCGTTACTTTGTCGAATTTGATTCTGTCTTTGCCTGAACTCAGCGGCTCAAGTCAATTTGTTCGCATTCCGCCCGAGCTGGATGTGCCGATCACCGCTCGGGTTCGCAGCGTCCTTGATTCGGCGGCGATGCAGCGGCTGAAAGAGATCTCACAATTGGGATTGGTCAGCCTTGTTTATCCCGGCGCTGTGCACTCGCGTTTCGAGCATAGCCTGGGCGTGTTTCGCTTGGCTTGTCTGGTCTTGCGGCATCTGGCACAGTCCGATCCAGCGGCTGTCGAATCGTTGACCGAAAGCGACTTGAAAGTCTTCTTGTTGGCATCGTTGCTTCACGACGTTGGCCACTGGCCGTATTGTCATCCGATCGAAGACATGCGCTTGCCCGAGATTTCCAAACATGAGTCCAACGCTCGGCGCTGGATCACACAGGGTGAACTGGCCAAGATTATCGACCAACAATGGAACGTTTCGCCCGAGTCGGTTGCAGACTTTCTGAGCAAACCATCTGATAATCCCAATGTGAAGCGACTGCAGAATGTGCTCAACGGGCCGGTTGATATCGACAAGATGGATTACTTGCAACGCGATAGCTTGCACGCAGGAGTTCCCTACGGGCGGAACTTTGACGTTTCGCGACTGCTCAGCAGCTTTCGATTCGGCGATGCATCACAACTGACGATCACTTCCAAAGGCAAGACCGCTGCTGAAATGATGGTGTTCAGTCGCTACGTCATGTTCAGCGAAGTCTATTGGCATCACAGCGTACGATCCGCCACGGCGATGCTCCAACGTCTCTTTTTTCGCTTGCGTGAACGCGTGGTGGATTGTGGCTGGCACGAGTTCTCCGATGCTCAATTTCAAACTCAGTTGCTTGAGCTAGCCGAAGGTCTGCCGGGGCCACAAAAGTTGGCGCGGTCGTTGTTCGGACGACAACGTCAAATCTACAAGCGATACTCGCAGCACAACTACTCTGTCTCGCGCGAAGTGCACGCTGCGTTGGCCCACCGACCTTTCGATCAGTTGGTGAAGTGTGCTGAGTTGTTGAGCGAGCGACTCGCGAAGCAGTTTGACATCGAGATTGAACACGATGATGTCTTGATCGATGCACCGCCAGTGAAGCTGGAGATTCAGTTCAAACTCGACATCAACACGCCTCAAGGGCTTCAGCCACTCGCTGAAATGTCGCCTGTCGTGCGTGCCTTAGCAACAGACCAGTTTGACAAATACGTGAAGCAAGTACGTGTATTCTTGCGGCCCGGCTTACGCGAGTTGCTCCCGCTTGAGGAACCGAAGTTGACCCAACTATTGCTTGAGTGCGCAGCTGACTTCTAGCTTTATCAGATCTGCGTTACGGCAGTTGCCAGCGTTTGCGAAGGCCCCATTCGAAGGTCATCAAGCCGCAGAATAATGCAAAGTACAACCAAGTATCCCAAGCAGCGTCTCCCAGCCTTCGACGCTCGATGGTACTGACCTTGGCCAAGTCCTGTCGTTCGCGCATGGCGGCGACTAGCTTACCGGTCTCTTCGGGCAAGAACAGGTCGCTTCCGACTGACTTGCCAGCGGCAACGATATTGGCCATCATTCGCCAATCGGGAATGGGTTGAGTTAACTCTTTAGAAACATCCTGCACCATGAAAGCTAGATCCGCAGTTTGCTCCGATCCATCGGCGCTCGTGCTGGTCAATGTAGCACGATAGAGGCCGGGTTGGTCGAGTCCCGAAGCGATGACTTGTCTGGTTGATTCACCAGTCGAGTTCACTTCAAGGTTCTTGAGGAACTGACCATTGCGGCTGAGTGCAACTTTGATCGTCGGTGGAATCGGCTTGTTATCGCTTCCGCCGTACCATTCAATTTTGACTGGTGGCACCGCATCGATGTCTTGGCGACGCGAATCGATCAACATCTGAAATCCTTCGCTCAGCTTCTCGCGATTGACTAGCCAGAGTACAGCTTGTCGCCAAAATGTTTGATGAGCGTACTGTTGTTGTCCACCAGCTCGATACCATTGCCAGGTCGAATCGCCTGCAAACGCTAGAACGCGGCCCGCTCCAAACTGGCCAGTTACCAACGCGGGTTGCCCCGGAGACCCGGACAATAAAACCTGCACGCCCCCAGTTTCGGCCAAATCCCTAAAGTGGTTCATGCCCTTCATCGGTTTCAGCAAGTCCCACAACTGTGTATTGTCAGGCTCAGGCAACAGATTGGTTATCGGATGTGGTCGGGTCGGCTTGAGTTTGATGTCATCCATGAAGTGGAATCGATCGTCGACTCGTTTATCCCGAAGCTGACGGCTATTGGCTTGCATCTTGATCGGAAACAAGTTCTTCAGCGGACTGTTTTGATACCCCCCAGCGTCGTAACTAAAGTAGCCTCCCATTAGCAAAAGACCTGCGCCTTGATTGACGCGCGCGGCGATGCGGTTCCAACTTCCATCGGAAAGTGCCCGAGCATCCAAGTCGCCAATCACATAGACTTCAAACTCTTGAAGTCTTGTGTCTTTGGCGAGGTCAATCGGCCATTTTCTTTCAAGCTTCTCCTGCATCCACGCATACTCAACATCAAAGTCCTTGGACCGATCCAAAGACAGTCGCAAGAATTGCTGTTCCGCACGTGGTTGACCTTCAATGACTAGAATTCTCACGCCGCCTTCGGTTACAGTCACGAAGCTGATGAGTTGATTGTTGGAGACGATCTGCTCTTTCGCTTCCTTTGCATTCGCCTGCGCGATCAGCAAGTAATCACCCGCCTCCTTGAGCTGAGCTGGGAAATCGATAGCCAGTTTCTCGGCTGCACGACTTGGGCGAATGATGCGATTGAAAAGCACTTCATCTGGTTGGTTGCGAGACTTGAGCGTCAGAGTCACTTCGACATTTTGCCCCTGCATGCCTTGCGTGTTCACCACGATCGGAATTGTGACTCGCTTATTGGCAAAGGCCGTGATTTGCTCGGGCAATCCTTCCAAAGCTACGTCGCGAAGTTGATTGCTTTCGCCTTTGCTGCCGATGCCTACGAAGTAAATTGGCTGGTCGAGCTGAGCCATTTGTCGGGCGACTAGCAATGGATCGCTCAGCGGTGGAGCTCGAGTTTGCGTGGCGTCACCAATCAACACGACCGCCCGCAGAGGTGGTAAGACTTGCGTTCTATTGATCTCTGCGAGTGCGTGCCCAAGATCGGTCACTCGACCTGCTGGCAGCGTGGAGAATGTCGTTGAAAGGGATGGCAAGTCGCCTTGACTGACTGTTTGAAGATCCTTGTCGTAGAAGTAAGGAATAATCTGCGAGCCGCCGAGCTTGAGGTCGGTCGCTTTAGCGATGGCACTCCAAACCTCTTGCTGAACCTCCCAGCGAGACTTTCCCACACTATCGCTCGGCAATGTCATACTCGCACTGCGATCCATCAACACAGCAATTGCACCTTCGGTCTCGCGATAACCCTCGGAGAGAATCGCAGGACGCAGCCACCCCAGTAGCAACACCAAAGTTGCCAACAGTCGCAGTGTGACTAGTGTCAATCGTCCTGATCGCGAAATTCCAGAGGTATTCAGCGTCAGCCAAACACTGGTCAAAGTGATCACGCCTAGTACTGCGACAACCCACCAGCCAAAAATGGGCTCCAGCGAGAGCTCGAAGGTCGCCAGTGGATACGCATCGGTGAAAAGGTTCAACATCTAAGAAGTTGCCTTTCCTACGCGAAATTGAATTTTGTAAAAGCGATTCGACATGAACTGCTCGGCGAGAAAGATACCCGCGACGAACAGCATCAGCAGCGGGTACAGCTCGCTACCGAATCTGGCTTGTCCCACGGAGCTTTCGATCTCTTCTTGCTGACGTGCAACGTGATAGGCGTCCTTCCCCAGCACGTTATCCAGAGTCGCGACATCGATCTTCTGTAGGAGCGTGTCAGCGGACTCAAGGTTCACCGAAAATCCGCGAGTCACCGGGCCACCGCGATTTGCACGAAGATAGTAGGTGCCTACATCACTGTGAGCTCCCGTCGGCAACACGCCGTTGTTGGCTTCCAAAGAAAATCGCTCGGCGCGCGGCGTGTAGAGCTCCCAGTTTCGCGGCCATAGATTGGCGTCGTTTGGCAAGGTCACATTGCTTCCGGCGAGGAAAGACAATGAGGATTGATTCGCTCCGCTTAAAGTTCGCAAACTACCTGAGAGCACACCAAAGGCCCAAAAATACTGTTCGGAGATCCACAACTCATTCCAAAGTGGCTTATTCGTCTGTTCGAATTCGGGAATCGGTGTGGTAAGCGTCAGAACTTGTCCTTGTCCAACGCTTTGCATCGTCAAGAGCGGTGATTCAACTCCTGTTAGCGACGCGAGCACCTGGACGTTTTCCCTAAACGCATTGAACGACCAGTTCCGATAGATGGGCATCAACTGCCAAGCGACATCATTCGCGGGGAATTCCAAGTCTTGGTAAACGGGATGTGTCGGCGCGACAGGATTCCAAAAAGCTTGACGATCAGTGGTCGGCCGAGTTAACACCTGAGCCCCTGTGCCAGGCAAAAGCTCGGAGATCGGCAGAGTATCAACGGTCGCGGCGACAGGTTCGAGAGTCCGGCCAAGAATAATCATCAAACCACCGCCACCCGTGACGTGCTCGCGCAGGGCTTGAACCACATTGGCAGCAAGCGAGCCGGGATCGTAAAGCGCGATAACAGAGTATCGGGTCAGCGTAGCTTGCGGAAGTTGACCATAAGTAATCGTGGTGATCAGCGAGTCTTGGCCCTTACCAGCCTCCGAAATAGCAGCAGGGTCCAGCAACAGCCTCAAGACTTGCGAAGCATTTTCGTTATTGGAGACGATCAAGGTTGGTTGTTGCCGTTTGGCAGTAACCGTAAGGAAGCGTTGATTGTCGATCGATAGCGGGTCATTCTTATCCAGCTTGACGGTGAAGTGATGAATGCCTTCGGTTAACTTCTTCGCTAACAGTTCGACTTCGATCGTTCCATCGCTGGTGAAGTTCACAACTTGCCGCGAGACAACCGAGCTGTCGGGTAACTGCAATTTACCGCTGCTAAGCACTGGAAGCTTGGGATCGATGGCCTCTTGCCAGAGTTCGACCGTCACAGAATTGGCGGCTTGTTTTCCTTCGGTCGCTTGCGTTACAGGAACACGAACAGTGATGTCTCCACCGACAGGGACCGAATTGAAGTCGACTTTCAGATCACCCAATTGCCAATTTAATGTCTGAGGTGCACTGACATCGACGATTTGGATCAGCACTTGGCCTTTGACCGATTCAATTTGCTTGGTGAGTTCATCTTGCGCGGCGCCCCAGGCCGCTGAGTTCATATCGGTGAGGATGTAGATCTCACGTCGCTCGAGCTGATCTTCGAGCACAAGATCGATAGCCATACGAAGCCGATCCAACAGGTCGACGCGTTCAGTTGTACGTTCAATTCTTGAGATCTGTGTGTTGGCACCTTGTGGACTCTGCGACAAAGATCCGATGGGAACACCCGTGAAGACGCCGACATGACTGTCCACCGGCAAGCGATTGAGCAACCACGCGGCCATATCCTTGGCGGCTTCCAATCGCGTTTGATTTTGAGCTTGGTAGCTCATCGATGGACTGGTATCCAAAATCATGGCAACAGCAACGGGTGCAGTCGTATCAGAGGTCGGCAGGGCAGGGCCTTGCGCGATCGTGCGATATCCCCAAGCGGCACTGCCAAGCCACAATCCCAACGCGATTATCGCTGCCGCACCCCAAACTGCGATCGGACGTCGCGATGCCCAGCCAATAGCCGCAGCGAGACTTGCGATGATCGCCAAGATGACCAGCCCGGAAATTCCGATCACACTTCCCATCGCCGCCGAATGGACGCGAGGCCTTGCAAGCGCAAAGACCAATACTGCGATCAATAAGATTCTCAGCAGCAACAACAAGAAGTGTCGCAGTTTCCAACTCTTGCTGTGATCCTGCTGAGTCTGGCGGACAAAACGCAGAGCAGGAAAGTCGATCAATTGCGGCTGACGCTTGCCAAGCATATGCAGCAACATCGGAATCGATATCGTCGCTAGCCCAGCAAGTATGGAAATGTGTACAAAGTTCATTCAGTCAGACTCAATCGCGATCGGACGCATTTTGCTCATCATTCCTAGCCGTGTTTAACCGCAATACCGTTCAATGAAGTTCGTAGTGGACGAGGTCACGAGTCCTTTTTGCCGGGAATCCTGGGGACTCGTAACCACGTCCACTACCTACATTTACAACGCATTCAAGTTGTTTCTTGTTCCGCTCTCGGTCTGTAAACAAATCGCCGGAGTCCTCGTACGCCTTCGGCTAACGGTTAAACACTGTTAATCATAACCCGAAGCTCTAGTCACGAGCAGATTCCCCACGCTAGCAGAGGCGTTGAATTGCCTCAAATAATAGTAGATGCAGTTAGAATCTTCCTAATCTATCGTCCGTAGTGTGCTGGGTCGGTGGCGACTGTCGGTTCTCAGATCGATTTCGTAGGGACCAGGAGAAGTTCTGTTAGGCTTTGGTTAGCTGGCATTTGGAGGAAAACGTAGCTTGAGGCTCTCTAACTCGGGTCGAGCGAGTTTTCCAACACCCAATCGACCGCTAAAAGAGTCCTCTTGGTAAAAACGAACCCAACCTGCTAAAGTGCAAGCATGAACCGCAATCGCTAGTTTTGATGTTGCACAGTTTGGTTTTAGGGGCGAAGCCCTGTCCGTTTACCTAGCCCAGCCTGCAGGGCTGGGTGAGTAATTCGCGAGAAAAACAAAGGGCCAACGGCCCGAAATCCCACGGAACACATTGGCCAATAGCATGGATGGAACAACAAGGGCAATTGGACGCCAACGAGCGATCGTACTGGATGTCGTACGCTATGCGGCGAAAGTGCCTTCGTTTCCAGTCGAGCGACAGGTCGATATTCAGGCTCTAGCCTCCCTACGGGAAAGATCGCCAAGTCGTATTTCATGGACGGCGCTATTTGCTCGAGCTTATGGACTTGCCTCTCGCGAACACTCGCAACTTCGAGAGATCTATGTGGCTTGGCCATGGCCGCGAGTCTACACCAGCCCCGATTGCGTTTTGTCCCTCGCCGTCAATCGACAAATGCCAGATGGCGAGCGTCTATTCTTTGGCAGAATCCACTCGACCGACAAACGTTCCCTCACCGCAATCCAGGCTGACATCGAGAGCTTTCAAACCGAAGAGCCGTCTCAAGTCTTTCGATCGCAATGGCGTGGTTCTAAGTTACCATCGCTGCTTCGCAGAATCGGATGGTGGTGGCGAATGGATATCGACTTCAAGAATCGAGCTCGACGCATCGGTACAGGAAGCATTAGTGCGCTAGCAGGGCAGGGGGTCACGAACCGACTGCATCCTTGCATTATGACGTCCAGCTTCTCCTTTGGGCCGATGGAATCAGACGGACGTAGTCTAGTCACACTCCAATGCGATCATCGCGTTATCGACGGAGCCGCGGCAGCTCGCGCGCTC
>CAUJKA010000313.1 GCA_963204965.1 Planctomycetota bacterium | reverse complement strand
AAGAGATGTTGCGTGATCGAATCAATCACGTACTTAAGTCTCTGAGCTATCGCGAACGCGAGATCATCAAGCTTCGTTACGGTCTTGGCGATGGTTACAGCTACACGCTGGAAGAGGTTGGTCACATATTCAAAGTGACTCGCGAACGTATTCGACAGATCGAAGCCAAAGCCGTTCGCAAACTTCAACAGCCTAGCCGCAGCCAAGACTTGGTCGGCTTCCTCGACTAAGACAGTTGATCGACAAAGACAATCATTTGCCGAAACTCCCTTTCGGCAACGAATAGAATTCACACAAGCCAGATTTGAATCCTCAAGTCTGGCTTGTGTCATTAGTAGCAGGCACACTCCGTGTGCCGTCCGCTGCCTTCCTCTTTCCTCTTTCTCTTCCTTCTGCATTCTTCCTTCTGCATTACTCATTCTTCATTACTCATTACTAATTCTTTCTTCCCTCCCCCGAGGACCCCCATGAGCCAATTTCAAGCCGACCTAAACCAAGCTTGGCAAGCCCATCAACAAGGACGCATCGGCGAAGCCGAGAAGGTTTACCGCCGCGTGCTGGGCCAAGACACCAACGATGCTAATGCTTGGTGCTACCTGGGAATTGCTCTTCACGATCAACGCAAGTATCACGAAGCTGTCGACGCATACGAAAAAGCTCTGCGACTGAATCCAACCTTTCCTATTGCGCTCAACAACTTAGGAAACACCTTGCGTTATGTAGGTGACGTCGACCGAGCCGATCAATGCTTCGAGCAAGCCCTGCAACTCAAGCCCGACTACTTCAACGCATACAAGAATCGTGGCACACTGCACGCATGGAATGGCAGTCACGACCTGGCTTACAAGTACTACTCCCAAGCATTGCAACTGAATCCACAAGAAGCCGAACTGCATCGCAACTTGGGAGTGATCATGTTGCTGCAAGGTCGCTTTCGTGAAGGCTGGGACGAGTATCGTTGGCGCTGGAAGGTCGGCGATCTTCGTAGGCCAGTTCAATTGCCAGTCTGGGATGGTTCAGACCCGAATGGCAAGTCGATTCTGCTCACAGCCGAGCAAGGCTTGGGCGACACACTTCACTTTGTACGTTTTGCACAAATCCTTCGCGAGCGCGGCGCGAAGACATTGGTTTATGGACAAGCTTCGCTGATGGCCTTGTTGCAAAACTGCAAGAACCTTGGTCCATTTTTTCCCAACAATCTGCCGCTCAGCCAGAGCTTTCACTATCAGTGTTCACTCTTGGACGCCGCTGATTTGCTGAACGTCGATCTTGCATCGATCCCCAGCATGCCTGGGTACATTCAGCCTGCGACTCACTTGGTCGACTACTGGAAGCAAGTGCTGCCCAAACAACCTGGCACATTCCGCGTCGGCATAGCCTGGCAAGGCAATCGCGACCACCAAGCAGACATGTTCCGCAGCATCCCGTTGAAGTTTTATGAGCCGCTTAGCCAAATCCCAGGCGTTCAACTCATCAGCCTGCAACAAGGCTTTGGCGTCGAGCAGATGCAAAGCTGGAATGGCAAGCCCATTGCATTGTTACCCGAAGGAGTCGACAAGAGCGGCGGAGCCTTCATGGACACAGCAGCCATCATGAAGTCGCTCGACCTAGTCATCACCAGCGACACATCCATCGCTCACCTAGCCGGCGCCATGGGCGTACCCACATGGATCGGCCTCAACTATGTCCCCGACTGGCGCTGGCTCCTCGACCGCCACGATTCCCCCTGGTACCCCACCGTCCGCCTCTTCCGCCAACGCTTCACCGGCGACTGGCCCGGCGTCTTCGAACAAATGCAGCAGGCCTTAGAAAAAGAAACTGTTCAACGCGCATCCAGCTAAAGCGTCCGCTGCGTGAGAAAAGACAAGAGCATAAGCGGAAGCGTGCTATTATCGCTTCGGCGTGTCTGAAGCAGTGAAAATATACACAGGGACGGTTCGTCCTTGGTCACTAGCGACGACTGCCGTCGGCCTGGAATTCGACCACAGTCAAAATGATTTTCCTTGGCGGCATTACTATTCCCCCAATTGGACATGTGCTCTGGATTGTTGGAGATGTGGCTAGAGACTCTGGCAAACATAGAAGGGTGTGAATGACCCATCAGCGCAACTGTCAAGGAATCAACGTCTGATGCAACCGCTTCGCTTTCGCGATAAATTTTTGCAAAAACCTGTTTCAGTTTATTCATCTCAGATCGCTTAAATAGGTAACTAATGCAGTACTCTTCAAACAGGAATTTTGAAAGCCCGCGAGTGTCAGTTCGACTCTTTATCCAATGATTTATTGAAGTCTTCGAATTCGCCCACTACGCATCCCTGTCGCAATTGTCAGGATTATTCGTTTTAAGAACCTCACTCTATCTTGGCCAGTTTCAGGTTGCTCGGCACGCTGTTGGTTTTGAACAGACAGGAACTTTGGCGTCGCTGAGTCAGTTCTTCAACACGTTGAGAGATATAGGCTTCCATCTCCGAGATTGTCAGGATTCCGTTCTGATTCAAATCGCCTTTTCCTTGCAATGACTCGACGAGCGACTTGGTGAAAGCACCATTGGACCACGCTTCGTCTTCGTAGCTCAACTCGTGCGGTAGACAAGAGGCGATGGTGATGATTCCTGATGAATAGTCGTTCGCAGCGTCTCGCAATAAGCCATTGTAGGCCGATCGAACCTCATTGGAGACGGACGGAGCTTCGGCCGCGCTGCCCGCGTGGCAAGTGTCCAAGAGCAAGAACGGCCGGCCAGCCAAGCGGCTCAGCGACTGACGAATGTCCGACCAACGTAGTCCCGTTTCGCTCAACTTGTTGACCTGAGAATCGACGGCCAAAAAGCAGTAATTGTCGGATTCATCCAACCCCCCATGTCCCGACATGAAAAGCACAACATGATCTTCGGGACGCAGCTTGTGAGTCTTCAGCCACGCCAACCCATCCAGTACATTCGCTCGCGTAGCCTCTTGATCCACAAGCAATTTTGTGTGGACCTCGGCAAAATGCTTACCAAGTTGAGTCTTGAACGCAGTCACTAGATCGGATGCATCCTTGGCCGAGTAACGCAATTCTAATTCTCGCACGGGGTATTTGGCTACTCCAACGGCCAAGACGTACAGATTCGGAGTCACTTCAATACCTGCCCCAGCGTTTTCCGCAGTGCAGGCAACTGACACCGTGCGGGGTTCGCTTAGAATTCCACCTGACATCACCGCCCTAACGCCGATGATGTTCTTGCCGCGCACCAGCGGAATCTTCTCTTTGAAGATTTGGTCTTCGATTTTTGGTCGAACTCGGACGCCACGCGGTGACCGGCCATTGATTGTGATATCCAGGGCGTCAATCTTGGCTTGATTGGGATGCGTGACCGAAATCGCCAATTCAATCTCAGAAGTATCGAAGACACTTCCCTCTACCGGATTCAAGAACCGAATTGTGGGTGGAGTTGAAGACGCCAGCAGCTGCTCGATCGTCAGGTTGTCCGTCCCTCCAGCGATCTTGCCGTGAGATTCGAGAATCGACTTCACCAGATCCGGACGATACAGCGCGGCTTGAAAACTCTTGGCGGGGTAAAAGTCCGCCTCTCGGTCAAGTCCATAATTGACCTGCCAACCGAACAGTTCATCCGCCCCCGGGCTACAAGCGTAATATCCCTGCTCCGTCCAAGCTACGAAATGACCGTTGCGTCCGAGTAAGATAGTAAGCAGCGGGAGTGCGATGTCCGACACCTTCGTTCGCTTCGGTTCGACCTGAAGTGACTTAGTCACCCCACCGCGCCGAATGACCATGGTGACAGATTTGGAATCATTGTTCATCGCCAAAGCACTTCTGAGATCGTCAATAGATGTAATTGCCCTGTTATCGACTGACTCGATGACGTCTCCCTTTTGGACTCCTGCGGCAGCCGCAGCTGAACCGGTCGCAACCATATCGACAACGTTCGATGCGCCGTCCTTTTCGAACTGAACACCAACTAACCGCCGCCATTCTCCTGGATTCTTTAGACTCCATAATCGCAACTTCTGGTCGCGGCTAACTCCGACAACAAACTCGTCATTGGGACTCACGGCGATACTTGTCAAGTCTCCCGATAATCCGCGAAACTCGCGGAGAAGGTTCCCGGTTTCAATATCATGTAAGGCAAGTTTAGCGCCGCCCGAGGCAATTACGACTCCCATGTCACCGTTTGGCCCGACGGACGTCAAGCTGCAATCTTCAATTCGTGTACCATTGAAACTCGGAATGCGAGTAACCTCCCTTCCATTTTTCAGTACGACAATAATGTGACTATTTTTGCTGACATCACCTCCGCTCGGCACGTAGCGATCGACCTCCCAGCCTCGCATACTCAACCGATGTCGTTTCCATTTGGATTCCTCAAACGTCGATCGTGACGAATCGATTGCGGAATGAGGCTCCAATCGGGTGAGGTCAAAGACAGCATTTAATGGGCGGATGACTTTGGACGACCGGAATAAGCCCCAAAGAAACTCAAATCGTTCGTAATCCCATTCAGCTTGATACTCCTGCTTAAGTTGTCCGTGTAATGAGAGGGCGTCGAGTGATTCCGTACCATAAGCCAGTGATTTGCCGTCCGCTGAGAATGCGACCGACATGGGAGTAGTACCTGCCGAATCGATGCTAGCGATCATACGTCCCGTTTCAGGACGCCAAAGGCAAATGCGTTCAGTTTGAGAGCCTGCTGTCGCCACCCAGTTACCGACAGGATTAACAGCAATCATGTTGATCAAGCCGTCGTGCATTAGGAAATTCGAGATTTGTTCCCCAGTTGCCGTTTTGAAAACGGCACATTCTCCACTGTTGGGCCAATTGCCAACGCATACGATTGCACCGTCCTCTAGAACTCCTAATTTCGGTGAACCAAAGATTGTCGGTGTTGTCGCAATGATTTCCTTGCCTTTCGTAGCAGTTTCGCCCCAAGAACTGATGACGTGACCACCGCTCGCGGTAATAATGCTGTTGCCCGCCTGAGCAAATTCCGCCATTGCGGTAGAAGTCTGACATTTGAGCTCGCGAACCTTTTTCCAACGATTGTCTACAAACTCCCAAACGATAGGTGTGTTGTCGTCAGAAGCCGCAGAAAGGAGACGAAGCCGTTTGAGGCTAGATTTGCAAAATGAGAGCGAAAACACACCGCCTTCAAACCTGGAGGACAGATGTGCATCGAGTTGTACGACATTACTCATCAATGAACGTTCAACCGTTCGACGCCAACTGACATTATCGGAGTGCGTTCCCTTCTCAAAGTCTTTCCAGAAAGGACTAAGGTCCCAAAGTCGAATCTTCTTTTGATGTCCCGTAGCAAGCCATTGACCGTCTGGAGAAAAGGCAATTCCCGCGAAATTTTCGTTCTTATTCACGCCGTCCGGAAACGAGAGAAACGTCAACACTTTTCCGGATCGTAAGTCAACAAGGTAGCCACCCAAATTAGTGCCGACAGCTAGGACTCGATTGTTAGGTGAAAACCGGATCGCGAAAATCCAACCACCCGATCCTCCATTGTCGAAGAGACGTATCGTCCGGGGCGCGTCTAACTGCCCAGTTGATTCCACATCCGATACGTCCCAAATTCGAATGCACTTGTCCAAACCTCCTGCCGCGAGAAAGCGACCGTCGTTGGAAAAAGTCATTGAAACGGTCATTGCACTGGGCCCAGTGCTATTCTGCTTAAGTAGGTACTTTAGCAGGTTGTCACTTGGTTCTGCGGAATGCGATGGGACCGGAGGGACCGCGAACAACAACGTCAGCACCACAATAAGATTAGTTGATGTTTTCAATGCAATAATTCTCTCTTGAGAAATGTCGGAGGATGTAGTTTTTTGATTGGTTCAGCTATTTGTGTGTTGTGAATGTCCAGCTGTCCTCAGCCCACTCGTGAGGTTCGAACAATTCGCTAAGTTTTCTCTCGGTGAACTCTTCTTCTGGAGTCGCTGGGGTGAGAGCAGCGTCAGTTTTTTCTCGAATCCCAATTCCCTTGCTGCGACCAAGTTGGACCAACCCCTTTTCCTGAAGTAAATTGGCACTGACTCCCCGCAAGACAAATGGTCGTTTGCTCGCAATGATTCTAAGTTCAGTGAGACCGTGTGGCTCAGTTGCTTCAAACTCGAAGTCCATTTTGACATTCGGGATCTGTACCGTCTCACCAGCGAAAATCCTAAACTCTGGAGCCCATCGATTTGGTACGAGCAGCATAATATCCCCTTTCGGACCTATGGTCAAAACAGTAAGAAATGCATCTCGATTGGAATGCACAAAGATGGGAATTACAGATCCTTCGAGGAAGCTGCGTTGGTTGTCCTTCGTCCAAATGCGGACTTGCAACGTGGCATCTCGATTTCGCGCGTCGAGCAAATCGAAGCCGTGTTTCATTGCGTCCTCATTTCGCTTGGCCACAGCTTCAATGGACCGTTCAATCGTCACTTGAGCCTGAGCAAGTTGTTCGGCACTCTTTCTTACCAACTTGTCAGACGTATGGACCACCGCTTGCCGCTGTAGGTAAGTGTTTAAGAGGCCAGCAAAGACGATAGCAGTGATCAATACTATTAAGCTGATACTTAAGTTCCGGTGAGTTGCAGTGAGGCGTACACCGACGTGTGCAAGTTCCTCCTGCAACCCTTGGACCTTGAGTTGCAAGCTACGGATTTTCTGGTCGAGCTCCTCGCGAGTGGCTAGGCGACAATAGTCCTGGCCGTTCGAGCTCAAGTGTCGGCGATGAGCTTCTTGCAACCTCGTTTGTTCGGCACCCTCAGATTCATGTTGATCGACGGGAAAGCTGTCTGCGGTGAGGAAAAGGTAGACGGGCTTTCCAAGTTCGACTGCTAGGTCGTATTCCATCTGAGTGTAACTGCGACGAGGGGCGCCGCTCGGATGTTGGTTTGGTTCGGCTCCATAGCAGCGGCCAGCGATGTGGATGACGGCGTCGCACGAGGCGATCCGCTCCCGAAGCTTAACCACTAGTTGTCGATAGTCCGGCGGAAAGTTGTCCTGCTCGACTGCGTGATAATCGTTGTCTTCCAGCCCTTTTTTGACCAGCTTACGCACGGACCCCAGTTCACGTGAGACCGCACTGATGAATACCCTGGTGTCGCGGCGAATCGTTGGAAGTATTGTCTTCATGGTCTAGCAGACTTATCTTGCGTGTGGCCTCAATCTCTCGCGTGAGCGCAGTTCCGGTGGACCGACCGCTACACCAAAAGTTGCGTACGAATGTGGCGGGAGCTTAACTACTTCAACATCGTTACCGACAAGCGGCTATTCAAAGTGTTTTTCGGGCGCGGATTTGAAGAGCCTTATGGAAACCAAGTCCGTTGACTCAGAAAATCTCTGGTCGCAATCTCGTAGATATGGCAATCTGAGGCACCCATTGTAGTGATCGCCCCTCTTGAATCAACTGGCTTTGGATTCACAGTAATTCCAGAACCTTATCTACCAGCCAAACCACCGATTCCTTGACCGTGAACCCTTGTCGTTTCCAAACAACTTGACGGTCAACAACGACTTGTTTGTATCCTTGCTGCATTGCTGCGGAGGTAATCGAAGCGTCTTGAAGAACTTGGGCTCCGATGAAAGAAGCTACGGCAATCGCCGCAGCATGGGTTTCTTAAGGCTAATTTATCAGTGAAACTGACATGGAAAGCAGAAACAGACGAGCAACGCACTTGATATGTGACACCTGTTGCGACGAGGAACGGTCGCAAAAATGCGAAAACCACAATTAAGGTAACCACAAGTGGAAACTTGTATGTACCGAGCTGCAAAAGAAGACGTGTCCTGAGCGCGCAATTGACTAACCCAAAATTGTTCGTTCTGACACAAAGAATGCAGGTCCAAGTTATTTTTTGCGGCGCTCGGTTACCCAAACCAAGGTTGCAATGAACTCGAATATGCGGCGATGCAACGGGGGTATAATCGTCGTGATGAAGATCAATGGCTGCCCATTCGCTCTTGTCGCTCCTGCTCTTCTTCGTAAGCAACGTCGATTAGATGCAATACTGCATCAACATCAGCGGCCTCCGTGGGGAACTCAAACTTGCCGGTTAACGGCAAGTCGGGACGGATCTCGCCCTTTTCATAGGCTTGCCACATTTCCTCGGCGTAGTGAGTGTCCGCTAACTCAGGTGCAAATCTTGAGTAGTATTGGGTTACGTTAGCAACATCGCGTATGAGCATGGTCTTGGCGCTATTGTTGGCCGCAGCATTAACGACTTGTGGTAAGTCAATAATCACGGGTCCTTGCGAGTCCTGCAGAATGTTGAATTCAGACAGATCACCGTGCACTAGACCGATACACAGCATACGCAGTACAAAACTCATTACGGTCGCATGATCCTTGATCGCTTGCTCCGAGGACAAACTGATGTCGTTAAGCCTGGGCGCTACTTCACCGTCGGCTCCGGTAATCAGCTCCATCAACAACACTCCTCCAATCAAACCATAAGATTTGGGGACTCGCACTCCCGCTGCTGCAAGTCGCACTAGTGCATCCGCTTCGGCACTCTGCCAGACAACTTCCTGTTGATCCCTTCCAAACTTGGATCGATTTTCCATGGCTCTCTGTCGGCGGCTGTTGCGAGCTTGTCGGCCTTCGTGATACTGCACGGCTTTCTTGAAACTACGATCGACAACATCCTTATAGACCTTAGCGCAGCACACCTCGTTTCCACATCGCACAAGAAAAACTTGGGCTTCTTTCCCGCTCATCAACGAACGAATGACTTCGTCAACTAAGCCGTCGTCGATAAGTGGTTGAATACTCTTGGGTATTTTCAAAACGTTGTTCTTTTGGAAAAGAGAAACTGTATGGGAGTTGAACCAAGGTCGGCAGTCCGGCATTACTGTTGCAGTATAGACGGTCGCCGAAATTTGGAGCGAGTAATAGAACTCGGCATGACAATTAGATGGGATCTCTTGCATACCGTTAAAGCACAGTCGCCTTCGGCTTGCCGTTAAACAATTACTCTGAGCCGTACCGTTAGAACTCAGTCGCCTTCGGCTTGCCGTTAAACAATTTGCTCTGAGGCGAAATGCTGCGTTTTTCGGCTACGTGAGCTTAGTCGTTATCGGATCGAAGTACGGAGATGAACGCTTTTTGCGGAATGTTGACGCTGCCGAATTGCTTCATTTTGGCTTTGCCTTTTTTCTGCTTGTCAAGCAACTTATTCTTGCGAGTCACGTCACCACCGTACAATTTTGCCGTCACGTCTTTGCGATAGGGCTGAATTGTCGCGCGGGCGATGATGTCGCCACCGATGGCTCCCTGAATGGGAATCTTGAACTGATGGCGGGGGATCGCTTCGGCCAATTGTTCACAATAGTGCAACGCTCGGGTGCGCGCCTTTTCGCGGTGAACAAGATAGGACAAAGCATCGACCGGCTCGTGATTGACCAGAATATCGACTTTCACAATATCCGTAGCGCGATATTCAATTGGGACGTAATCGAACGAACCGTACCCACGGGTCATCATCTTGAGTTTACCGTAGAATTCGAATAGCACTTCACCCAGCGGCATCTCGCTTGACACTTCGACTCTACCAGCCGACAGATAGTTCATGGTCTGGCTGTCCGAACGATGCTCCCGACAGAGCTCCATGACTGGCCCAACGTATTCTTCGGGAATGAGAATAGATGCTTTGATGAATGGCTCGGTGGTCGCCTGAATCGACATCGGATCAGGCCAATAACTTGGATTGTCAACATCAACGGTCGTCCCGTCCTTCAATTCGATCTTGTACTTGACCGACGGAGCCGAGATGACAAGTCCCAAATCGAACTCGCGTTGCAATCGCTCTTGAATGACATCTAGGTGCAGCAATCCTAAAAAGCCACAACGAAAGCCAAACCCCAAAGCTGCCGAGCTATCTTTTTCGAAAGTTAGTGCCGCGTCATTGATCGCCAGCTTCTCCAACGCCTTGGTCAAGTCTGGATACTCGTCGGTACTCATAGGATAGATTGACGAAAAGACCACTTGCTTAGCTTTCTTGTAACCGGCGATCGGTTCAGCCGCTTGTCGGTCCAAATGGGTCAGCGTGTCACCAATCTCGATATCCTTGACGCTTTTCACGCCTGCAACGACGTAGCCCACTTCACCAACACTAAGCTGTTTTCTGGGAATCAGCTTAATTTGGTTGTAACCCAACTCGTCAACTTTATAGTCGCGGCCAGCGTGCATAAAGTGGATCGTCTCGCCACTGATTAGCGTTCCTTCGACGACGCGTACTTGAAGGATAACGCCGCGATAGGTATCAAAGTGTGCGTCGAACACCAAGGCCTTGAGCGGAGCTTGTGGATCGCCCTTCGGGCAGGGTAAATGCGTTACGATACCCTCCAGCAAGTCACCAATCCCAAGTCCAGTTTTCGCAGAAACAGGGATCGCAACGAACGGATCAAGCCCCAAATCGGCATCGATCTCTTCGCGGACTTTCTCGACGTCAGCCGCAGGCAAATCGATCTTGTTGATCACGGGCAACAAGGTGAGGTTGTATTCCAGCGCGAGGTAGAGATTGGCCACCGTCTGCGCCTCAACGCCCTGCGATGCATCCACAACAATAAGTGCTCCATCGCACGCCATCAGAGAACGTCGAACTTCGTGAGAAAAGTCAACGTGGCCAGGCGTGTCGATGAGGTTCAACAGATAGTCTTGTCCATCTGCGGCGCGATAGGACAACGTGATGGAGTTGCTCTTGATCGTGATTCCTCGCTCGCGTTCGATCTCCATCGAATCGAGCATCTGATCATGGAACTCACGCTGATTGACGCCTCCGCAAGCCTGAATCAATCGATCCGCCAATGTCGACTTGCCGTGATCGATGTGAGCGATAATGCAGAAGTTTCGAATATTTTTCATACGAGCTGTTTTGACGTTTGGTAGCAGAGAAGCCTATTTTGCAATCAAGAATCATAAGGAATAACGCATTTTCTTGACAGGCATTGATTGTCTCGTTTCACGCGTTACGTTCTTTTTCAGTGTTCTTTCCAGGTCGCCAAGGTCAAAACTCAAGACTTCACCCGAGCACAACCCTCGTTTCCTACAATTCCCCCTAAATGAGCAAGTCTCCAGTTTGTAGCTTGGAAAAACATCCCGAGGCATTTCCCGTTGCAGTTCCTGCGCCGCTCTAACGACTAACACTCCAAGGCGCCCAGGTGCACGCTTGCTCAACTGTTTTGAACTACCTAACACACCAAACACCAATTGCTACGACCAACCTCTGCAAGAATTGAGCCTCTAGGTCGAACACTCAACTACGCTACTGCATGGCGGTTAATAGACTGTGGTGCGTCGCAGTACATTTTGGAGGACGGGACAAAAATTCATGGTACTCGTTGCCTATTTGACGTATGATACGTTTTAACTGTCCCACTGTTCGAGATTTACTAGTTGTCTAGTGCGGATTGAGCATCGCCTTGCTTGCAGCTTCATGCGGAGTCCTACCTTATGTTCGATGACACTCAATTAGAGAGTTTACCAGTAAGCGAAAAGCTTCGACTGGTCACTTCGCTTTGGGACCAGATCTCCCGTAGTGGCGAGACGATATCTGTGCCCAATACCGTCCTAGATAATGCTGGCCAACGAATCAAGGAAATGATGGCTGATCCAAGTGCGTCACTGACAGAGGACGAGATGTGGCGTCGGGCAAATGAGCTTCGATAAACGATTTCATCGACTGTTCCCATCTGACTTAGCGACCGCGACTGCTTACTACGACAAGATCTCTGTCGACCTTGGAGACCGCCTTCGCAATTCGGTTCGGGATACGATTAGAATGATCGTGGATCGCCCCGAATCGTTTGGGTTCGTTCGCGATCCAATTCGTGCGGCTATGATTGGCGGATTCCCCTACTTAATACTATTCATAGTTGAAGGGGCAACTGTTTACTTGGCAGGATTGTATCACGTATCCTCCGACCCCGATCGCTGGCTTGACCGAGATCCCATCGAAGAGTAACGATCGGCTATCCGGTCTCATATCAGACGGCCCAATAACTATGCAGCCTCCTGCGTTGCCCTTGTTGCCACGTGCGTCTCGCTACCGGTGAAGAGTGCTTTGATTGCAGCTTCCGATTTCATGGCATGGTACTCATATCCCTTCTCGAATCGCTCACGCCAATACTGCTCTAGCCCTTGGTCGCACCATCGATTCCAGGCAACTGTGAACTGCTCGTAAGTCATTAAAGGAGCTCGTAGTCGCTGCGAAAGAGTTGGGGCAAAGAGTTCATCAAACCGAACGCGAAAGCCAGAATAGTAGGCTACGTATTGTTGGAAGATCCTTGGCAAATCAAGCGTCATCGGTTGAAATCCTTTCTAACCTTTGGTTCCGGTCAATCGTGCTCCGAATTCTGAGCCATTTCGCCAGTCCTGTGAAGGCCAATAATCAAAGGCTCTTTGCGTCAAACTGGAGAAATAGGCAACGTGCGTTGCCTCCTTATGGTGCGATCTTGGGAAATGCTAGCATTGCCAAAGGGTTGGCTCTTCATGTTCAATCAAAGCGCAAGTAGTGTCAGTGAGCCCTGAAACCGGCGAATACTCCGCACCATCTGTTTGGTCAATCAAATCACCTTTGGGGAAACCACTGATATTCCCATCTCCAGGGAACCAAGTTCTTCCCCATGAGCAGCTCGACAATCTCGGGGTAGATCTTTTCGGCGCGGACGTCGTTGGACATGAGGACGACGCCACGCAATCCATTCTCGAAACAAACGACCATGTTGCCGGTGGAGTCGTTGTGGCCGCCTTTGAACCAGGCTTGTCCACTGGTGTCTTGAAAAGTTACCCATCCAAGGCTGGCCGAAAGCTGAATCGACTTGTTTTCTGGCGATAAGTCCTCGGCGAGCGTTGGAAATTGATGTTTAGAAGCGATTGCAAATTGCGGTCGCTTCAGCTCGGCGAGTCCTTTCTTGGTAAGTCCTTCGCCTCGTAAAATAGCAGACCACAAGAGCGATTGATCTTCGATAGTCGTGTCCATCGATCCTGCCGCGCTGGCGCTAGAACGATCATCATGTGGTTCCATGGATCCGTCTGCCTTGTAGCCATCAGCGAGGTTGTTTGCGAAGTCGGCTCGCCACGTCATGCTCGTATTCTTCATTCCTAAGGGTTTGAACACGCGCTTGTCCATTTCGGAACCGACTTCGAGATCTAGCCCTTGCTCTAGGATGAGCTGCATGATGTAGAGCCCTTCGCCAGAGTAGCCGTATCGTGTTCCTGGGCGATGATGAAATCGCAGTTTATTGTCTGGTTCGAGCCACCGAAAATTTGCAAAGCCACTAGTGTGAGTCAACAGAATTCGCGGGGTAAGCAATTGCCAACGGTCGTCTCCCTTTAAGTCCTGAAAGTCCTCATAGTCCGGTAGTGGCCGCGGCAACAATTTGGTGATCGGCGCATCAAGGTCTAGCTTACCCTCATCGACGAGCTGCATGACCATATAAGCAAAAGCCGTCTTGGTTAAGGAAGCGCCGTACATTATGGTGTCTTTGGTTAACGGCAGATTCTTGGCTACATTTCTGTAACCAAATGTTTTTACCCAGGATGGTTTTCCATTCTCAATCAATGCAACTGCGAGCCCATTGACGTTTTCTTGCTTCATCAATCGCCGAATGGACTGGTCAAATTCTTGACCTTCTTGAGACAGAACATTTTCAGTCCTCAAGACAGCGAAAAGGAAAAGAACCAGAATCGCAGCACTCCGTGACCGAGCATTGGCCAGTTGTCTAAGGCTATCGAATATCGTGAAGCTCATGGTCGCGGTCTATTAGGAAATGGTGTGCGAGAATTTCAGGTGCTCGCTCATCGATCCAGGGAATCGCATGTAGAGCAAGCATGGTCCCATGATTGCTGAGTCTCCTGAAGAATCAAGTCCCTGTGTAGCCAATTGAGTTTCGAGAGGCTTTGGCCGCGGAGTCGAGGCTGTTTTCCAATGGGCGATTCGTGTTTGAGGGACGAAGTCTACAAAGCCTAAGATGGTGCGTTCCGCGTGCAGTAACTTAGTTAGCTTAGTCAACTAATTACTCAACCTCGAAATTTCAATCGAGCGAGTTTGATAGATCGCACGCTGCACGCACCCTACATAGTTGTGCAAGATTTGAGACTCAGGGTCGAATACTGGTTTACGCGACTGCTTGGCGGTAACGGGGGAGGGCGGTTCGCGGTAGAATGGGCACTCTTGGGATTAGCTTGGACCTACGACTTTGAGGCGAGGATATTTGGCATGATGCAGTTTGTTTTGGAAATGCTGTTACTGGCTACCCTAACACTGCTTGGAATCACGGGCTGGGGCATGAATGTCTTGGGAATGCCTGGAAACTGGGTGATTGTTGCATTAGGCGTTGGTTGTTTTTTTCTCACTTCCGAAGGCAAGGCGGCTCACGTCGGTGGTCTGTCCTTGGGCTTGATGATCGGCGTCGCGCTCCTGGGTGAAGTGCTCGAATTTGCGGCCAGCGCGATGGGGGCTAGTCGGCTGGGAGCTAGCAAACGAGCTACCGCTCTGGCCATTGTGGGCTCGATCGGCGGTGCCATCTTGGGCCTGTTCGTCGGCGGCATCATTCCCATTCCAATCGTTGGTTCCGTGATTGGCTCGTTGCTCCTCGGCGGCCTTGGCGCGGCAGCGGGAGCGGTTGGAGGCGAACGATGGGCCGGAAAGACATGGGATGATAGCATGCAAGTTGGCCACGCCGCTTTCTGGGGCAGATTGCTGGGAACAATTGGCAAAGCGGTGTGTGGTACGGCAGCTTGCGTGATCTTCTTGGTGGCGATTTGGAGTAGGTAGGGTAAGGGAAGCGTGAGGTTTTTTCTGGGATTTCGGGCCGAAGGCCCAGCAATTTACATAGCCCAGCCCATCGGGCTGGGCTATGAAGTCTAAGTAGGTTAAGGTCCAACGGCCCGCCGGTTTGCGTGCAAACCGGCGGGCC
>CAUJKA010000312.1 GCA_963204965.1 Planctomycetota bacterium | reverse complement strand
CTTTGAGAAGCCGAGCCTTCGGACTCGCGTAAGCTTCGAAGCTGGGATTGCACAGCTAGGTGGAACCAGCATGTACCTGGGCGCTGATGTGGGGTGGCAAAAGCGCGAGTCGATGGCGGACTTTACAAGAGTCATTGCCGAATATGTTGACTTTGTCGTATGTCGAACCAAATCGCATCAATCCGTAGTCGACATGGCAAGCTTTAATTGCGTGCAAGTGATCAATGGCTTGACCGATTCTGCGCATCCTTGCCAAGCCTTAGGAGATCTTCTAAGCATTCGCGAAGTGACTCCCGACTTTCGCGGAAAGACGATGGCCTTTGTCGGCGATGGTAACAACGTGGCACAAAGTCTGGCACTGGCTTGTGCGATGGCTGGAATGAAGTTTCGCCTGCTGGGACCGCAGCGTTATTTCATCAGCGACAAGGCGATCAACGAAATCGTCAAAGTCTATCCCCAAGCGGACATCATGCAGAGCGATCAAGCTCAAAAGGTCATGGCAGGAGCCGACTTTGTATACACCGATGTCTGGACCAGTATGGGTCAAGAGGCCGAGGCCCCTGATCGCATACGAGCGTTCTCGCCCTTCCAGCTTTCCGAAAAGTTGATGGCTCTTGCTGGCAACCACTGCCGCATCATGCACTGCTTGCCCGCTCGACGTGGCGAAGAGATCACCAACGAAGTGATCGACAGCAAGAATAGCATTATCGTCCAGCAGGCCGGCAATCGTATGCACGCTCAAAAGGCGTTGCTCCTATGGATGGCACTCCAACGCGGCAGCATCAAGTCCTCGGCTCTTGCTGCCGAAGGTATCACGCTGCCAAGTTAGTCGCCTTTCGCTCTGCGAAAGTAGCGGGTACACGGGCGTCCCGCCCGATCTTGGATCTGAACCCTGGCGCGATCAGCTCTGCGAAAGTAGCGTTGCGAATCCATAACGAGACGTAGGTTGGGTTGAGGAACGAAACCCAACAACCAGCACCGATGGTTACGCCGATCAAGCGGGAGAATTCAGAACCGCCGCGGATCTTAAGCGTGCTTGCTCATCAATAGAGATAACAACGCAGTGACGTCTTTCTATGGTTAGACGACGCCAGGGACTGCCGTGGCACACTGAAGGCACGCAACTTTTGCGGAGCAAAAGGCGACTATTTACGCTCGCGGATGCGCGCGAAGATAGACTTCGCGAAGATTGGCAGTCGATAGATGCGTGTAGATTTGAGTCGTGACAAGACTTTTGTGTCCCAATAGCTCTTGAACACTCCGAATATCCGCGCCGCGATCGATCAAGTGTGTAGCAAAGCTGTGACGCAACGTGTGCGGCGATGTTCGCGTATCCAAGCCCAGCTCGGCGATGTACTTCTCTAACATCCGCCCTACGCTTCGAACTGTGAGTCGCGAGCCGAAACGGTTGAGAAACACGGGAGCTTCACGACCCTTGGTTTCTTTCTGCGAAAACTCGCGAATTGGCATGTAGGCGCGAAGAGCTTCGATAGCGTACTTGCCCAAAGGAGCCAAACGCTCTTTGCGACCTTTACCGCGAATACGCGAGATCTCGTCGCTAAAATCTAAATCGCCATCGTTCAGTCCAACGACTTCGCTAACGCGCAGTCCAGCCGAGTACATCGTCTCTAGTATGGCTCTGTCGCGCAGCCCCATCCAATCGCCTCGACCTGGTGCAACCAGCAACTTGCCAATCTCGTCGGTCGTTAAAAAATGCGGCAACTTCCGAGCTCCCCGCGGATTGCGCAGGGGCTTGGCCGGATTGGACGAACAAAACTCTTGTCGCTGAGCGTAGCGGTAAAAGCTGCGGAGCGAGGCCAGCTTTCGAGCAATGCTGGTTTGCGCATATCCAGCGTCGTGCAGCGCGGCTACGTAGCCTCGTAAGTCCCGAGGCGTAACAGCAGCGGCTTCGGTGTTGGCCCCCAAGGTCTCAATGAGGTAGTCGGCTAAGTCGATCAAGTCTTCCCGGTAGGACTTGATCGTCAACTGCGAGGAATTCCGCTCGATGGCTAAATAACGCAGGAACTGAGCGATTTGTTGATGCATTACTTAGGCTTTCGCAACGTGAGCTTTCGCAACTTAGCCTCTTCCAACGTAGGTTCTCGCACTCCTAGATGATGTCCTCTTCGTGCCGGAACGAAAAGCGTTGTGGCTTACTTGGATGCGATGAATCCGATTGCGATTCCGATTCGGTGGCTGAATTGCAAGCGCTGATTTGGTTGACTAGATCGTGATAAGCAATCTCGCGAACTTTCTTGCTCATGACTGCGGCGTCATACCACGAGAAGCTCAACTGAGGATCTGCTGCATAGCGACCGAGCGTACGCAGCATCTCGACACGATTCTCATCGTTGTACAAGAAGATGTATCGCTCCTCGCCTTTGACCATCGCGAGAACGTTGATGTCTTGATTGTTCATGCGTGCCTCCATGCAGCATGGGTTTTGCTCAGTGGGTCATTCGATATGCTGGCCATCAAGTTTGGGTCTGATGGATAGCAATGATCTGTAGAGCGAGCCCTACAGATCCAGTCGGTCGACCACAGTTGCAAGCAGCCTCTCCCTATGATGATGCTTGCTAAGTGATGACGACGTTCGCATAGAGAATGGCTAGCAGGCCATTGCTAACAAGAGCTGGCTGGCTTTTCCTACGCTAGTCAAATCCAGACGATGCACTTCTGCGATCGCCTCAATTCGTCTAGCGGGTATATCGGTCCACTGGCCAGCGTAAGACCAAGCGGGCCTTGTCCTGCCCACCACGCGAAATAAGCGTTTCAGAAAGATGCACGTGACAACAGAATCGAATAAAATCTTCACTTCGCTGTAGATACGATTGCCAACCGCCGAAGCGTGCGTCGTCGCGGAAGTAGAAGTACTCGGCTAACTGCTCTGTTAATTCCTCGTCATGACCGTTAAACGTTGTCATGTGCGTTATGATCGGTTCGTGTTGAGCCAGCATTGCAGGCGGTTGAGGGCTCGGACCATCAGGTATAAAGCCTCGTGGATCGGGCCAATTTGAAGGCAATGGATTGCGAGTCCACTGCATTTGACCTTGTGCATCCACAAACAAAATTCCAGGTGAATCAGCGTCAACCGGCACATTCGAATCAATCGCTACGCCAGCTTCAGTGCCAGCTATCGAAGGTATCGAACTATCCGAGTTTACCGGATTGGCTTGTGGTACTTGCGACTTCAATTGTTCAGCAGCGAGAGCACGTTGAGCTTCCTGATGTACCCAGCGCGGGATCTTTTTCTCTTCCTTGGTACCCCATGGCAAACCATATCCCGGCAAGATTGGATGGAAGGCTGGATTGGCTGCATACCAACTAACTTTCATTGTCATGCGAGGTGGATAATAGGGCTGATAATCAGTCACCGATCCAACCATCACTACGTCGACGCCAAGTGACTGAGCCAGAGCTTGGAAGTCTTCACCATTTCGCAGAGGCCGACCAAACTCGACGATCTTGTTTCGCACTGCCCCCAATGGCAAGACTTCAAATCCTCGAATCGCTTGCAACTCGTGCATGTAGGCCATCGCCACGCGTTCGCCGCTGAGCGTTGGTTCTTCGCTCTGGTTTACAAACGGAAGTACCGCAATTGTCCGAATCTGCGGAAACGGATTTGCTAGCTGTGGCTTGTGCTTAATGTCTGGCACTAACGCACAGCCGGAGCTGACAAGCGCTAAGATAGCTACGCACAGTGGCCCAAAGCACGCATTGCGAAGCTTGTCAGAGTTCAATAAATGCAATCCGGTCGAGATCACGCCGGAATCCTTTTGTTGGGAACAAACGAGCTAGTACGAGACTAAAACCAGTGTTCGCCAACACTGCGCACGAATGCACAAGTGTGCCCCCCTTGGCACATCCTTCCTAATCGGCAAGGGTTCCCCAATAGCTTAAGTCACTTTCCACAAAACGGCCAAAAGTTCGTTTTTGAACCCGAAGCGTTAGTTTTGAAGTTGCGCTATTGGATTTAAGGCCGAAGGCCTGACATAACCTATGCCGGGGTCGAAGGCCCCGAAACATAACAACTCCGAGGTTTTAGGCCCGAAGGGTCGACACACTAGATTGATGTATCGCCACCTTCGGGGCTATCCTAAACGGCCTCAAAACCGGGGCTTGTCAGCCCCGGCATAGGATATGTCGGCACTTCGTGCCTAAATGCGCAACTTCAAAGTGCGTTAGGGACGTCTCTGAGTCAGTCCCTCGCTTAACGCTTCGGGTTGTGATTGAGTGCAAGCACGCCACATCAAAACTAGCTATTCAAAAAACGTGTGGCCCCCATTCGCTTTTGCGTTCAATTTTGACAGCATTATCCGAATCGCACTGTAGTAGCTTCGAACTCTAGCTGGGCATCCGTGTCTTCCGTGCTCTCCGTGCCCCAAACCCGCACCAGCTAACTCCTAACTCCTAACTCCTAACTCCTTACTCCTTACTCCTAACTCCTTACTCCTAACTCCTAACTCCTAACTCCTAACTCCTTACTCCTTACTCCTTACTCCTTACTCCTTACTCCTTACTCCTTACTCCTTACTCCTTACTCCTTACTCCTTACTCCTTACTCGCCTGAATCGAAAAATGCTCGCGAAGCTGCGCAATCGCGGATTGCACCAACAACTCGCCACTTCCCTCGGCACAACGAGCCGAAATGACTTCATAGTTGCCCTGACCATAAGCTTCGCGAGTAGGGATATAGCCGATCGAGCCGTTCGCGAGTTCATGAATCGCGGTAAGTCGAAATGGCGATCCAGCTTTGATGTCCATCCCAAGTTGCACAAAGACCTCCCCGGAGAGTGCAACCCACGCGACGTCGCGACCAACGGAGATTACTTGCACTTCCACGTCGTATGGTTTGTTCTCGCGAAACTGGTTGTCCAAGATTCGAAACGCTTCGACCATATCCCAGAAGCTTGGCTGCGGCTGCTGCTTTGACTTCTCCGCAATCGACTCGGCCCACGCCACGCGTTCGGGCGAATGTTCAAAGACGTTTAGCGGAACAGTTTGACTGGTTACATGCAGTTTGCTTCCCTTGGCCGCGACGAAATTCGGTAACGCTCGCAGCGCTGCACCGGATAGTCGAACTCCTATCCTAGCCGCTTCGCCGTGGCCTTTCTGCGGAGAGGCACTGCGCACGTCGATATGATTCAAGTCGCCGCAACAAGCGGTCGCATACTGAATGTGTTTGTCGCTTCCAAAAACACTCTCCAGCGATTCGATCAACGTGTGAGGCATGTCGGCGCTCCATTGAGTGCCCCCCACGGTGTCCAGATGAATGCAGTAGTTCAGCATCACTCCCTGAGGCTGTTGCTTCTCATCCATCCACGCGACCAGCGGCAATGTATCGTCAGTCGGCCCGGCTTCGCGAACGATCTTAGCGTTCAACTTGCCTGGATTCCAACCAACCGTTCCATCTTCCATAAAGAAGCGACGATTGAAAGTCAGTTTCTCTTCGACTCCAATCGCATAATGAGGGTGCGTCGCCTGTAGATTCGACAAAGCTGCATTCACACAATCGGCGATCTTTCCCGGCAACTGCGTCATGTACAACTCGGTCGAAGGCACTTGGATCATCTCCATATAGCGCGTCGAATTGGGCTCGTGCAACGAAGGCCCAGTGTGCGTATGCGTAGCCGAGATCATTACGTTGGCAGCTGGAATTCCGCTCACTCGTTCAATCATTTTGCGTGATTCAACGGTCATCCAACGCGTCGTAGAGATCAAATCCAAAGTGATGATCGCCGCTTTGTTCGCGCCATCATCGATCACCACCGCGCGACACCAAAGCGGATCGTGAGTCTCCGTGGACAATCGCCCGTGATAGTAACCAGCCATAGGAGTCGGTTGAGAAGGTGTGATGTCAACCTTAGCAAATCCGACTCGCAAAGCCTCTTCAGCATGCAACGGACGATACGGAGTCGTCGCAAAAATGGTTAATCCAAGGGAAAGCACAACGACTACGGACAGCTTAATTCGTCGCCAATTCAACATGATGGAGTTTCTGCGTTTAGAATGTTGGTGGGATGGAAGAGCAGGAGGTACTGAGCGAAGAGTACGACGTTTAGTGTATCATTTCCGCTCCCCGCTTACTGCATTCTGCTCTGTGCCAATGTTTGGGTTTCTTGGAGATGCTGATTTTGAATCTTTGTCCAGTCTTTCGATCATTGGCTCATCGAGCAATTCTGGGGTTCCTTCTCCTAAGCGTAAGCCAATGTCACGCGTGGCAACAAGAACCCACCAAGGTCACCGTCGGGGCCTACATCAACGACATTCAAGCGATCGACCTGCGCGAGCACAGCTATGCGGTCGATATCTACATTTGGTTTCGCTGGCGAGACGCTGACTTAAAGCCCTATGAATCGATGGAAGTGGTCAATCCCTTCGAGCTATGGGGGCACGTGCGCGACGATGTCTACGATGAACCCATTACGCTACCCGATGGCGAACTGTACCAAGTCGTTCGAATCCAAGGAAAGTTCTCGCACAAGTTTTTCTTCTACAGCTATCCGTTTGACCGACAGAATCTGACGATCAAATTCGAGGACGCGGCTCATGAAACCAATCGCCTGGAGTACGTCCAAGATGTCGAACCGTTTGTAGTCAATCCAGAAATGAAATTGCCCGGCTACCAAATTGCAGCTCCGAAGATAGAAGTTCGTACAGTCAAGTATCCCACCGCCTTTGGAGATACTCGGCGGACCGAGCCCAACAGTTACTCGCGAGTCAGTCTATCGGTGCCCATTCAACGCCCAGTGATTACGTCTTGCGTAAAGATGTTGTTGCCAGTGATTTGCGTGGTGATCGGAGCCTCACTGATGTTACGAATGCGAGTCAGCTACGTGGACTCGCGTATCGGAGTCGGCATCACGGCTCTGTTGACCGTCGTTGCCATCCAACTGTCATCGAACGACAACATGCCCAATGTCGACTACTTAGTCTTCATGGACAAGATCGACCTGTGCGCCTATGCCTACGTTTTGATCGGACTGGGCATCGTACTGGCAACCATCCGACGTTTGGATCAAGGACATGCTCAAGACGCCGAACGCTTGCAACGCTTCGGCTTCGCTGCGATTACCATCAGCTTCATCCTGGCCGTCTCAGCTTTTCTGGCTCAAGCAATCATCGCAGGCTAGTCGTAGTGGGTTTCGCTTGAAGTTTTGTAGTGGGATTCGCCAGAATTCCTTCTTCACGTAGTGGGATTCGCCAGAATTCCCGTCTGCAATTTCGTAGTGGGATTCGCCAGAATTCCTCACACTTCTCGCTGATCGCCGGATAAGTTGCACAGCATGAACTCTCCCGCGCGCTGAAGCTGACCGTTAAGCAATCCAATTTATTCGCGGGAGAGTCGCGTGGCGAGTGGTGCGAGCCTAAGCGGTGAGGGCGAAAGTTGCTGACCAAAGCGAATCACTGATGCTCCGCCGCCTAACGTTTTGGTCAGCAATTTTTCTTTACAGCATTGCATCGCACCTACCTTGGAGGGTTCGGTCGCTCTCGCTAACGGCGATCGGCGAGAAGTGTCGAATTCCTTCTTCACAGTTTTCGTAGTGGGATTCGCCAGAATTCCTCTTCTCAGCTTCCTCTTCACAGATACGTAGCTCGCAAGAATACCCGTTCACTCGCAATCGCTGCGCATTTTCGTACTCGCCAGATTTACAAGAAGAGGAATTCTGGCGAATCCCACTACCAAAATGCTAATCCCACTACTCGCGATTCCTACTACCACACGCGAATGTTGTGGAAGAGCCAAGGATCGTTGATGTCGACAGATTCTTCCACGGGCCACTGACGATTGGTCAGTGGATTCCAATCGGTGTAGACTCCGGTCAAGGGCCCCAGGTAGGGACTGATCAATTCCAGCATCGGCTGATACGGAATCTCATCGGCCTCGACCACGCCTTCCAACGGATTTTCGATGGCCCACACCACGCCTGCCAAGACAGATGCGCAGACTTGCAAACTGGTCGCACTGTTGTAAGGAGCCAATCGACCAGCCTCTTCGGCCGTCAACTGCGATCCGAACCAATAGGCGTTGCGAGCGTGGCCAGCAATCAACACACCCAGCTCGTCGGTTCCCGAGACGATCTCGTCGCGCATCACACGCTTCTTGGGTTGCTCTCGCCACTGTCGACCAGCCAGCTCGTGAAGACTAAGAATGGCATCGTTGCAAGGGTGATAGGCGTAGTGGCACGTCGGACGATATGTTGCCTTGCCAGTCGGATCTCGCAAAGTGAAATAATCGGCAATCGAGATCGCTTCATTATGCGTAATCAAGTAGGCGTGCATCGGTCCGCTAGTCGGTGTCCAGCTTCGAACCTTCGTCGCTGCACCGGGCTGTTCCAAATAGATCGCTGCTCCACAGCCGCTCTTATGTCGCTTGCCATCTTCGGGCCAGTAACGTTCATGAGTTCCCCAACCAAGCTCGGCAGGCTGCAACCCTTCGCCGA
Source organism: Planctomycetota bacterium (assembly GCA_963204965.1). Lineage (GTDB taxonomy): Bacteria > Planctomycetota > Planctomycetia > Pirellulales > Pirellulaceae > Aureliella. The sequence goes on along the minus strand of CAUJKA010000312.1, from coordinate 4,617 downwards.
TAAATCCATCGACGGACCAAGTATTCACGAACTCGCCAATCTGCTTTTGAACATTGGCTATCTGCGTGTCGCGTTCGGCAATGTGAATAGTGCGAACATCCAGCTTCTTCGCTAACTCAGCCCATTCCTTTTGAGTCTGTGGAATGATCTCTTCGCCGTGAATATCGCGATGCACATCCACGAGAGCTTGCTTGACCAAATAGGAGACGAGGCCTGGATTGGCTCCATGCGCGATCACCGCCGTGGGGCGATCCTTGGCGCGGAACTTTAGGGCCGTCTCGCGAAACATGTAGTTGCTGCGATCTTCCAGCGTTCGCTTAGTGTCCGTATATCCGCCTTCCCAAGGTTCGATGCAGGTATCCAAGTACAATGCACCGACCGACTGCGCGAGTTCAAACAAGGCGATCGACGACACGTTTATCGAAAGATTGACCAGAATGCTGCCCGGCTGTGATAGCAGGGGAATCAGAATCTCTTTGTAGTTAGTCTTGGTCAGCGACTGAAGCGTGAAGTTGACTCCACTGGCTTCTAGTTGCTTAAGCCCCGTCGTCTGAGCTGTAACCACCGTGATCGAGCTTGGATCAACATTCAGATGCCTCAAGAGTAGTGGTAAAGTTCCCTGGCCAATCAATCCAAAGCCAACAATAACTAGTCGTCCTTGAACCTTGGCATACTCACGAGGTTCACTCATCAGGTTTTCTTTCTACGGCTAACGATCGGCCGTGACGGGGAGTGGGGGCTGCGTCTGAGCCCAAACTCAGTAGATCAACACCTTCATTTCTGGCATCTGGATTGCGACGGACTCAAGCACCGTTAGCTTGAAATCCCCGTGCAACTGCCCGCATGGGGGATGCCTTTAGGGATGAGTAGATTAACGGCAAATCAGCCCAGATTCAAGAGTCTAACGTCCTTTGCCTTCCGTTCCCCGTCCGGTTAGCTCGTCATAAACCCCACAATCGCGGCAAATAGTCCGACCGCTGAGACTCCGGAGGAAATTTTGCACGCGCTCCTCAACGGGCATGCCTCGGGGGAAAGTCGAGGAGAGACTCTGGGTCAAAAGGGGAAGGGGATCTAATAGCTGTGATGAAACTCGACCTACTGGTCAAGCTCGACTACTTTTCTTAGCGCAGTTTCGTTTTTTGGATTTAGCTCTAAACATTTCTGAAACTTCTCTTTCGCCTCTCGCTTTCGACCAGCAGCCAACAAAGCTTCACCGAGACTACAAAAGGCCGTTTCGCTCGTCTGAAAAAGCAGACAGTTCAGGGAATAGACTTCAATCGCTTGACTCACATTACCCTGGCTTTCCAAATCCTTTGCGATTTCCACGATCAACCCTTCATTGATTCTAAATCGAGGAAAAGCACTTTTAGCCTTGTCGATCAGCGGCAACAACTCAGTGCACTTCAATCTGGTTAACTCGCCGTGAAAACCTCGTACCGTTGCAGGATAGCTACAGATCTTGCCCGAAATATCGTACGCAACCTTGATTGCAGCATCGCTCCCTTGATTACTGATCACGATGACTGTTATCTGTTTACTTGTAAGTCGCTGAATCGATGCAGAAAAGTCCGTGATTCCTCCATCGTGGTAGGCTCGATCCGAGTCGCCAAGTTTGTCTACTACCCAACCAAGTCCATACGGGCTGTTTTCATCCTTGACAAAGATTGATTCAATCACCTGTGGCGAAAATATCTGGTTTCCATTGAACGACTGGTCCCATGCCAGTAAGTCCTCCGCAGTGGAGTACAGACCACCGATTGCGGAAGCATTCTCCATGTCCATGTAGAATGTGTTCTCGGGGTTACCAGTGTCGGAGATCCTGTAACCGGATGCTCGCTTGGTTAGTAAGGGCATGTCCTTCTCAAAGCCCGTGTTTTCCAGTCCGAGCGGTTCAAAGAGTACTTTTCGAAGATAGGATTCACAACTTCCCCCACTGTGTTTTTCAATGACGATGCCCAGCAGGAAATAGCCTGAGTTGTTATAGGAATACTTCTCGCCCGGTGCGGACGCCAGAGGCATATCGCGGAAAAGCTCGAGAACCTCTTCGCGTGAGTGAGGTTTTAAAAGGAAGTCGCCTTGTGCAGCGGGCAAACTGGTGTAGTTAACTAGGCCCGACGTATGCACCAGCAAATGTCTGATAGTAATTTTGGCCCAAGTGGCCGGACAATTGTCAATGTGCTTCGAGATGGGATCGTCTAAATTCAACTTTCCCTCTTCAGCAAGTTTCACGATGCCTGCGGCTGTGAATGTCTTGCTGACGGAGCCGATTCGGAACTTCGTGTCCAGCGTATTGGGAACATTCCATTCATGATTGGCCATCCCGTACGCTTCATGAAAAAAAGGCTCACCCTTTCTTGCGACCAAGACAACACCGCCAAAACGGTCAAACTTCTGAGCGAAAGTCATGTATTCTCTGAGCCAGTTTCTTAGCTCAACATCCGAGCTCGATTCGACTCCATCATCAGTAGTGGCCCGCGAGTTGAAACTCAACAGTATGGCAAGTAAGAGAATTGCGGTATTCATTGAGCGATTCTTTTTCCTTCGTTGCTTGGTGTAGATCGGGTACTTTGGAGTTCATAGTTTGCGCGAAGTCATAGTATACCCCGCCAATTGTTGTGGTTCCAACAAGTCTTCTGAAGGCGTACCAGTAGGTCGGAATCTGGTTGTTGAGCACGAATGTCAAACCGTCCAACATGAACTGCTGAGTTTCCCTCTCTGCGACTCAGCGCCGTAGCGACTCTGCGTCAAAAATCCTGTCCGTCGCACTACCCAGACTATGCTCGAACTTAGTATATCACCACGAAGAACGCGAAGAGCACGAAGGAACTCTCAGCCCCGCAATGCAAACAGATTGCGATCGAGCATCCGATTGTTGATTGCCTTCTGAAGATGAGCGGCCTGAATTGTCTCAGAGTCAACCAGCTCCGTAATCGCGCACCCTAACGATCGGCTTTGTCGCTATTCACCGGCTTAAGTCCGAAAGACGAACAATTATCCTGTCAGCAATTTTCCTGTCTCAATCCGGCCCTCAACATTCTATACTGACATCAAAACACAGAGTCACCGAAGCCACAGCGAAGACCACTAAGGAAATCTCAGCCTCGCTAAGCAAACAGATTTCGATCCAGCATGCGATAGTTGATCGCCTCCTGAAGATGAGCTGCCTGAATTGTCTCCGAGTCATCTAAGTCCGCGATCGTTCGACCAACTCGTATAATCTTATCGTGAGCCCGCGCCGACAAGCCAAGCTCGTTGCAACAATCGCGAAGGAGCTTGCGACAGTGATTGTCCAACGGGCAATAGACTCGCAGTTCGCGACTGGACATTTGAGCGTTGTAAAGCGTCGATGTTCCGTTGAAGCGCCGCTTCTGCGATACCCGCGCCGCCTCGACTTGCTGCCGAATCGCTTTGCTGCTCGTACCATCGGTCGACGAACTGAGCTCTTCGAAGGGAACGGCGGGGACTTCGATGTGAATGTCAATTCGATCAAGTAGTGGCCCCGAGATGCGCGACATGTACTTTTCAATCTGTATCGAAGTGCAATTGCACGTTCTGCGCGGGTCCGTACGAAAACCACAAGGACAAGGATTAAGTGCCGCCACTAGCATAAAGCTCGCCGGAAACGTCGTACTGCGAAGCGCTCGCGAAATCGTTACGACTCGATCCTCCAACGGCTGACGCATCACTTCTAACGTCCTTCGATCAAACTCGGGCAATTCGTCTAAGAACAGCACGCCGTTATGAGCCAAAGATATTTCGCCCGGCGCCGGCGGGTTGCCTCCACCCACCAGACCCGCATTGCTAATCGTATGATGAGGCGACCTAAACGGACGAATCGCCATCAACGGCTGCCCCTGACGCATCTGACCCAGCGAGCTATAAATCCTCGTCGTCTCAATCGACTCCTCCGCCGTCAGCGTCGGTAAAATCGAGGGCAGACGCTTCGCCAACATTGTCTTACCCGATCCTGGTGGACCAAGCATCAAAATATTGTGCAAACCACTGGCCGCGATTGCTAAAGCTCGCTTGGCCATCTCTTGGCCGCGAACGTCGGCGAAGTCCTGTGCATAATTGCTGAACTCTTCGAACAGTCGATCCAATTGAGCCAGATGCGGCGCAATCTCGATTGATCCAGCGAAGAATCCTACGGCTTCGGTCAACGAGTCCACCGGGATCACTTCAATCTCCGAGACCACCGCGGCTTCAGGAGCGTTTTGTCGAGGCAATATCAAGCCCTTCAAACCGCAATCACGAGTCGCCATTGCCATCGAGAGAGCACCCTTGATCGGCCGGGTGTGACCCTCCAGGGCAAGCTCGCCGACCACAGCATATTGCGAAAATAGATCCGACGAAAACTGGCCGCTGGCGGCCAGTAAGCCCAACGAGATTGGCAAATCAAACGACGCAGCTTGTTTAGGCAATTCAGCCGGTGCCAGATTGATCACGACGCGATCATTAGGTCGTTCAAATCCGCTATTGACGATCGCTCGTTCGACTCGGTGGATACTCTCCTTAACCGCTGCTTCGGGCAAACCCACCAGCATCGTCTTCGGCATCGGCGTACCCGACACATCCACCTCAACCTCCACCGGCAGCGCTTCGATACCCAGGAGCGAC